>NZ_JBXAPG010000026.1:15021-104319 GCF_058803765.1 Burkholderia sp. GW821-FHT14F03
CGCCGCCCGTCGCACCGCCGAGCGCACCGGTGACGGTCGAGACGAGGCCGGTGACGGGGGCGAGCGGGTTGGCGCCGCCTGCGCCGCCCGTCGCACCGCCGAGTGCGCCGGTGACGGTCGAGAGGAGGCCGGTGATGGGGGCAAGCGGATTGGTGCCGCCGCTCCCGCCGCCGACGCCGCCGCCGAGCGTGCCGGTCAGGCCGTTGACGATGCCGGTGATCGGCGCGAGCGGATTGGCGCCGCCGGTGCCGGACAGCAGGCCGCCCACCGACTTGACGGTGTTGCCGGTCGCCGACACGGTGCCGCCGAGCCCGGTCGTCACCGGGTTGCCGCCCGTCGATGCGAGCAGGGCGCCGGCCTGATTGAGGCCGTTGCCGATGGTGCCGAGCAGGGTGTTGACCGGCGCGCCGAGGCCGGTTGCGTTGCCGACCGTTTGCGTAGTATTCCCGACCATCGTCGTGATCGGCGTGATGGCGGAGCTGACCGTTTGCGTCAGTTGCTGCACCGGGCCGGTCGACAGCGCGACGCCGAGATTCGTGCCGGTCGTCGTGACCGAGTTGCCGAGCGAGGCGACGAGCCCGCCGACGGCCGAGGTGACGGGCGCGAGCGGTGCGAGCGGGCCGCTGCCGAGGCTGGTCACGAGGGCGCCGGTGCTGGTGACCGCGTCGCCGAGCTGTCCGACCACGTTGCCCGTGCTGGCCAGCGTGGTGCCGAGCGGGTTGGCGGTGGCGCCGAGCTGGCCGAGGCCGCTGTTCAGGCCGTTGCCGAGCGCGCTGACCGCGCCGCCGACATGCTGGACGACGCCGCCGAGCGATTGCGTCGTCTGGGGGCTGACGCCGGGCAGCGATTGATTGGCGACCACGGTGCCGACGCCGGATACCGTTGCGCCCACATTCGTGACGATGTTGCCGGTGCCGGCGAGCACCGAGCCGACTGCGTTGACCGATGCGCCGGTGCCCGAGCTGGTGCCGGAACTGGTTCCCGAACTCGTACCGGAGCTGGTGCCCGAGCTCGAGCCCGACGTGCCCGAGCTGGAGCCGGACGTCCCGGAGCTGGAACCCGAGGTGCCGGAACTGGAGCCGGAGGAGGTGCCCGACGTCGTGGTGGTCACGCCGCCCGACGTACCGGATCTGGAGCCGCCGCCGAGCCCCGAGCTGAGCGTGCCGGAACCGCCGCAAGCGGTCAGGGTAAGCATGGTTGCCACGGTGGCCGCGATCAAAGTCGTCCGGAGCGTGCCATGTACAAAAGTCAGGGTGTCCATATCATCCTCGCGTTGCTGTCATGTGGTGTGTGTGTGGTTACCGCGATATCCACCCTGCAACTGCCGTGCCACACCATTCGACTGTCTGTTCGGAACACGCGAAAAACGGACGATCGTCCTTGTCCAGCAAGGATTTCCCTACCCTGCGGCGCGAGGAGAAAACCAGATGAAATGAACAATACGACGATACGTCGCACGGGGTACGTAACGTAACGCCGAGGGTTTTGCGTTACGCACATCGCGTAACGCAGTCAGTGCTTCGAAATTTGAAACGATTGTTTTATAGATGGATTAGGCTGGCAGATCTAACCTATCGTAAGTCCTATGTGTAAGTGCTACCGAAAAGCCGTACAAATAAGGTGTACGTGACGTTGGATTGTCTGAACGAAATGTATAAAACAAGTTGGAAGGCAAAGAGGTTCGGATATAAGATTCGTCCGTGCAAGGTTTGTACGAATTGGTACACGAGGAGGACGCTATAGCGATGACTGTTAACTTGCTTCAAATTGTGAAGAGCTCCTGAAATACGAGCTATAACGAAATTGTCACGTCGCCGGGGACGACGATGCGGCAAAGTGGGCCGTTATGCGAGGCGCATTAGGGCCAACGAAAACTCCAAGGCACGAGGATCACCATGAAAGCACTGATGAATCGCTTCCTACGGGAAGAAACGGGCGTCACCGCGATCGAGTATGGTCTGATCGCAGGTCTGATCGCGGTCGTCATCGCCACCAGCGTCGGCACGCTCGGCTCATCGCTGAACGCCGTGTTCTCCAGCATCGTTGCGAAGCTGCCGACGGCATAACGCACTGGATTGTTACGCGTTATTACGAATCGCGGATTGCTTCGGCAATCCGCGTACCGTTGCGTGGGCGATTGAGGCTGAAATGGTTCACTTATTCAGTGTTGCTTTCTTTTTCGCCTGGGCTACCGCAGTCGCGATCGACGATTGCCGCGACCGCCGTATTCCCAATGCGCTCGTGATTTCCGGATTGATTGCGGTTTTCATATTTACAGCTGGCCGACATAATCCATTCGGTACCACGCTTTCCGGCGCGTTGTTGGGCGGCGGTATTGGATTGGTCTCGCTGTTTCCATTTTTTGCATTGCGCGTCATGGGCGCGGCCGACGTGAAGGTCTTTGCCGTCCTGGGCGCCTGGTGCGGCATCAGCGCGCTGCCGTGGCTGTGGATTGTCGCAAGCATCGCCGCGGGGCTCCACGCGCTCGGCGTGATGCTGCTGACCCGGACTTCGCTCGTCACGCTGTGGCGGGGCGGCACGCCGACCTTCGCCCTGGGCGCGCGGCGCTCGACGCCGTATGCGGCGTGCCTGGTCGTGCCGGCAGCCTGCTGGCTCGCCTACCTTACTTACACCGGGGGGGCGCAATGAAGCCTGCCATCACGCCACGGCTGTGGAGCCGGCGCCAGCGAGGCGCGACGGCGGTCGAATTCGCGATCCTGTTCCCGCTGTTCTTCGTGATCTTCTACGCGATCGTCACCTACGGGATGATCTTCGCCGCGCAGCAGAGCCTGACGCTCGCCGCGACCGAAGGCGCGCGCGCCGCGCTCAACTACCAGGTGGCGACCACGCCCACGGCTGCGCTCGGCCTGCGCGCGACGGCCGCCTGCACCGCCGCCAACGGCCTGACGGGCTGGCTGTCGACCAATGCCACCTGCACGAGCGTCGCGCAGCAGCCGTGTTCGTTCGACGCGACGATGTACTGCGTGCAGGTCACGATCACCTATCCGTATGCGAGCAGCCCGCTGGTGCCGACGATCGCGCTGTTCACCGGCGCATTGCCGACGACGCTGACGAGCCAGGCGACGGTCGAGATCAATCCCGCCACGATCATATGAGGAGCCCGCCCTTGCGCCGTTAACGGCACGCTCGCCGCGGAACCTGACGCGACCGGTTTGTTTCAGCCTTTCTTTCGCTGTTCCGACAACAACACCATGGCCAACAATCTGACGAAGATCATCGCGGGACTGCTGATCGGGATCGCCGTCCTCCTCGGCATCTATGCGTGGGTGCTCGGCCGCAAGCCGGCGCAGCCGGCCCCGACGACCATCGTGCAGGCGGTGCCTGCGCACAGCTTCCCGCTCGTCGTCGCGGTGCGCGCGTTGCCCGCCGGCCAGCCGATTCCGCTCGATGCGCTGAAGATCCAGCAGGCGGGCGCGTTGCCGCCGGGCGCGTTCGGTGATCCGGCGGCGGTCGCGGGCCGGATTCCGGTCAATGCGATCGCCGCGCAGGCGCCGGTGGTCGAGACCGCGCTGATGTCCGGGCTCGCCGACCAGATCGCGCCGGGCGAGCGCGCGGTCGCGGTCAAGGTCGACGAGGCCAACGCGGTGGGCAGCCGGCTGCGGCCCGGCAATTTCGTCGACGTGTTCGTGAGCCTGAAGCGCGAGGGCGGGTTCGGCATGAGCGGCTCGGAAATCGCCAAGTCACAGGCGCGGCTGCTGTTGTCGCGGGTGCGGGTGCTCGCGTTCGGCGATGCGACCGCCGATCGCGACGGCACCACCGGCCCGACGGGTTCCGCCGCGCGGACCGCGGTGCTGGCCGTGCCGACCGCGCAGGTCGACGCGCTGACGCTCGCCGAGGCGAGCGGCCGGCTGGTGCTTGCATTGCGCAGCCCGCGCGACGAGGAGGTCGCGGCGCAGACGGTCGCGATCCGCGCGGCGCCGAGCCAGAGTCAGTCGGCGCAGGCCGCGCTGGGGCTCGTGCTGGGTGATCTGTCGCACAGCGACAGCGCGCCCGCGCCGAAGCCGCGCGTGAACGCTGCGCCGCGCCAGGGCGGCAGCATCGAGGTCATACGGGGTGGGCGGGCCGAGACGGTCGCCTATTGATCGAGGTGGTGGGCAGTTGAACCAGTGACGGTAGGGAGAAGGCCGCAACGCGGTCTCCGACACAATGAAAAATAAATTGATTGCATTGGTCATTGCGGTATGTGCGCTGCTCGTCGTGTCCGGCGCGGGCGCGGCGGGCGAGAGCACGATCGAGCTGTCGGTCGGCGCGCAGCGTCAGCTTGCCGGCGGTCGCGACCTGCAGCGGGTCGCGGTCGGCGATCCGAGCGTCGCGGACGTGCTGGTCGTCAAGGGCGGACGCGGCGGCGTGCTGTTGGTCGCGAAGGCAGCGGGTTCGACCAATGTCATGGTGTGGGAACGGGGGCGCGAAGAGCCGATGGTCTACAACGTCAACGTCGTCAGCGGCGCCGCGCGCGCATTGTCCGGCCAGGGCGGGCCGAGCGTGAGGTCGTTCAACGGCACCGCGGTGGTGACCGGCTCCGCCGCGTCGGCTGATTCGCACGAGCACGCGCTGGCGATCGCCAGGACCATGGTCAGCAAGGACGGCGCGGTGATCGACGCGGCGACGATCGCGGGCAAGAGCGTGGTGCAGGTCGACGTGCGGGTGGTCGAGTTCAGCCGCTCGGTGATCAAGCAGGCCGGTATCAACCTCTTCAAGCAGAACAACGGCTTCACGTTCGGCTCGTTCGCGCCGTCCGGGTTGCAGTCGGTGACGGGCGGGACCTCGTCGACGGCCTCGATCAACGCGAACATTCCGATCGCATCCGCGTTCAACCTGATCGTCGGCTCCGCGTCGCGCGGGCTGTTCGCGGACCTGTCGATCCTCGAGGCGAACAATCTCGCGCGCGTGCTCGCGCAGCCGACGCTCGTCGCACTGTCGGGCCAGAGCGCGAGCTTCCTCGCGGGCGGCGAGATCCCGGTGCCGGTGCCGCAGTCGCTCGGCACCATTTCGATCGACTGGAAGCCCTACGGCGTCGGGCTCACGCTCACGCCGACCGTATTGAGCCCACGGCGGATCGCGCTGAAGGTCGCGCCGGAGTCGAGCCAGCTCGATTTCGTGCACTCGATCACGATCGACGGCATCCAGGTGCCGGCGCTCACGACGCGGCGCGCCGACACGACGGTCGAGCTGGGCGACGGGGAAAGTTTCATGATCGGCGGCCTGATCGATCGCGAGACGACGTCGAATCTGAACAAGGTGCCGTTCCTCGGCGATTTGCCGATCATCGGGGCGTTCTTCAAGAACCTCAGCTATCAGCAGAACGACAAGGAGCTGGTGATCATCGTGACGCCGCACCTGGTCGCGCCGATCGCGCAGGGCGCGCCGCTGCCCGCGACGCCGGGCGAGTTGTCCGAGCAGCGCGACGGGCCGGTGTGGCGGTCGTATCTGGGCGGCGTGCTGTCGCCGGATATCGGCCCGGGATTTTCGAAATGAGCGCGCTGCGCCGCGATGCCAGGGGCGCAGCGGGATTGCGTGCCGCTGCGCGGGGCGCGGGCGCGCCGCGCGTAACCGGAGGTGTTCAACATGAACGCGAGAACCCAGTCATTGGCTGAACCCGCCGTCACCGACTATTTCGTGTGTGCCTCGTCGCATGACGAGCACGTGCGCTGGCTCGCGCAGACACTGGTCTCGGCGGGCGCGGTGGAGGCGTCGCCGCTCGACCCGGCGGCGCTCGCGCAGCGCATCACGGGGCTCAATCCGGCGCTGGTGTTCATCGACTTCTCGGCCGATCGCGCGGCGGCGGCCAGCATCGCCGCCGCCGCGGTGCGCGCCGCCCACCCGGGCTTGCCCGTGGTCGCGCTCGGTTCGCTCGCGGAGCCGGAGAGCGCGCTGGCCGCGCTGCGCGCCGGGGTGCGCGACTTCGTCGACTTCGGCGCGCCGGGGGAGGATGCGCTGCGCATCACGCGCGGTCTGCTCGACCATCTCGGCGAGCCGGCGATCCGGCACGGCAAGGTCACGGTCCTGCTCGGCGCACGCGCGGGCATGGGGGTGAGCACGCTGGCCGCGAACCTGTCGGTGCTGCTGCAGAAGCGTTCGGCGAGCCAGGGGCGGCAGACCGCGCTCGTCGATCTCGGGCTGCCCGCGGGCGACGGCGCGCTGTTCCTGAACACGCGCTGCGAGATTCATTTCGTCGAGGCGGTGCGCAATCTGCGCCGCTTCGACCGCACCTTCGTCAATACGGCGCTCGCGCGTCATCCCAGCGGCGTCGCGCTGACCACGTTGCCGCCGAACCTCGCCGACCTGCGCGACGTATCGTATGCCTCGTGCGTCGGGCTGGTGAACCGGCTGCGCGCATTCTTCGATCACCAGATCATCGACCTCGGCGGCTTCTCGAACCGCGAGTTCGTCTCGCAGGTGACCAATGTCGCCGACGAGGCCTGGCTCGTGTGCGATCAGGGGGTGGCCTCGGTCGTGTCGGCGGTTGAACTGCTCGACGGGCTGCGCGAGGCCGGGGTGCACGCCGAGACGATCCGGCTTGTCGTGAACCAGTACGACCCGGCGCTCGGGCTCGCGTCCGCGCAGATCGCCGAGCGCCTGAGCCTGCCGCTCGTCGCGACGCTGCCTGCGCGCCGCGTGCCGATCGGCCATGCGGCGAACCAGGGACGGCTGATCGTCGAGACGGCCGAGCGCGATCCCTATGTGCGCGCTCTCGAGCCGCTCGTCGAGCGCCTCGCGAGCGGCGCCGCGCCGCGCAGCCCGCGTGCGGCAAGCGGTCTGTCCGCGCTCAAGCGTTTCATTCAACTCTCGTCCAAGCGGTCTTAAGCGATGGCACACGACATCCAATTCGCCGACGGCGCCGCGCCGTTCTCGCAGTCGCAGCAGTTCCACGACATCAAGAACGCGGCGCACGAACATCTGCTGACCCGCATCGAGGAGCTCGGCGCGGAGTTCGGCCGCTGGTCGCGGCAGGCGATCAACCAGTTCGTCGACCTGGAGATGGACAGCTTCGTCCGGCTGCGCCGGATTCCGCTCAACGAGAACGAGGTGCGGACGATCGCCGAGGCCCTGACCAAGGAGCTGGCCGGGTTCGGGCCGATCGAGGACCTGCTGGCCGATCCGCACGTCGAAGACATCCTGATCAACGGCTACAACGACATCTATGTGTCGCGCCACGGGATCCTCGAGAAGCTGCCGGTGCGCTTCACCGACAACGCGCACCTGCTGCGGATCGTGCGCCGGATCCTGGCGCCGATCGGGCGCCGGCTCGACGAGTCGAATCCGATGGTCGACGCGCGTCTGCCGGACGGCGGGCGGGTCAACGTCGTGATCGAGCCGCTGTCGATCGACGGTCCGATCGTGTCGATCCGCAAATTCCGCAAGGATCCGCTCAAGCCGTCCGACCTGCTCGGCAACGGGACCTACAACGACGAAATCGGCGCGCTGCTCCAGGCGGCCGTCGCCGCGCGCTGCAACGTCCTCGTGTCGGGCGGCACCAGCTCCGGCAAGACTTCGCTCCTGAATGCGCTCGCCTTTCATATCCCGGAGGTCGAGCGGGTCGTGACGATCGAGGATACGGCCGAGCTGTCGCTGAACCACCCCCACGTGGTGCGGCTCGAAAGCCGGCCGGGCGGCTTCGACGGCAGCGGCGTCGTGACGATTCGCGACCTGCTGCGCAACACCTTGCGGATGCGGCCCGACCGGATCATCGTCGGCGAAGTGCGCGGCGGCGAAGTGCTCGAAATGCTGCAGGCGATGAACACCGGCCACGACGGGTCGATGGGCACGGTGCACGCCAGCTCGCCGCGCGAATGTCTGTACCGGCTCGAAATGCTGGCGGGCTTCGCGGGCTTCCAGGGCACCGAGTCGAGCCTGCGCCGGCAGATCGCCAACGCGATCGATTTCATCGTCCAGATCGGCCGGCTCTCGAACGGGCGGCGTCGCATCCTGTCGGTGACCGAAGTGACGGGCCTGTCCGACAACATCATCGCGACCCAGGAGCTGTATCGCTACGAGCCGCGCGTGATGGCCGACGGCGAGGAAGTCGACGCCTGGGAGTCGCTCGGCATCCATCCGCATTCGCCGAAGCTCACTCGCTTCCGCCAGACGCTCGCGCCGGCGGGCGGCGCGGCCGCGGGCGACGGCTTCGGGCGCGGCGGCGGCGGAGGCTTCAATGTCTAGCGCCGCCCTCTGGGTGCTGGTCGTCGCGCTGGTGCTGGCGGCCGGCGCGCTGGCGCTGTGGCGGCGCGGCGACGCGCGCCAGGAGCGCGCGCATACCGCGCGCTTCATCGACAGCCGGCTCGAACCGATGGCGCGTCCGGTCGACAAGCCGGGCGCGGCGGCCGCTGCCGCCGCGCCGAAGGCGGCGGCGCGCCCCGCGAGCGCGGGCAAGACGCTCGCGGGCTGGGCGCGCTGGCGCGAACAGCTGCTCGAATCGTGGCTCAATTTCTCGAATCGCGCGGGTCTTGACGAGGTCCGGGGGCGGATCATCCTGCTGCTCGTGGTGATCGTCGTGCTGTCGCTGTGGGCGTGGGCGGAAGGGGGCCTGCTCGCCGCCGGCGCGACGCTGATCGGCGGCGTGACGCTGCTGGTGTTCTGGCTGGTGTCGCGCATGCAGCGGCGCCGGCTGCAGATCGTCCGTCAGCTGCCGTCGTTCCTCGACGGCATCGTGCGGCTCGTGACGCTCGGCAACAGCGTGCCGGCTGCGTTCCAGGCCGCGCTGCTGGTGACCGAGGCGCCGCTGCGCGGCTGTCTCGACCACGTGTCGCGGATGCTCCGCTCGGGCGTCGAGATCGATCGCGCGATGGTGTACATCGCGCAGCTGTACCGGGTGCGCGAATTCGAACTGGTGGGCTCGGTGCTGCGCCTGTCCGTGAAGTACGGCGGCCGCGCCGACGTGATGCTCGATCGCATGGCCGTGTTCATGCGCGATCTCGAACAGGCGGAGCGCGAGCTGATCGCGATGTCCGCCGAGACCCGGCTGTCCGCCTGGGTGCTCGGTTTGCTGCCGGTCGGGATCGGCTGCTTCGTGATCGCGACCAGTCCGCAATATTTCGGTGCGATGTGGTTCGACGAGTTCGGTCGCCAGCTGGTCTACGTGGCGTTCCTGTTGCAGATCGCGGGCGGCTATTGGCTGTACCGGCTTGCCCGCCTCAGGTGATGACGATGGATTCCAGCCGTCTTGGTGCGATTGCCCTCGGTCTCGGTGCGTTCGGCGTGCTGTTGCTGGCCGTGCTCGCCGTATTGCGGGCCGTGCTGGTCCAGCGCAGCGAAAAGGCGCTGGTCGAGGCGCTCGATCAGCGCGCGGCGGCGGTCGAGGCCGCCGCCGCGCGCGCCGTGCAGGCAGGTGCGCCGGCCGCGCGCGCGCAGCCGGCCGACGAACCGCCCGCCGGGCGGCAGCGCTTCGCCACCTTGCTCGATCGCGCGGGCAAGATCGGCATGGACCTGCTCGATACGCGGATCGGCCAGCGGATCGTCGCGGAAGAGGACCGGCGGCTGCTCGAACAGTGCGGCTACGTCGACACGCGCACCCGCGGCATCTTCCTGAGCGCGCGGATCGTCTGCGCGCTCGCGCTGCCGATCGTGGTCGCGGTGCTGATCAGCGGGCGCGTGCAGGAAAGCCGCTGGACCCTGTGGGTCGGCGTCGCGATGATCGTCGGCTTCATGCTGCCGAAGGTCTATATCCGGCGCCGCGCGAATGCGCGCCGCCAGTCGGTCGTCGACGAACTGCCGCTGCTCGTCGACATGCTGCGGCTGCTGCAGGGCGTCGGCCTGTCGCTCGACCAGAGCATGCAGGTCGTGATCAACGACTTCAAGGGCATGCTGCCGGTGCTGTCGTCCGAGCTGGGGATCGCGCAGCGGCAGTTCGGCGCCGGGCGCACGCGCGAACAATCGCTGCAGCGGCTCGCGACGAGTTTCGGCAACGAGGATCTGCGCGCGATCGTGCGGCTGCTGATCCAGGTGGATAAACATGGCGGCGCGGTACAGGAGCCGCTCAAGCAGTTCGGCGACCGGCTGCGCGACGTACGGCGCTCGATGCTGCGCGAGCGGATCGGCCGGCTGACCGTGAAGATGACGGGCGTGATGATCCTGACCTTGCTGCCGGCGCTGTTCATCGTGACGGCCGGCCCCGGGATGCTCGCCGTATTGCATACGCTTGGCCAGGCGGCGAGCCATTGAGCGCGCCGCGCAACGAGAGGACATCATGAAACGATCCGCTTCATCGCCCATGCTCGCGGGACTCGCGCTGTGCGCGCTGGCGCTGGCCGGCTGCGCGTTCAAGGAGCAGGGCTACGGGATCGGTCCGCAGGCCGAACGGGCCGCGCTGATGCAGGCGGCCGCGGACAAGAACGCGACGCCCGACACGCCCGGCATGTACCTCGGGCTGATCGGGCGGATGCAGGCGCAGGGGCTGTACTACGCGTCGCTCGCGCACATCGACGCCTACGAGAAGCAGTACGGCGTGCTGCCCGACACGATTCTGCTGCGCGCCGACGCGCTGCGCGCGACCGACCAGCCGGTCGCGAGCGCGGCCGCCTACCAGCAGCTGCTGAACACGCCGCTCGCCGCGCGCGGATATCGCGGGCTGGGATTGCTGGCGGGCGCGTCGGGCGACTTCGCGCGGGCCTCGCGCGAACTGGCGCAGGCGTCGGTGCTTGCACCGACCGACCCGCTGACGCTGTCGGATCTCGCCTATGCGCGGATGCGCGAGGGCGATGTGGCGGGTTCGCGGGTGCCGCTGATGAAGGCGGCGGAGCTGGACCAGAGCAATCCGAAGATCCTGAGCAACCTCGCGTTGTTCCTGAGCGCGAACGGGCATGCGCGCGAGGCCCTCGGGCTGATGAACGAGCAGAAGCTGGCGCCCGAGGTCCGCGCGCAAATCCGCGACGACGCGGCGAAGATCAGCGCGGCCATGCGCGCACGGGAACGCGCCACCGCGCCGCAGGCGCCGCTGGCCGGCGCGCCCGCGGCGGCCGGGGCTGGGGCAAGCGGGGTCAGCACGCAGGCCTTCGATCCGACGGTGCCGCTGTTGCAGCGGTTCGCGCGCTGAGAGGGTGGCCATTTACCGGGGGATGATCATGACGCACGTATTCGACCATGCGACGAACCGGGCCGCGACGCGGCGCCGGTGGATCAGTGCCATGCTGTTGGTGGGCGCACTCGGCGCGTCGGGCGCGCAGGCGCAGGCTCAGCCCGCCCAGGCCGCGCCCGTCAACGCGACGCCGCCCGCCTCGGAAATCGGCCACGCGACGCTGGCGTGGCTCGACCTGCAGGGCAGCAACCGGGCCGCCGTGCAGGAACAGCCGATGCTCGGCGCGGCTGCGTCGCTGGCGTACCAGCGCTATCTCGATTCGTTCAAGAACAAGATCCCGGAATTCTTCGGCTCGGCGGCGTCCTCGAGCGGCGGCGGAGGCAGCAGCAGTTCTTCGCTGACGCCGGCGTCCTCGTCACAGTGAGGCGATCATGTCCCACGCCCGCACCTTGAAACGCCGGCCGCCACGCGGCAGCCGGCGTGAACGCGGCTCGCTCGCGGTGATGGCGGTGTTGTGGCTGCTCGTCGCCACCATCGTGCTTGGTGTCATCGACATCGGCAATGTGTTCTACGTGCGGCGTAATTTGCAAAGGGTCGCCGACATGTCGGCGCTTGCGGCCGCGCAGAAGATGGACGACCAGTGCATCCAGCCGACCGCGACCGCACAGCAGAACGCGACCGCGAACGGCTTTTCCAGCACGCTGCAGGTCGCGTGCGGGCGCTGGGATATCCAGAACAACGCGCCGCCCAGCTATTTCTCGGTGGGCGGGACGCAGCTGAATGCGGTCCAGGTGACCGTCTCGCAGAACGTGCCGTACTTCTTCATGGGGCCGGCCCGCACGGTGCAGGCGGTGTCGACCGCGCGCGCCACCAACACCGACCAGTTCACGATCGGCACGACGCTCGCGAGCCTGCAGAACGGCGCGGTCAACCAACTGCTCAACGCGCTGCTCGGCACGAGCCTGAATCTGAGCGTGGCGTCGTATCAGGCGCTCGTCGGCTCGACGATCAAGATCCAGGATCTGATGGTGGCGGCGGGCGTGGGGACGGTCGATCAACTGCTCTCGCTGCCGGTGACGGCGGGGCAGTTCATGCAGTTGATGCTGAACGCGCTGACGCGCACGCAGGTCGTCAATGCGAACCTCCAGGCTGCGATCGGCGCGATGCAGACGATCGTCAATGCGCAGGTTCCGGGCGGCAACCTGATCAATGTCGGCAGCAGCAACGGCGGATCGGGCGTCATCGCAGTCGGGCTCGCGAATACGCAGGCGGCGGTCGATGCGCAGATCAACGTGTTCGATGCGATCATGGTCTCGGCCGAGGTGGCGGCGGCGGGCAAGCCGGCGGTGCAGTTGGCGACAGGGCTGCAGTTGGCGGGGCAGGGCGTGACCTTGCAGGTGCAGATCATCGAGCCGCCGGTACTGGCAGTGGGCGAGGCTGGGATGAATCCGTCGACCGGCCAGTGGCGGACGCTGGCCCGGACGGCGGCGGTGCGGCTGTACCTGAATATCGGGCTGGGGACGGCGAATCTGGCGACCGCCGGGTTGGGCTTGCTGGGAGCGATAGTCGGCAACTTGCTCCCGATCAGCGTCCAGCTGCCCGTGGCCTTGCAGATCGCCCCGGGTACGGCCTGGTTGCAGTCGACCAACTGTGCGACCACGACCGCCGCCAGCACGGCGGTGGTCGGCGTGCTGCCCGGGCTCGCGAACCTCTGCATCGGCACGCCGCTCGGCCTGAATGCGAGTCAGGCGTTTGGCTGCAACAGCGCAACGATCGTCTCGATTCTCAATTTGATCACGATCCAGGCGAATATCCAGGCGATCGCGACCTTGCCGCAGTCGAGCGCGGCCACCTTGACGTTCAATGGGATCACGGGCGATTCGGATGATTACCAGACGGCGAACTCGAACGCGGTGGGTTCCGTGCTGGGCAACGCGGTGCAGAGTCTTGCTCAGGGCTTGAGTTCGCCAAACGGCCTGACGGTGACGATCCTGGGACTGCCGCTCGCCTTGGGGGCGCAGGGCTTGGGTTCGATCATCAGCGCCCTGACGCCGCTGTTGACGCCGCTATACAGCACCCTCGACGCGCTCGTCGTCCCGCTGCTCAACCTGCTCGGCGCCCAGATCGGCTCCGCCACGGTCCACAACGAGGCGCTGACCTGTCGCGCATCGCAAACGGTTTATTGAAGATAGTCGCTTACGATGAGAAACACGAACGCAATCGAAGAGCTTGATCTGTATGTCTGGGAAGGCAAGGCCGATATCGTCGACCGGGTCGCCCGCTGCATGGCGAGCTTCGATGTCGAGGTGATCCGCGCGGACAGCGTCGTGCTGTCGCCGGAGCGCACCGCGCTGCGCCCCTCGCTCGCGATCATCAGCGTCAGCATGATCGAGAGCGGCGCGGCGTTCCTGCGCGACTGGCAGGCCAACATCGGCATGCCGGTCGTGTGGGTGGGCGCCGCCCGCGGCCACGACGCTTCCCAGTATCCGCCCGACTACTCGCACATCCTGCCGCTCGATTTCACCTGCGCGGAACTGCGCGGCATGATTTCGAAGCTCGCGACCCAGCTGCGTGCGCACGCCGCGAAGACGCTCGCGCCGAGCGCGCTCGTCGCGCATTCCGAATGCATGCAGGCGCTGTTGCAGGAAGTCGACATGTTCGCCGACTGCGACACCAACGTCCTGCTGCACGGCGAAACCGGCGTCGGCAAGGAGCGCATCGCGCAGTTGCTGCACGACAAGCATTCGCGCTACCGGCTCGGCGAATTCGTGCCGGTCAATTGCGGCGCGATCCCCGATGGCCTGTTCGAGTCGCTGTTCTTCGGCCACGCGAAAGGCTCGTTTACGGGCGCGGTTGTTGCGCATAAAGGGTATTTCGAGCAGGCGGCGGGCGGCACGCTGTTCCTCGACGAAGTCGGCGATTTGCCGCTTTACCAGCAGGTCAAGCTGCTGCGGGTGCTGGAGGACGGCGCGGTGCTGCGGGTCGGCGCGGTGACGCCCGTGACGGTCGATTTCCGGCTGGTCGCGGCGAGCAACAAGAAGCTGCCGCAACTGGTCAAGGACGGGCTGTTCCGCGCGGATCTCTATTACCGGCTTGCGGTGATCGAGCTGTCGATCCCCTCGCTCGAGGAGCGCGGCGCGGTCGACAAGATCGCGCTGTTCAAGTCGTTCGTGGCGTCGGTGGTCGGCGAGGAGCGGCTCGCCGCGCTGCCGGATTTGCCGTACTGGCTCGCCGACGCGGTCGCCGATACCTATTTCCCGGGCAACGTGCGGGAGCTGCACAACCTGGCGGAGCGGGTCGGGGTGACGGTGCGGCAGACGGGCGGTTGGGACGCGGCGCGGCTGCAGCGGCTCGTCGCGCACGCGCGCAGCGCCGCGCAGCCGGTGCCCGCCGAGAGCGCGGCGGAGGTCTTCGTCGATCGCAGCAAATGGGACATGACGGAGCGCAGCCGCGTGATCGCCGCGCTCGACGCGAACGGCTGGCGGCGCCAGGACACCGCGCAGCAGCTGGGCATCAGCCGCAAGGTGCTGTGGGAGAAGATGCGCAAGTATCAGATTTTCGACGAAGAGCCCGAAGCCCGCGAAAGTGAGTGATAATAGGAAGCTTGTAGGCAGAATTAAAATTAATCTGTGCGGGAATCTCTAAATGAGCCATAAAAGGGTATTGGGGAGCGCATTCATTGCGCTGGCAGCGCTGGCAGCGATGGGAGGGATGCAAGGCGCTCAGGCGCAGGCATTGGACAGCGATTCGGCAGCCGCGCCCGCAGCGGCCGCGGCGCCTGCCGCCGGTGTGCTGAACCTGTCGACGGCCGCCCCGCAACCGTTGCCCGCGACGAACCCGCAGCCCGTGCAGCCCGACGCGAGCGCGCAGAGCACGATCGACGATCTGCAACGCCAGATCCAGTCGCACGACCTGACCGAGATGCGTACTGCGTACAACGGCAGCTACGGCGCGAGCCTGTTGTTCAATATCAAGGAAGGCACCTATTTCGTCGCGCTGTTCCAGCAAAAGGCATTCTGGCGCGTGATCAAGACCACCAACGAGGTGCGCGCCGAGGCGATCTACCGCGATTTCTCCCGGCAGGCGGAGTCGTTGGCCACGACCGAATTGCAGTCGGCCCGGCTGGAATCGCAAAAGGCGCAGACCGATCGCCAGATCGCGGTCGTGCAGCAGCGGGCGAGCCGCCTGCAGGCCGACTTGAGCGTCGCGCGCGAGCAGCAGACGGCGGTCGCGAACCGCCAGAAGGCGACGCGCAACGAAGCCGCGGCGTTGCAGGCGCAGAAGGAAGCGTTGCAGGCGCAGCTGCGGCAGTTGCAACAGCAGGTCCGTTCGCTGCAGCGGCAGGCCGACGCGGGTTTGCCGAACACGCACTGAGCGGGGTCTGAAAACGGGGAACGAAGCCTGCGGGTTTCGTTTCATCGGACCCGCGGCAAGCGAAACAGCCGGACAAAAAGAAAAGGCAGGCCCGATGGCCTGCCTTTTTTGCTGCCGCGCGCGGCTTATTCGCTGTCGGTCGGGCCGAGCGGGCGGCGGCGGCGCGTGACGATCACGGGGCCGGCGCCGTTGTTGCTGCGCTCCGGCGCGGACGGGGCGCCGCCCGCGCCATCGTGCGGCGCGCCATACGAGGTGTCGCGGGGCTCGCGCGGGGTGTAGTCGCCGCGCGGCTCACGGGGCTCGCGCGGGGCGTAGCCGTCGCCGCGGGATTCGCGCGGCGGGTAGCCGTCACCGCGCGATTCGCGACCGCCGCCATGCGAGCCGTACGGGCTGTGGCCACCGCCTTCGCGGCCGCCGGGGCGGCCACCGCCGTGACCACCCGTGCGCGGCCCGCGCGGGCCGCCCGGGCGGGAACCGCCGGTGTCGAGCTGGATCGTCGAAATTGCGCGCTTGTAGATGCCTTGCAGACCGACGGGCGTGCGCAGCATCACCAGGTACTGATCGAACGACTCGATGCATCCCGTGAGGCGAATGCCGTTGACGAGATAGATTTCGACGCGTTTGCGCTCCTTGCGCGCGGCGTTGATGAAGTCGTTTTGCGGATGGGATTCTGCAGGATTGGCCATTGAGAAGCGGCAGGAGCCGGCGTCAGATGAGAGTTATGCGTTAGCGCGGCGCGCAAAGCGCACCGTGTTTGGCGGGATTTTACCCTGTTCGACCCAGGTGCGTGCGCGTGTGTTTGTGTCTAACCGTTACCCACTATAGACGCTTGGGCCGGTTTGCGCGATTTGTCCGTTCGGCCGAACGCCGTCCGGCGGGGCGCGACGGCGATGTGACCGTGGCCGCGACGGCGCGGGCCGCGCGCGCCCGTGACAGGGGCGTGACGGCGAGGCGGACCGGCTGCGCCGTGCTTGCGCCGGGCGCGACGCGCGGGGGCGAACGGGCGCGGGCGGCCCGCCTCGCGGCGTGGGCGGCGGCGCGGCCCGATGTCGCGTCGTATGGCGGCGGTCAGAACTTGTACTCGGGATTCTTCGGGTCGAAGGTCGCATCGTCGAAGGGTTTCGGCGCGATCTTCTCGAACACGATCCGCTCGAAGATCCGTCCGTCGTTGTCATAGGACTCGACGGTCCGGAAATAGGGCTGGCGCAGGTCGAGCCCGAGCGTTTCCTTCTTCGCATAGAACTGCGGCCGGCCGGTCGGCGTCTCGTAGGTCAGCGCGACGACGCGCACGCCGCCGAGCGTCTTCACTTCGACATGGGTCGGCCGGCTCACTCCGGCTTCCAGGTACTTCTTCCCTTCGGTCAGGTATTGGTTGGCGATGTACTCGGTGCCGAGGTCGCGAACCTGATGGTTCGACTGCGAGCGCGCGAGTGTGCCGTCGATCGCGGTCCACATGGGGATCTTGCCGAGCAGGCCGCCCAGGTGCCCGTACATCTCGTCGCTGCGCTTGGTGGCGTCGTAGATCGTTTCCTGGCCCGCGTGCGCGCCGTCCGGCAGCCATTTCGCGTAGATCCGCAGCGGCTCGCGCGTGGTCCGCACGAGCATGTGGTCCGGCGTATCCGGCCATTTGCCGCGGATCCGCTCCTCGCGCCGCATCGTGAATTCGTAGGACGGGTAGCCATTCGGACCCGCGGCGATATAGCCGGGCACAGCGAGCGGATCGAGCGCGGTGAACAGGGCGGTCAGCGTCGCGTCGTCGAGTTTTTCCAGCGTGCCCTGGCGAGCGGCCGTGCGCAGCCAGCGCGATTGCTGCTCGACCGGCAGCTTCACGACCTTCGCGAGGTCCGGCGGCAGGGCGGCCGCTTCGGCGGCGGGCGTTGCGTCCGCCGCCGCCGGGCCTGCCGCGAGTGCGAGGGCGCCCGCCAGCGCCGTGGCCGCGAGCCGCTTGCGCAGCCGTTGCGCGGACGTGCCGCGTGCTTCGATCTGTGTCATCCCTGCCTCCCGGAAATAGGCCGACAAAACTGCTTAGTGCTCCTTTCGGCTCGCAAGTTTCGCCAGCGCCTCATCGCGCAGCGCGCGGCGCAGGATTTTCCCGACGTTGGTCTGAGGCAGCGCGTCGCGGAACTCCACCAGTTTCGGGGTCTTGTAGCCGGTCAGGTTCTTGCGGCAGTGGGCGAGCACCTCGTCGACCGTCAGCGACGCGTCGCGCGGCACCACGAACACCTTGACCCGCTCGCCCTGCACCGGGTCCGGCACGCCGATCGCGGCCGCTTCCCGGATGCCGGGGTGCATCACCAGGACCTCCTCGATCTCGTTCGGATAGACGTTGAAGCCCGACACCAGGATCATGTCCTTCTTGCGGTCGATCAGGCGGACAAAGCCCTTGTCGTCCATCACGCCGATGTCGCCGGTCGAGAACCAGCCCTCGGCGTCGATCACCTTCGCGGTCTCGTCGGGGCGCTGCCAGTAGCCGCGCATCACCTGCGGCCCCTGCACGCACAGCTCGCCCGGTTCGCCGAGGTTCGCCCAGCTGCCGTCCTCCTTGCGCAGGCGCACCCGGGTCGACGGCGCGGGCAGGCCGATCGAGCCGCTGAAATCGTGCATGTCCTGCAGGTCGACCGGGTTCATCGTGACGATCGGCGAGCACTCGGTGAGCCCGTAGCCTTCGACGATCGGGCAACCGGTGACCGTCTTGAAACGCTCCGCGACCGAGCGCTGCATCGCCATGCCGCCCGCCATCGCGAGCTTGAGCTGCGAGAAGTCGCGGCGCCGGAATTCCTCGTTGTCGAGGAACGCGTTGTAGAGCGTGTTGATGCCGGTGATCCCCGTGAAGGTTTCGTTGCGCAGGATCTTCATCACCATCCTGGTGTCGCGCGGATTGGCGATCAGGATGTTGCGGCCGCCCAGGCCGATGAAGATCAGCGCGTTGAGGGTCAGCGAGTAGATGTGATAGAGCGGCAGCGGCGTCAGCACGGTCTCGACGTCGCCCGTCATCTGGTCCGAGACCCACGACTTGGCCTGCAGCAGGTTCGCGATCAGGTTGCCGTGGGTGAGCATCGCGCCTTTCGCCACGCCGGTCGTGCCGCCCGTGTACTGCAGGAACGCGAGCGCGTCGCGGGTCAGCGGCACGGGCGTGGCCGGACGGCGCGCGCCCTGCGCGAGGGCCGTCCGCAGCCGCACCGCCCCGGGCAGGCGATAGGCCGGCACGAGCTTCTTCACGCGCTTGAGCACGAAGTTGATCAGCCGGCCTTTCGCATTGAGGCCGTCCGCGAGCAGGTCGCCGAGCGCGGTCACGAGCACGTTCTCGATCACGGTGCCGGGCAGGGCCTCTTCGAGCGTCTTCGCGAAATTCTCGAATACGACGATCGTTCGCGCGCCGCTGTCCTTCAGCTGATGCGCGAGTTCGCGCGCGGTGTAGAGCGGGTTCACGTTGACCACCACGGCGCCGGCCTTCAAGGCGCCGAACAGCGTGATCGGATACTGGAAGGTGTTGGGCAGCATGATCGCGACCCGGTCGCCGGGCCGCACGCCGATGCGTTGCAGGTACGACGCGAACGCGTCCACCTTGCGCGCGAGCGCGCCGTAGCCGAGCTTCGCGCCCGCGCTGAGATAGGCGGTCCGATCCGTGTAGCGCGCCGTGCACTCGTCGAAATACTGGACCAGCGATTCGTACTGCGTGAGATCGATCTCATGCGGCACGCCGCGCGGATACGAGGCATACCAGACGCCATCGGTGTTCGGCGTCTGGGCCGCGGCGGATACGACGGGGGCGGTCATCGGAGTCTCCTGGCTGATGATCTCGACGCGCCGGCGCGCGACGGCGCCGGGCTGCGCGGCGTGCGCCGCGCGCTGCGGGGTGGGGTGGGTCAGGTCGTGTGCGGCTCGGGCGTATCGGCGGGGGCGCTCTGGCGAACCGGCGCGATGCTCTGGGCAAGCGGGCACAGATCGGGCGGCAGCGTCGCGCCGGCCGCCGCCGCATCGCCGAGCACGGCGGCGAAGATCGCGAGCTGGGTCGCGTCCGGCATCGGCGCCTTGAGCGCGGCGACGATCAGCGACGACAATCGCGCGATCAGCTGCACGTCGTTCATCGTGCGGCCCTGCGAGAATTCCTCGATCAGGCTGTCGGTCTCGGCGCCCGCGAGCGCGCCGGACAACGCACCGATCGCGTAGTGCAGCCGCCAGCCGAGTTCGGCGCGCGGCAGGTTCGGCAGCGCGCGCTGGAACGCATCGAAGAAGCGGCCCGCGACGCTGGCGTAATGCGCGGTCAGGAAACTGCGCACGAACGTCGACGGATCGGTGTAGGCGCGCCCGATCAGCCGCAGGAACGCGCGGCCGCCGCGCTGCGGATCCCGCGAGGCCTGCAGCGCGGGAATGAACATCGCCCCGAGCACGTGCTCGCAGGTCACGTTCGCGCCGAGCTGCGCGTCGAAGCGATCGAGCAGCCGCAGGCGCTCCTCGTTGAGCTGATCGAGCCGCCGCGACAGCATGGCGTGGATCAACGCCTCCTTGCTGCCGAAGTGATAGTTGACCGCGGCGAGATTCACCGCGGCGCGCGAAGTGATCTGCCGCATCGACATCGCCTCGAAGCCATGTTCGATGAAGAGATCTTCGGCCGCATCGAGGATGCGCGCCTTCGTCCCGCCGGATTGCCGGCTGGCTTGACGAACTGCCATGTTCCGCCTCCCATGCCGGTTTCCCGGCCCGCGAACAAGCGATTCAAATATGTAATTGAAACAACCGTTTTTATTAAGATAAAAAGCGTCGAGGGTCGGCGGCAAGCATCTTTGTCGATAGATTCCTCTAGAGTTTGAGGTGCGTTGCAGCATGAAAAGGCGCGGGGCGCGCCGTGGCGCGCCCCGCACGATGATGCACTGCACTTCGTGTGGCTAGGCGGCGGTGCTGGTCGCGGCGGACTGCGTCATGTCGATGCCGCGCCGTTCGCGGCTGAACAGGATCAGCACGGCGATCACGACCGCGACGATGCCCGCGACGATCGCGAGCGCGAGCCCATAGTTGTTGTCGTGGCTGACCGCGATCTGCGCCTGCCAGGTGGCGTTGCCGGCCGCGAGCAGATTGCCGAGCTGGTAGACGAAACCGGGGAAGGTCGCGCGGATCTCGTCCGGCGAGATCTCGTTCAGGTGGACCGGGATCACGCCCCATGCGCCTTGCACCGAGATCTGCATCAGGAACGCGCCGATCGCGAGCGCGACCGCGCCGCTCGAGAAGGCCCACAAGGGCAGCACCGGCAGCGCGATCAGGGCTGCGATGAAGATCGCGCGGCGCCGGCCGATTTTTTCGGAAAGCGAACCAAAGGTCAGCCCGCCGACGATCGCGCCGATATTGAGCACGATCGCGATCAGCGACACCGTGTGCGGATCGAACTGATGCTGTTCGCGCAGGAAGGTCGGGTAGAGATCCTGGGTGCCGTGCGAGAAGAAATTGAACGCGGTCATCAGCACGACCGCGTAGACCGACAGCTTCCAGTTCTGCCGCAGCGTGGCGACGAGGCTCGGGCGCGGGCGCTTCTCCATCTGCTTCCAGGCGGGCGATTCGGGCACGTGCGAGCGCACGTAGAGCACGAGCAGCGCGGGCAGCACGCCGACCATGAACATGCCGCGCCAGCCGATGTACGGGTAGAGCACCCCGAACACCACCGAGGCCAGCAGGTAGCCGCTCGGATAGCCGGCCTGCAGCAGCCCGGACACGGCGCCGCGCGAATGGGTCGGCACGGTTTCCATGGTCAGCGCCGAACCGACGCCCCATTCGCCGCCCATCGCGACGCCGAACAGCGTGCGCAGCACGAGCAGCGCCGCGAGGCTCGGCGCGAAGCCGGACGCGAGTTCGAGCAGCGAGTAGCAGGCGATGTTGACCATCAGCGTCGGCCGGCGGCCGAACCGGTCGGCGAGACGCCCGAAGATCAGTGCGCCGATCGGACGGGCGGCGAGCGTGAACGTGACCGCGAGCGCGACGGCCGGTATTTTCGTATTGAATTCGGCTGCGATATCTTTCAGCACGAACACCATCAGAAAGAAATCGAATGCATCGAGTGTCCAGCCGAGATAGGCCGCAATCGTGACGTTTCGTTGTTCTCGGGTCCAGCTCATGACTGCGGTCTCCTGGTGAGGCGCGCCGGAATCGCTTGCGCCGTCCCGCTGCGCGCGCGGCGGGCGGTACGTCGAGTGTACGCCGCCCATCGCACGGTCGTGGCTTTTGCCGGTTCCGATCGGGATTAATCCCTATGAAAATAAGCCGGGTGATATGCGAGAGCTTAAATCGGGTGATCGCGAATGAAAGAAATGTATTTTTAAATTAATATCGAGTTAATTTAATTGAAAGAATTGGAATGCGTGGACCAGGAATGCAAGGAGCGCGACATGCACGCTGTTGAAGGGCCGGCGCTGCCGGTGTTCGAGACCGGGCGCCTGTGGCTGTGCCCGAGGCGGCTCGCCGATCTCGAGGCCTGCCTCGCGATGGACCGCGATCCCGAGGTGACCCGGCACATCGCGGGCCCGTGGGCGGATCCCGTCGAGCATCGGCGCTTCGTCGAGCATCGAATCCTGCGCGACTATCCGGCCGGGCTCGGCTACTGGTCGATCTTCGAGAAAGCCGACCCGGCGCGCTTCGTCGGCTGGGTCCTGCTGATCCCGGATTATTCCGAAGGTGGCCGCGAGGTCGAGATCGGCTGGCGTCTCGTGCGCGAGGCCTGGGGGCGCGGCATCGCGAGCGAGGCCGCGGCGCGGATCGTCGCGCACGCGTTCGGGACGGTGCGGCTGCCGCGCATCATCGCGGACATCGCGGCCGAGAACGCAGGCTCGCTCAAGGTCGCCCGCAAGCTCGGCATGCGCCGCGTGGAGATCGTGCAGGACGGCCGGCCTTACGTCCGGCATCGCCTCGAACGCGGGGATCTCGCGCAAGATTGACGTCCCCGGGGCCACAACGGATTAACGGCCGCGCGATTCCGCGGTATCGTTGCCGGCATTCTCGTTTCGGAAGGACTCCATCATGGCGCTTGGCAACGATGTGCACCTGGTTCCCGCAAAACTCGAGGCGCTGCGGCCCACGCAGATGACGGTGGGCTATCGCGAGGTGAAGGCGAAGCGCAAGCACTGGAAGAGCCTGAGCAAGAAGGCGCGCAAGGCGGCGATCGAATCGCACTGGTTCCCGGCGGTGCTCGGGCCGGACCAGCAGTACTTCATCGTCGATCACCATCACCTCGGCCTGGCATTGATCGAGGAGGGCGTGACCGACGTCAAGGCGATGCTGCTCAAGGATCTGTCGTGGCTCGACGAGACGATCTTCTGGCGCATCATGGAGCATAACCAGTGGGTGCATCCGTTCGGCATCGACGGGCAGCGCCATGATTTCACCCGGCTGCCGAACGTGCTGACGGGCCTCAAGGACGATCCGTATCGCAGTCTCGCCGGCGAGCTGCGCACGGCGGGCGGCTATGCGAAGGACGCGACGCCGTTCAGCGAATTCCTGTGGGCCGACTACCTGCGCCCGAAGATTCCGCTGGCCAGCATCCGGAAGGATTTCGCGAAGGCGCTCGAGGCGGCGCTCAATCACGCGCATGCGCAAGACGCGCGCTATCTGCCCGGCTGGTCCGGACTGATCGTGCCGAAGGCCTGACGCTCCCTGTTCCTTTCGTACGCCGAGGCCCGCATGGACACTCCGAACCGCCCCGATGCCGGGCCGCAGCATGTCACGCATTTCGCCGCGCTCGATACGCCGCCGGCGCCGCGCGGCGAGCAACTGGCGCGGGACGCGCTCGCCGGCGTGTCGATCGCGGGCTTGCTGATTCCGGAGGCCGTGGCCTATGCCGGCCTCGCGAACCTGCCGCCGCAGGCGGGCCTGATCGCGCTGCTGGCGGGGCTCGTGGTCTATGCGCTGACAGGCAGCAGCCGGTTCGCGATCGTGTCGTCGACCTCCTCGTCGGCCGCCGTGCTGGCCGCGACCGTGCTGTCGGAGTCGGGCGGGGGGGCGGCGGCGCAGCTTGCGCTCGCCGCGGCCCTCGTCGCGACGACCGGGGTGCTGTTCATCCTGGCCGGGGCGGCGCGGCTCGGCGGCATGTCCGATTTCATCGCGCGCCCGGTGTTGCGCGGCTTCACGTTCGGCCTCGCGCTGACGATCGTCATCAAGCAATTGCCGAAGATCCTCGTGGTGCCGGTCAGCCATAGCGACACGCCGCATGTCGCGCTCGATCTGCTGACGGGCCTCGCGCATGCCAACACCTACAGTCTCGCGCTCGGCGCGGCGGCGTTGGCGATCCTGTTCGTGCTCGGGCGCCGCTCGCGGGTGCCGGCGACGCTGATCGTCATCGTGCTCAGCATCGCGCTCGGCTACTGGATCGACTGGTCGCGCTATGGGATCGCGGTGGTGGGGCACATCGACCTCCAGCATCTCGCCTTCGGCGTGCCCGCGCTCGACCGGGCGGCATGGATGCAGACCGCCGAGCTGGGCTTCGCGCTGATGCTGATCCTGTACGCGGAATCCTACGGCTCGATCCGCAATTTCGCGCTCAAGCATGGCGACACGGTATCGCCGAATCGCGATCTCGTCGCGATCGGCTGCGCGAACCTCGTCTCGGGCCTGTGTCACGGGATGCCGGTCGGCGCAGGGTATTCGGCCACGTCCGCGAACGAGGCCGCGGGCGCGCAGACCCGGGTGGCGGGGCTGTGCGCGGCCGTGGTGATCGCGTTGATCGTCTGGCTGCTGTTGCCGCAGCTCGCGCGCACGCCGGAAGCGGTGCTGGCCGCCATCGTGATCTTCGCGGTCAGCCATTCGCTGCACCCGGCGGTATTCCGGCCATACTGGGCGTGGCGCCGCGACCGCCTCGTCGTGCTCGCGGCCCTGCTCGCGGTGATCGTGCTCGGCGTGCTGCACGGCCTGCTCGCCGCGATCGGCGTGAGCCTGCTGCTGACCCTGCGCAAGCTGTCCGAGCCGAACGTGAGCGAGCTGGGCCGGCTGCGCGACAGCCACGACTTCGTCGATATCACGATGCATGCCGATGCGAAGCCGATCCCGGGCGTGCTGATCGTGCGGCCCGAGGCGCAGTTGTTCTTCGCGAACGCCGAGCGCGTGCTGAATCGGGTGCGGCAACTCGCGCACGAGGCCGCGACGCCGGTCGACACGATCCTGCTGAGCCTCGAGGAGTCGCCGGATGTCGACGGCACCACGATCGAGGCGCTCAAGACCTTCGCGGCCGAATGCGACGCGCGCCATTGGCGGCTGGCGCTGGTGCGGCTCAAGCCGAGCGTGCTCGAGGTGCTGCGGCGCGCGGGCGACGACACGCTGAAGCCGACGTCGCTGTCCGAGCTGAGCGTCGACGAAAGCCTGCAGATATTGGCGCGCGCGGGTGCGGCCGGCTGAGGCGGCCGCGGCCGCTGGACCCGCGGACGGCCCGCCGACGGGGCGTGCGACCGGCTCGTGCGGCGCCCGGGCAGACGGCGCGGCGCCTTGATTACGGTTGACCGGCGCGTCGGGATGCGCATAATCCAAGGCGGGGCGGCCCGCTAGGCGTAGAATGCGCGCAGCCGTTGCGGCAGGCCGGTTGCAGCGGGCGATCCGGATGAGAAACGCGCAGGGATACTGTACAGTGCTGTTCCGTGACCGTGCATCAGGCACGGGACGGGTGGCGCTTCCCACATGCGCTTCCGGCGATATGAACCAAACAGACTGAATTGCACGATGGGTTTTGAACAACTTGCCGAGTTGAAAAAGCAACTCGCGGCGCAAGCCAAACAGACGAAACAGGCGAAGCAGGGTCAGTCCACCGGGCAAGCCCGGCCGGCTGACGGCAGGCCGAAGCGGCCGGCCGAGAGCAAGCCGAAGGCTGCCGCGCCGCGCGCGAGGGCGCGCGAACCGCGTGAGCCACGCGAGCCACGCGAGCCGGTCGATCCGCTGGTCGAATCGATCTGGCACCTGCAGAAACAGTTTCCGCAAGCATTCCCGAAAAAGCCTGCCGCCAAGGTGCCGCTCAAGCTGGGCATCCTGAAGGACGCCGCGCAGCACCTGGAAGCGCTGGGCATGACGGAGGCCCAATTGCAGCAGGCGATTGCGACCTGGTGCCAGGGCAGCCGCTATTGGGCATGCCTCGTCGAGAATGCGGTGCGCGTCGATCTGCAAGGGCAGGCCTCGGGCACGGTGACCGCTCAGCAGGCCGCGCACGCGCGGCGGCTCGCGTCGCGCCGGCCGCAGGGCAAACGGCCCGCCGGCCAGCGTCCGGGCACGGACAAGGCTGCTGCACCGGCTGCCGCTGCGGCCCAGCCGGCGAACGAAGCCGGTGTGGACGCACCGCAAGCGGTCGACGCAAGCGCGGCATCGCCCGCCGACGCAAGCTGAACCGCCGCTCGGGGAGCCGTGGCGCGTGCCGCGGCTCGTCGGACGGGCCGCATGCGTCCTGGAGCAGGGCTTCGACCCTCTTGCCCGTCTGCTCCGCGAATTCACACCGATCGTTGCCTTGCGTGCGTCGTCACGTCCGGCGCCGCTTCGTCGCGCGCCGGCCATGCTCAGCCCAGCGCCGCATGCGCGACCCGGCAAGCGGCCAGATCCCAGGCCGCGCAGCCCACGCTCTTGAAAAGCCAGGGCGCGCGCGTGTCGATATCGCTCTCCTTCAGTCGCTCCGCAAGCGCGGCGACCTTGCTCCATGCCACGTCGGCCTGGATCAGGTCGCCGGCCTCGTGCCGCGCGCCGTCGGGATCGTCGACCACGATGCGGCTGCCGCGCACGGTGTGCGACGCGATCTCGGCCGCATCCGGCGTGAACGCGCCGACGCCGACGACCAGCCGTCCCGGGCGGGCGTCTTCCGTGTAGACGGGCGTCTTGCTCGTCGTGAGCGTCACGACGACGTCGACGGACGCGGGGATCCGCGCCGTTTCCAGCGCGCGCAGGCCCGGCGCCGCTGCGCGGTGGCGCGAGACGAAGGCGCGCGCGTCGTCCGGGGAGCGGCTGTGCACGTACAGGACCGCATCCGGAAACAGCGCGCCGAGTGCGTCGGCGTGACAGGCGGCTTGCCCGCCGGCGCCGATCAGCAGGATCTCCCTGGGCGACTGAGCGCACAGTGTGTCGATGCCGAGCGCCGTCATGACGGCCGTGCGGCGTCCGGTGACCGTCGGGCCGTCGAGCGCGAACGCGATCTGTCCGCTGTGCGCATCGCAGGCGACGACCTGACCGTGAATCGTGGGCAGCCCGCGCGAGGCGTTGCCCGGGCAAACGTTGATGAGCTTGTGGATCGCGAGGTCGTCGCCGCGAGCGGGCATCGAGAGCATCACGCCGCCGCCGTGCAGCGGGACGACGAGCCGGGCGGGGCTGACGACGCGGCCGGCGTCGTATTCGAGAACGGTATCGCGCAAGGTGGCGAGAAGTGCGTGGTGGTCCAGCAGTGCGGCGGTTTCCTGGGCATCGAAGTTGCGTTCGGAACGAGGCATGGGGTTGACCTGGGGCGGAGTGGGGGGCGCACGAGCCGACCGCGCTCATGCGAGGCTTGCGCTGAATTTAGGCCACTTCTGGTACGAGAATAATCCAGATTACTCCTGATGGTTAGGTGTTGGTATCGTCTGGAGTCCATCGGCGGCATCCAGGCGCGCTGCATACGATCGACTGATGCGCGCGCGTTCACCATCGGGGCTTTGCGTTAAGATTTCGCCATAATTGGTTGTGTCTGGAACCAATGTCACAACCCGTGCGTTTCCGGTTGCGACGTGGCTTGCCCCTCTGTTTCCCGTCCGGTCAAACACCATGACTCCATCTAGCTCTTCCGTCGACGCGGCGTTCCGCCCCTTGCAGATCTACGAACAGGTCGCGGCGAAGCTGCGCGCGGAAATCCGCGCGGGGCATGTCGAGGCGGGCGCGCGCCTGCCTTCGGAGCGCGAGCTTGCGACGCGCTTCGGCGTGGGCCGGCCGGCGGTGCGGGAGGCGCTGGGCGCGCTGGCGAACGAGGGGCTCGTGCAGACCCGGCGCAACTCCGGGACCTACGTGGCCGACGACGCCGTCAGCCGGCTGGCGGCGGGAAGCGCCGCCGGGCGCGTCGAGGCGGCGGACTACAGCCCCACCGCGACGCTCGGCGTGCGGCTGATTCTCGAGCCCGCGATCGTGCGGCTCGCGGCGGCCAGGCGCAAACGGGACACGCTCGCCGAGCACTATCTCGAACAGATGGAGTCGATCGTCGACGTCTCGGATCCCGTGCAGCAGGCGCTGTGGAATGAGAGCGATCGCCTGTTTCATCGGCAGCTTGCGATCATGACCGGGGATGCGCTCATCGCGAAGATCGCCGACGAGATCGCGGCGACCATGGACCAGCCGCTGTGGCGACGGCTCAAGGAAGACGGCATCTACGATCCCGCGCGCATCCGCTTGTACGTGGCCGAGCATCGGTTGATCTACGAGGCGATCCTCGACGGCAATGCCGACGCCGCCGCGTTTTACGTCGAGCAGCACATACACCGGGTGCAGCGCGATATCGCGCCCAAGTGAGGAGGAGGGGCTTCACGCTGCGGGGCTATCGATGTTGGTAAGAGCGGATCCAGTTTTCATGAAATTGGATCTTTTCTTATCCAGATTGTCGAGGCAATTTCCTTGATCTTGCGGCTATTTTGAGATTTATTCGTGGATGTGGCCTGGCGGCGGTTGGCGAAGTGGTATAAATAAAAACCACTATGGTTGGCTTGATCGGTCTCCCGTACAGTGTCCGTGACGTCACCTCGCGGAGGTGAGGCGAATCGGACACCACGGGACGGCCAGATGCTTCAACTGAGCGGGCGCGACAGCGCAATGCTGGACGGTGCGCACGGCGAGGGCGTCGCGCGGGCGATGCGGATCGTGGCGCGTACGGCGGATGTCATGTCCGCCCCGCGCTTGATCGACGTGAGCGCCGCTCATATCGACGGTTGTCTGTATCACGGCCAGGCGAGTCTCGATTTCGTCGAGTATTTCGTCGCCAGCGGCGCGCGCGTTGCCGTGCCGACGACGCTCAACGTCGGCTCGCTCGACCTCATCCATCCCGAGCTGTATCGCGGCGACCAGCAGGTGCGACGCGACGCGCAGCGGCTGATGGATGCCCATCTGCAGATCGGCTGCGAAGCGAGCTTCACCTGTGCCCCTTACCAGCTTGCCCGGCGTCCGGCGCGCGGCGACCAGATCGCATGGGCGGAATCCAATGCGATCGTGTTCGCCAATTCGGTGCTGGGCGCGCGCACCAGCCGCTACGGCGATTTTCTCGATCTGGCGGCCGCGATCACGGGCAGGGTGCCCTATGCGGGGCTGCACGTCGAAGCGAATCGCGCCGCGCAAATCGTCGTCGAGGCGCCGGACTTCGCGCGGCTGCCGTCGCGCGACATCTACTTCGCGACGCTCGGGCTGTGGCTCGGCAAGCGCGTGGGGGCGACCGTGTCCGCGATCGTCGGCCTGCCGGCCGACACGACCGAAGACGAACTGAAGGCGCTCGGCGCCGCCGCGGCGTCGAGCGGCGCGGTCGCACTGTTCCACGCGGTCGGCCTGACGCCCGAGGCCCCCACGCTGGACGCGGCGCTGCAAGGCCGGGCGCCGCTGCAAACGGTGGCGGTCGCGATGGCCGATCTCGTCGACGTGCGGCGTCGGCTGAACAGCGCGTCGCCCGGCGATCCGCTCGTCGCGGTGGCGCTCGGCACACCGCACTTCTCGCTGGCCGAATTCGAGCAGCTCGCGGTCTTGCTCGCGCCGCTCGACGGCCCGCTCGGCTGCGATTTCTATGTGAACACGAGCCGCTTCGTGCTCTGGCAGCTGACCGAGGCCGGCATGCTGGCCGGCTTCGAGCGCCTGGGCGTGCAGATCGTCGTCGACACCTGCACCTACATCACGCCGGTGATGAAGCAGATGTCCGGGCGGGTGATGACCAATTCGGGCAAGTGGGCGTCCTACGCGCCGGCGAATATCGGCGTGAGCGTCGCATACGGCAGCCTGCGCGAGTGCGTGCGGTCCGCGATCAACGGAAGGGTGTGGTTCGATGACGAAACGATTCGATAACGCGGGCGCCGGCGCGGCGTGGTCGGGTGCCGCGCTGGTGGCGGGGCGCGCCTGCGCCGACCTGATCGTGCTGGCGCAGCCGCTCAGCTTCTGGGGGGGATACGACTCCGCCTCGGGGTTGATCATCGATCGGCAGCATCCGCTCGCCGGACAGAGCCTTGCGGGCAGGATCATCGTCATGGCGCGCGCGAAAGGCTCCAGTTCCAGCAGCAGCGTGCTGGCGGAGGCCATTCGCCATGGCACGGGGCCGGCGGGCATCGTGTTGCAGGAGCGGGACCTGATCCTGGCGATCGGCGCGATCGTTGCGGCCGAGTTGTACGACCTCCACGTGCCCGTGGTCTGCCTCGATGCGACGGACTTCGAGCGGCTCGCGGCAGCGTCGGGGCGGCTCCGGATCGATGCGCCGGCGGCGCCGGGCCGTGCGTGGCTCGCGCTCGACGCCGGGCCGGTATAGCCCGCGAATCAGCCGCGAGATCGGGATCGGATCTCGCGGCTTATGTTTCGTCATCCATATCGATTCGATCCGTCGATGCCGCGGCGACGGGTGTCGCGACATCCGCATCCGCGCGGTGTCGCGAGGGCCCCTTTGTCCTGGCCCGGCCGGCGGCGCGCAAACCTGGAGGGGTGTGATGGGGAAGACGCCGATTGTCGTTGCCTGCCTGCTGATGGGGGCGATAGGGAGCGCGGCCCGCGCGGAGCAGGTCGTGAGCATTGCATTGTCCGGACCGCTGACGGGACCGCAGGCGGTCAGCGGCAAGGACGACGAGAATGGCCTGCGGCTCGCGATCGAGGGGCTCAACCGGAATCCGGTGGTGGTCGGCGGCCAGCCGGTCCGGTTCAGGTTGTTGTCGGAGGACGACCAGGCCGATCCGAAGACGGGCGTACAGGTCGCGCAGCGCCTGCTCGACCAGGGGCCTGCCGTGTTCATGGGGCCGCAGAACTCGGGGGTGGCGATTCCTGTGGCGCGCCTCACGAGCGCCGCGAGCGTGCCGATGCTGTCGGTGGCGTCGAATCCCCAACTGACGAAGCTCGGCTACCGGAACATCTTCAGAACGGGCGCGACCGACCGGACGCTGGGCGCATCGATGGCGACCTTCGCGGTGGAACGGCTGCAGGCGCGGACGGCCGCCGTCGTCGACGATCGCACGGCCTACGGTCAGGGGCTGGCCGACGAGTTCGTCGCGCAGGCGAAGCGCCTCGGGCTCGCGATCGTCGCGCGCGAATTCACGCATGCGCAGGCGAGCGATTTCATGGGCGTGCTCACGACGATCAAGGGCCGGAAGCCGGACGTGATCTTCTTCGGCGGCTACACGCCACAGGGCGCGCCGATGGCCCGGCAGATGGCGCAGCGCGGCGTGACCGCGAAGCTGCTGGGCGGGGATGGCATCTGCGCCGACGACATGGGCAGGATCGCCCGCGACGCGTCGGCGAATGTCTTTTGCGCGATGAGCGGGACGGGGCTCGCGGCCACGCCGGCGGGGCGCGACTATGCCGCGCGTTATCGGAAGCGTTTCGGCAGTGACCCGCAGGCTTATGGGATCACGTACTACGATGCCATGATGCTGGTCGCGCACACGATGGCGGCGGCGCAGACCGTCGAGCCCGCGAAGCTCCTGCCCGCCTTGCGCGCCGGGTCGTATCGGGGTGTCGCGGCGACCTATGCGTTCACGCCCGAAGGCGAACTGGCGCAGGCGCCGACGACGGTGTTCACGTTCCGGGACCAGCGGCTGGTTCCGGTCGAATGATCAACCGGCCGGCGGCGCGCGCGGTTGCGTGCCGTCCGTCGGCCGGATCTGAAGGAGCGATCGCATGAAGACGTTTTCGACCGTCGAGCTGCACACCGCGGGGGAACCCTTTCGTCTCGTCACGGAGGGGCTGCCGCGCATTCCCGGCGCGACCATCGTGGAACGGCGGCGCTGGTTGCGCGCGCACGCGGATCCGTTGCGGCGCGCACTGATGCACGAGCCGCGCGGACATGCCGACATGTACGGAGCCTACCTGACCGAGCCGGTCAGCGCGCACGCGGATTTCGGCGTGATTTTTATCCATAACGAGGGATACAGCGATCACTGCGGTCACGGCGTGATCGCGCTGGCGACGGCGGCCGTCGCGCTGGGCTGGGTGACGCGCGTCGCACCGGAGACGCGCGTCGGCATCGACGCGCCGTGCGGGTTCATCGAGGCGTTCGTGCAGTGGGATGGCGAGCGCGTCGGCGCGGTGCGCTTCATCAACGTGCCTTCGTTCATCTGGCAGCGCGATGTGACGGTGCGCACGCCGTCGTTCGGCGCGGTGACGGGCGATATCGCGTTTGGCGGGGCGTTTTATTTTTATGTGGACGGGCGCGCGCACGGGCTGCCGATCCGCGAATCCGCGCTGGGCGACCTCGTGCGCTTCGGCGCGGAGGTCAAGGCGGCCGCCAATGCGACGTTCACGCTCGCGCATCCGGAGATGCCGGACCTCAACCACATCTACGGCACGATCATCGACGGCGAGCCGCGTCATCCGGGCTCGACGCAGGCGAACTGCTGCGTGTTCGCGGACCGGGAAGTCGACCGTTCGCCGACCGGGTCGGGCACGGCGGGGCGCGTGGCGCAGCTTTATCTGAGGGGGCGTCTTGCGCGCGGCGAGACGCTGGTCAACGAATCGATCATCGGCACGGTGTTCAAGGGGCGCGTGATGAGCGAGACGACGGTGGCGGGGAGGCCGGCCGTGATTCCGGAGATCGAGGGGCGGGCGGCGATCTGCGGCCACGCGCGCTGGACCATCGACGAGGACGATCCGCTTGGTTATGGGTTTTTGCTGCGATGAGCGCGGGCTGCGTGCGTATGTGCTGAATAGCGAAAAAGCCCGCTTGCGCGGGCTTTTTCGCTATTCAGCACGCTTTCGAAAAAGCCGCTGAAGAAATAAATGGTGCCCAGGAGAGGACTCGAACCTCCACGGTGTTGCCACCGCTAGGACCTGAACCTAGTGCGTCTACCAATTCCGCCACCTGGGCACGTCTTGCATCAATCAAGCAAGACCGCAATTGTATATGAGTGATGGAACATGTCAACAGTATTTTAGGGTGAGACCACAAAAAACTTGGCAAGGGCATACGCGGCGTTGATCGCGGAGGTTCCGGCGGGCGTTCCCGTGCAATCGCCGAGGCGAGGGCGGGGCGGCGGTAACCGATCCCCATTGGCCGCGAGGATCGGCGGACGCGCGCCATGCCGTGCTCGCGCGGACTTCCCGTGTTCAGGCGTAAGGCGTGCCGGCCAGGGCCGCGTTCAGGCCGGCGCTGCCCTGGTCGACCAGGGCCAGAAAGGTCGCTTCGGCTTGCGCCGCATCCTGCCCGTCCCGAAAGGCGCGATGCGCTTCGATGAGCGCGACGGTCCATGTCGCGAGCAGCAACCCGGCCGCCAGATGCGCTGCAGGATCGCCGGGCGCCCGTCCGACGCACTCGGTCAGCGCCGCCGCGACGGTTTGCGCGATCTCGCCGCGGATCGCGCGGGCCCGGGCCTTGAGGGTTTCACTGCCTTCGATCGTCGCCACGAAGCCCTGGCTTTCGGGCGAGAAACGCACATAAGGGCTGCGCTCGGCCACGAGCCGATGCGCGAGCAGGCGCAGCACCTCGATCGGCGCGACCCGCGGGTCGCGCGCCCGCAGCGTTTCGAGCAGAACCGCACGGCCTTCCTCGTCGCGATCGAAGAACATGTCCTCCTTGCGCGGGAAGTGATTGAACACGGTCATCCGGCCGACGTCGGCGGCGGCCGCGATCTCGTCCACCGTGACGTGCTCGAAGCCCCGTTCGAGAAAAAGCCGGGTCGCGACATTGGAGATGCCTTGCCGCGTGGCGAGGCGCTTACGGGATCGACGATCAGGTGGCATTGACATGGCGCTGACGATAGCATAGTTTGTATACTCAGTACATATTTTGATTAAGTATATGAACGAGACGATCGACGTGGTGATTGTGGGCGCGGGGCCGGTCGGACTGTTGACCGCGATCGAACTGACCCTGGGCGGTGCACGTGTGCTGGTGCTGGAGCGTCTGGCCGCCGCGAGCCGGGCCATGAAGGCCTTGTCGCTCGGCGCGCTGGGATGCGAAGCGCTGGCGCGGCGTGGCATGGCGGAGGCGATCGCCTCCGCCGAGGCGCGCAGCATGGCGACGATGGAGGCGTTCGCGGCGCAAAGCGGGGTGGATCTGCGCAGTCGCGCGTCGAAGTTCAGCGGTCATTTCGCGGGCCTGGCCTTGATCCGCAGGGATGCGCAAAAAGAGCCGCAGCGGCGCGGGCGGGCCGTGGATCAGCCCGACCTCGAAGCCATGCTGGCCGACCGTGCGCGGTCGCTCGGGATCGAGGTGCGGCGCACATGCGAGGTCACGCGCCTCGCGCAGCGGGCGGACGGCGTCGAGGTGGCGTGGTCCGCTCCGGCAGGCGGCGGCCGGGCGCACTGCGCCTATCTCGTCGGCTGCGACGGCGGGCGCAGCCTCGTGCGCAAGCTCGCCGGTTTCGATTTCCCCGGCACCGCGCCCACGATGACCTTCTATCAGGCCGTCGCCGAGATCGATCCGCCCGGATGCCTGCCGTCGTTCGGCTGGTATCGCACAACCGGTGGCGTATTCGCCTATGGGCCGCTCCCAGGGCGCTTGTTCATGCTGGACTTCAGCGGTCCCCCGGCGGATCGGCAGGCAAGCATCACGCGCGAGGAAATCGAGGCGGTCCTGCGCCGCGTCAGCGGCGTCGACGTCCGGGTGAATGCGCTCGAAAGCGGGAGCCGATGGGCGGACAACACGCGGCTCGTCGACCGCTACCGCCGGGACCGCGTGCTGCTTGCCGGCGATGCGGCGCATGTCCATTCGCCGTTCGGCGGCCAGGGCCTGAGCCTCGGTCTCGGCGATGCGGCGAACCTTGGCTGGAAGCTCGCCGCCGTCATTCGCGGCGAGCAGCCGGACAGCCTGCTCGATACCTATACGAGCGAGCGCCGGCCGGTGGCCGAGGCCGTGATGGCGAACACGCTGGCCCAGGTCGCCATCCTGCGGCCGGATCCGCAGGCCGGCGCGATGCGGGACCTGATGGCGCACCTCATGCAATTCGATGAGGTCAATCGTTTTGTCGGCGAGATGATGAGCGGCCTGTCCACCCGCTACGATCTCGGGTCGGCGCTCGACGAGGTCGGGCGTTCGATCGGCGACCGGCCGATCGAACGGGGCGACGGTGAGGGTTCGCTCTACGCGCTCATGCAGGACGGCCGCGGCGTCTTTCTCGATGCGTCGCTGGACGGGGCGGCGTCCGGACGTGTTGCGGCCGCGACCGGACGGGTGCGTTGCATCGCCGTCGAGCGGGGGGCGTCGATGCTGATCCGCCCCGATGCCTGCGTCGCCTGGGCCGGCGACGAGAACGACATGGACGGGCTGGAGGCCGCGCTTCGTCGCTGGTTCGGTTCGCCCGCGGTCACGGCGTGAGCGGTTCACCCGGCGGGCGAACGCCTCGTGGTGGCCGCCGGGCGAGGTCCCTGCGCACGTCACGCGACCGGATCGACCTCGATCTCGGCGGCAGGCGCGAGCGCGCGCTCGGCCAGGACGACGCAGTCATCGCTCGCGGTGCGCTCGATCCGTGCCTCGACCTGATAGGCGCGCCGCACGTGCTCGACCTGCAGCACCTCGGCCGGGCTGCCGCAGGCGAGCAGGCCGTGCGGCCCCAGCAGCGCCATCCGGTCGCAGAAACGCGACGCGAGGTTCAGGTCGTGCATCGCGACCAGCACGATCGCGCCGCGCCGCCGCGCCGCGTCGCGCATCGCTTCGAGCGCGAGCAATTGCCAGCGCAGGTCGAGCGCGCTCGTCGGTTCGTCGAGCAGCAGCAAGGGCGTGTGACGGATCAGCACCTGCGCGAGCCCGACCATCTGACGCTGGCCGCCCGACAGCTGGTCGAGCGACTTCATCGCGAGCGGATGCAGGTGCAATTGCGCGAACACCGCTTGCACGCGCGCATCGTGCTCGTGCTCGCCCAGGCCGCCGCAAGTGGCGCGCAACGCGCCGCTCACGGCTTCGTAGACGAGCAGCGACGAGGCTTGGGGCAGGCTTTGCGGCAGGTAGCCGACGCAGCGCAGATGGTCGCGCCGTGCGCAGCGCAGCAGGTCGGTCGGCCCGAGCATCGCCTCGCCGCGCGCGGGGAGCAGGCGCGCCAGCGCGCGCAACAGCGTGGATTTTCCGACGCCGTTCGGGCCGAGCACGGCGACCATGCAGCCCGGCGCGATGGGCGGCAGCGCGAGGCGCTCGACGATCGTGCGCGCGCCGTACGCGACGCTGACGCCGACGATGCGCAGTGTGGGGTCGACGTTATGCATCGCGCCTCCGGCGTCGGGTGATCAGCAGCATGAACAGCGGCACGCCGACGAGCGCGGTGATGATGCCGATCGGCAGCACGACGCCGCTGATCAGCGTCTTGCTCAGGATCGACGCGCCCGACACCATGATGGCGCCGGCCAGGACGCTGCCCGGCAGGTAGTAGCGATGATCCTCGCCGACCAGGAGGCGCGACATGTGCGGGCCGACCAGCCCGACGAAGCCGATGGTGCCGACGAACGACAGCGCGGTGGCCGACAGCAGGCTGATGCGCACGAGCGTCAGGAGCCGCAGCCGCTCGACCGCGATGCCCATGCTGCGCGCCTGTTCCTCGCCGGCGCGCAGCGCCGTCATGGTCCAGACCTGGGTGCCCGACCAGAGTCCGCACAGCGCGAGCACGCACGACAGGATCGCGATCTTGCTCCAGCTCGCGCGGGCTAGGCTGCCCATGCTCCAGAACACGATCTGCTGGAGCGCGTTGCTGTCCGCGATGAACTGGAGCAGCCAGAGCAGGGCCTCGAAGCTGAACATCAGGCCGATGCCGAACAGGACGACGGTCTCGGTGGTCGCGCCGTGCCGCCACGCGAGCCAGATGATGAGCAGCGTCGCGCCGACCGCGCAGCCGAACGCGCCGAGCGACAGCGCGAGGTTCTCGTTCCACAGCACGAGCTGCCAGCCGCTGATCACGACGAGCGACGCGCCGACGCTCGCGGCGGCCGACAGGCCGAGCGTGAACGGGCTCGCGAGCGGGTTGTTCAGCACGGTCTGCATTTCCGCGCCGGCCAGGCCGAGCGCGCTGCCCACGAGCACGGCGAGTACCGCGTAGGGCAGCCGCACGTCCCACAGGATCACGTGTTGTTCGAGCGCCAGCCGTTCCGGATGCAGCAGGCCGGCGACGAGGTCGCGCAGCGGGAACGGCGAGGGGCCGGTCGCGAGATCCGTGGCGAACAGCGCGGCGAGCGTGACCGCGAGCAGGCCCAGCGCGGCGAGGCGCCGCAGCGCGACGGCGCGATAGCGGCCGCGCAGCGAGCGCTGCGCGGCGACGGCGGGCGCGCTCATGCCGATGCCTCCGTAGGGGCGCAGGCGACGCCGAGCGCGAGCGCCGCGCTGCGCGGCATCACGCCGCCGTGGTCTTCGCCGTCGAGCAGGCGGAACGTCGCCCGCAACTGAGGCACGCGCTGCAGGCTCCGCACGAGTTCGCGCGCGGAGCTGACCTGCCGGCGCTCGGCCTGGCGCCGCGCGCGTTCCGGATCGGGATGCGGCGCGCCTTCCTCGAGACCGCCTGCGGTCACGAGCACGGTGGTCGGGGCGGCGAGCGGCGCGGCCTGCCCGATGAAGCGGTCGCGGTAGGGCAGCAAGGCGCGCTCGCCCCACCAGATCGACGGGCTCGCCGCGACATGGCGGCTGAACAGCGCGGGGCGCGTGAACAGTGCGTACAGCGTGAACAGTCCGCCGTACGAATGGCCGAACAGCGTCTGGCGATGCGGATCGAGCGACGCCTGCCGGGCGAGCCAGGGGCGCAGCCCGTGTTCGAGGAAATCGAGCAGGGCATCCGCGCGCGGGCGGCCGGCGTGCGGCGCGAGCGTGTAGTCGTTGGTGCGCGCGTCCATGTCGTAGGCGGCATCGGTGGCGTAGCCGAGGCCGACCACGATGGGCGGCGCGCCCCGCAGCGCGCCGGGGCGCGCGGCGTACTGGCGCGCGAGCGGCGCGAGGAGCGGGAACGACGCATTGCCGTCGAGCGCGTACAGCACGGGATAGCCCTCGGGCGGCGCGTGCTGCTCGGGCAGCGCCACGAAGATGCGCCGCATGCGGCCGTCGAACGCGATGTCGAACTGATGGCTGCCGGGAATCGTCACGGGGCGGGCGGCGCTCAGGCCGGGCCAGTCGCCGTTGCCGGCGGGGCGCGGCAGCGACGCCACGGGCGCGATGCAGCCGGACAGGGCGCCCGCGCTCGCGAGCAGCAGCGCGCGGCGCGTCGGATGGACGGGATGCGGCATCTCAGCGCCCGACGCTCGTCCAGTATTCGCCTTGCAGCGCGATCGGCTGGAAGCGGCGATACATCTCTTCCTGCGTGCGGCGCGGATCGAGATCGGCGAACAGGTCGGGATGCAGCCACTTGGCCATCGCCTGCACCGCCACGACGTTGAACGGCGAATTGTAGAAGTGATGCCAGACCGCATGGGCGCGGCCCTCGCGCACGGCGCGCAGCGACGCGATCTTCGGCCGCTGCAGCACGTGTTCGAGCGAGCGCCGCGCGACGTCGGCCGGGACGCCCGCGCCGAGCGCGATGCGTTGCGGCGCGCTCTGCACGGTCTGCATCGAGCCGACCGCGGTGCCGATGTAGACGTCGGGCTGCTTGGCGAGCAGGAATTCCGGATTGAGCGTGCCGTGCTCGCCCGGGATCAGCGGCTTCGCGATGTTGTTGCCGCCCGCCGCGTCGAGCAGGCGCCCGAGCATGCCCGTCATCGTGTCGCAGCAGCCGCTCGACAGGCCGACCCGGCTTTCGAGGAACACGGTGGGGGCGGGCGCCTTTGCCTGCTTCAGGCGCTGCTGGACGAGATCGAGCTGCTGCTGCCAATAGGTGTTGAACGCCGCCGCCTGCTTGGGCGCGCCGAACACCTGGCCGAGCAGGGTCATGCTGCGCGGCGTGTTGCCGAGCGGGTCGTGACGGAAATCGACGAACACGATCGCGACGCCGGCCGCCTCGAGCCGCGCGAGTGTTTCGCGATCCCGCTCGCTGGGGCCGTGGCCGCCGCCGAGCCCGAAGATCGCCACTTGCGGCCGCAGCGCGAGCGCGCGTTCGTCGCTGAAGCTGCCCGACTGCGAACGCCCGATGCGCGGTACGTCCTTCAGATGCGGAAAGCGGGCCTGCCATTGCGCGTAGCCGGCCGCGTCGAGTTGTTCGAAATCACCCATCATGCCGACGAGGCGGCGGCTCGGATCGCCGCTTTCGACGATCGCGAGCGCGGGCAGCATGCGGCCCTCGCCGAGCAGCACCCGGTCGACGCGGTCGGGAATCTTGACGGTACGGCCCGCCAGGTCGGTAACGGCGACGTCCGCGTGGGCCGCGGCCTGGAGGAACAGGCTGCCCAGCATCCACGCGCAGGCCGCCAGCCAAAATTTGCTTGTCTTTATCACGCCAATCCCGATACGATAAATGATAATGATTCGCATTTTATTTTAACCGGACAAGCGTGTCGCAGCGATGCGGTTTTGTTTGGCAAAACAACGAAATGATTTGCGCCAGCCCTATTGACGGGCGCGGCGCGAACGTAGCCGGGGGCTGGAAAAATGGGTGTGCAACGGGAAATCAACGGGAACCACGAGCCGGGCCATGCCGCGCATGTCGCGAAGCTGCGCGAGGTGCGGCCGGGCTTGAGGGTGCATGCGGACGACGCGATGGACGAATTCGATGCGACGGTGTCCGGGCAGTGTTCGCCCGGGCTGCATCTGGTGCTGTTGCTGGAGGGGCGGCTCGACGTGTCGTACGGCGACCGGCGCGTGGTCCTGGCCACCGCGGCGCGGCGCGGCGCGGCCGAGCGCTCGCAGTCGTTCCTCGTCAATGCGGTCGAGCCCGAGATCTTCCGGCGCCGGATCAGCAAGGGCGGTTATGCGCGCCGGCTGAGCCTCGGCATGTCGGGCGAGTGGCTGCGGCACCTGCAGGCCGCGAGCCACGCGGCGATGCCCGAGCGGCTCGGCTCGCTCCTGTCCGGGCATCTGTCGATCGAATTCTGGCGACCGACGCCGCGCGCGATGGCGCTCGCGGAACAGATCGTCCGTCCGCCCGCCTACGCGCCGATGCTGCAGGCGATCTATCTCGAGGGGCGCGTGCTCGACCTGCTGGCCGAAGCCTTCTCGTCGCTGCAGATCGAGGCGGTCGCGCCGGCCGCGGAGCGGGACGCGCCGCTCGACTCGCGCGCTTACCGGCGCATGGCGGAATTGCGCGTGTTCCTGGGCAGCGACGCCGCGCACGCGATGTCGCTCGACGACATCGCGCGCCACGCCGGCATGAACGCGAACGCGATGCAGCGGCAGTTCCGCCGCGCCTACGGCACCACCATCTTCGATTTCCTGCGCGAGCAGAGCCTGCAGCGCGCGCGGCTCGCGCTCGAGCAGGACGCGATCAGCGTCAAGCAGGCGGCGGCGCTCGCGGGCTACACGAGCGCCGCCAATTTCGCGACCGCCTACAAGCGCCGCTTCGGCGTGACGCCGAAACTCGCGCGCAGCAGCGGGCGGCACTGAACGGCGCGGCTTACGGCAAACAAATTCGTTTCTTACGCAAACATTCCGGCTGCTTTCATCTTCGATAATGTAAATGAGAATCAATTTTATTTATCGTTATCGAAAGCACCGTCATGTCGAATCATGTCTCAAGCTTTGCCTTGAAGCCGGCCGTCGTGGCCGGCTTGTGCGCGCTCGGTGCGTCGGGCGTCGCCGCGCAGGCGGCCGATCCGGCGCTGCCTGATCACGCGCTCGGCACCGTCGTCGTGACGGCCAGCCAGCGCGAGCAGGCGATCAAGGACGCGCCCGCCAGTATTTCCGTCATCACCCGCGAGGACATCGAGGCGAAGCCGTACACCTTGGTCGCCGAGATCGTCGGCACGGTGGAGGGCGTGAGCGTGGTCGGCGCCACGCCGAACGACCAGGACATCTCGATTCGCGGGATGCCGGGCGAATACACGCTGATCCTCGTCGACGGCCGCCGCCAGAACACCCGCGAGACCATGAATCGCGGTTCGTCGGGTGTGCAGGCCAGCCTGCTGCCGCCGCTCAGCGCGATCGAGCGCATCGAGGTCGTGCGCGGCCCGATGTCGTCGATGTACGGCGCGGATGCGATGGGCGGCGTGATCAACATCATCACCCGCAAGGTGCCGAAGAAGTGGGGCGGCACGGTCACCGCCGGCAGCGTCTGGCAGCTGGAGTCGGATCAGGGCGATACGCAGAGCGTCGATTTCTGGGTGGGCGGTCCGCTCAAGGCCGATGTGCTCGGCCTGCAGGTGTCGGGCCGCGCGCTGCATCGCGGCGAGGACCACATCTACTATCCGCTCAGCGCGACGGGCGGCGCGAACGGCCAGCGCATCGGCAGCTTCGACGTGAAGCTGACCGCCAAGCCGGCGCGCAACCAGGATCTCAGCATCAATGCGGGCCGCGAGCAGCTCACCTACCTGAGCACGCCCGGCGAGAGCATCGCGCCCGTCACGCCGCGCACGCTCGCGACGACCGTGACCGAGACGCGCCACGTGCGCGACTACTGGGGCATCACGCACAACGGCCGCTGGGACTTCGGCCAGTCGACGCTGTCGCTGTACGGCGAGCGCGGCACGCAGGACCAATGGACGTCGCTCGCGCGTTCGCCGATCAAGCCGGCGATCACCGATACGGTGCTCGAGGGCAAGCTCGAGGTGCCGTGGTGGGGCGAGCGCAACATCCTGACGGTGGGCGGGCAGCATATCTGGTCGAGGCTGTCGGGCGCGGGCATGCAGGACGCGGTGCCGAAGGGGTACGCGGGGAACTCGGACAGCATCAAGCGCAATGCCTGGGCGCTGTTCGGCGAGAACGACTATTTCTTCAACAGCCGCTTCACGCTGACGACCGGCGTGCGGCTCGACCACGACGAGCGCTACGGCAGCCACGTGAGCCCGCGCGTGTACGGCGTCTACAAGCTGACGCCGACGGTGACGGTGCGCGGCGGCGTGTCGACCGGCTTCAAGCCGCCGACGCTGCGCCAGAGCACGGCCGGCTACTGCATGACCTCGGGCGGCGCGGCGGGCGCGGTGGCGGGCACGCTGTGCGGCAATCCGGCGCTGAAGCCCGAGACCAGCCTGACGGAAGAGCTGGGCGTGCGCTACGACAGCGGCGAGAGCCACGCGAGCCTCACGCTGTTCAACAACCTGTTCAAGAACAAGGTGGTCAGCTACGACACGGGCGTCGCCGACAGTCGTTCGCCCGGCCGCAACATCTATGTGTACGACAACGTCGATCGCGTGAAGCTGTACGGGCTGGAACTTGGCGCGGGCACGCGCGTCGCGAAGCAGTTCCGGATCTCGGGCACCTACACGCTGACGCAGTCGCGGCGCGAGGGCAGCGGCGAGCGCGCGTTCAACGGCGGGTCGCTGAACGGCTATCCGCTCGACAAGACGCCGCGGCACAAGTTCAACGTGGAGCTGGGCTGGACGCCCACGCCGCAGCTGGATCTGTACGCGGACATCAATTACATCGGCAACGAATACTGGGCGGCGTTCCGCAACGGCGCGCAAGGCGTGCGCGAGCGGCCGTCGACCACGACCTTCGATCTCGGCGGCCGCTACCGGATCTCGAAGCATTTCTCGCTCAACGTCGCGCTGCTCAACGTCACGAACCGGATGGTGCCGGTGGACGACCGCAGCCGGGCGAGCGGGTTGAGCGGCAACTGGCTCGTGGATCAGGGGCGCCGCGTCGCAGTCAGCCTGACGGCGGAGATGTGACGCGTCCGCCGGCCGCTGTTCGGGGCAACCGGCAGCGGTCGGCAGGGCGGGCGATTCCATCCCGGTGAATTTCATTTTTTTGGAGGTGCATGGCATGAACGCCGTATCCGATATGCCTTTTTCATTGGTAGAACTGAATATAGACGATGACTATCATCCCGCGACGCCGCTCTTTCTTGCGACGCCCGCGCATGTGCTGTTGGCGCGGGACGTCGTCGCGGAGGTCCCGCACTCGGATGCGCCGCTCGGCGAGCGTGTGCGGCAGGCGCTGACGCGCGCGCGCGAATCCGGGCATGCGGACGCCGCCGTGGTCGGCGCCGTGCCGTTCGATGTCGAGCGGCCGGCGGCGCTGCGGGTGGCGCGCTCGCTGGCGCGCGCGCGGCCTGCCGTCACCGCGGCCGTGGCCGCGCAGCCGGCGGGCGCCGGCCGCTACCGCACGCGGCCGGTGCCCGCCGGCAACGATTACGCGGCAGGGGTCGCGCGGGCGGTCTCGAACATCCGCGCGGGCCATCTCGACAAGGTCGTGCTGGCGCGCACGCTGGAGCTGACGGGCGAGGCGCCGGTCGATGCGCGCGCGCTGCTGGCGCGTCTCGCGGCGCGCAATCCGCATGGCTATACGTTCTCGGTCGATCTGGGCGGCGGGCGGACCTTGCTCGGCGCGAGCCCCGAACTGCTGGTCAGCCGCTTTCAGGGCGTGGTGCGGGCCAATCCGCTGGCCGGCTCCGCGCCGCGCAGCAGCGACCCCATCGAGGACCGGCGGCGCGCCGAGGCCTTGCTCGAATCCGCGAAGGACCTGGACGAGCATCGCGTCGTGGTCGACGCGGTGCGCGATGCGCTCGCGCCGCTCTGCCGTACCCTGCATGTGCCGGCGCGGCCGTCGCTGGTCCATACGCAGACGATGTGGCATCTGTCCACGGAAGTGACAGGCGAAACGGACGCCGACGCGCTGACGCTCGCGCTCGCGCTGCATCCGACCCCGGCCGTCTGCGGCTACCCGCGCAGCGTCGCGCGCGAACTGATCCTGCAGACCGAGCCGTTCGACCGGGGCTTCTACACCGGGATGCTGGGCTGGGTCGACACGCGCGGCGACGGCGAATGGATCGTCACGATCCGTTGCGCGGAAGCGGAAGGCGCGGCCTTGCGCCTGTTCGCCGGCGCGGGCGTGGTCGGCGATTCACTGCCGGACAGCGAACTGGCCGAAACGAGCGCGAAGTTCCGCACGATGCTCGACGCGATGGGCGTCGCGCACGGCGCGGCGGACCAGCAGGAGGCGGCATGACGCTGGCGCTCGGCACGCCGTGGCCCACCGCTTGCGCGGACGCGTATCGACGCAAGGGCTATTGGCAGGGGCAGTCGTTCGATCAATGGCTCGCGCAGCAGGTCGAGCGTTTCGGCGCGCGCACCGCGCTCGTGCACGGCGGGACCCGCTGGAGCTACCGGCGGCTGGCCGACGAGGCGGAGCGGCTGGCGCGCGGCTTCGTGTCGCTCGGCATCGGGCCGCGTGATCGCGTCGTCGTGCAGTTGCCGAACCGGGTCGAGTTCTTCGCGGTCGTGTTCGCGCTGTTCCGGATCGGCGCGCTGCCGGTGTTCGCGTTGCCCGCGCATCGGCGCCAGGAGATCGGCTACTTCTGCCGTCATGCGGAGGCCGTCGCCTACGTGGCGGCCGATTGCCACGACGGCTTCGACTATCGCGCGCTCGCGACCGAGGTGCGGGCCGAGGCGCCGACCCTCGCGCACGTGCTGATCGTCGGCGAGGCGGGCGAGCACCGCGCGCTCGACAGCCTGCGCGACGCGCACGCGCCGCTGCCCGCGAGTCCGACGGCGGGCGAGGTCGCGTTTTTGCAGTTGTCGGGCGGCAGCACGGGCACGCCGAAGCTGATTCCGCGCACGCACGACGATTACCTGTACAGCGTGCGCGAAAGCGCGCGCATCTGCGGGCTGGACGAACGCAGCGTCTATCTGTGCGTGCTGCCCGCCGCGCACAACTATGCGCTCAGCTCGCCGGGCTCGTTCGGCGTGCTGCATGCGGGCGGCACCGTCGTGCTGTGCGACGGCGGCAGCCCCGAGGCGGCGTTCGGGCTGATCGCGCGCGAACGGGTGACGATCACCGCGCTGGTTCCGCCGCTCGTGCCGGTCTGGCTGTCGGCCGCGGCGCGCGGGCCGGCCGCGCTGACGAGCCTGCGGCTCGTGCAGGTCGGCGGCGCGCGCTTCGACGAGACGCTCGCGCGACGCGTCGACACCATGTTGGGCGCGCGCCTGCAGCAGGTGTTCGGGATGGCCGAGGGGCTCGTCAACTACACGCGGCTCGACGACCCGCGCGAGGTCGTCGCGCAGACCCAGGGCCGGCCGATTTCGCCGGACGACGAGATCCGCATCGTCGACGACGAGGACCGGCCGGTCGCGCCGGGCGCGATCGGCAACCTGCTGACGCGCGGCCCCTACACGATTCGCGGCTATTACCGCGCGGAGGCGCACAACGCACGCGCGTTCACATCCGATGGGTTCTACCGGACGGGGGACCGGGTGCGCATGACGGAAGACGGCTATCTGGTCGTCGAGGGGCGCGCGAAGGACCAGATCAATCGCGGCGGCGAGAAGGTGTCGGCGGAAGAGGTCGAGCATCTGCTGATCGCGCATCCGGGCGTCGTCGATGCGGCGCTCGTCGCGATGCCGGATCCGTATCTCGGCGAGAAGAGCTGCGCCTACGTGATCCGCGCCGACGCGGCGTTGCGCGCGCCGACGCTGCTGGCATTCCTGCGCGAGCAGGGGATCGCCGCCTACAAGATCCCCGACCGGATCGAATTCGTCGACGTGTTTCCGAAGACCGCCGTCGGCAAAACCAACAAACAGGTGCTGCGCGCCGACATCGCGGCGCGCCTCGCCGCGTTCGAGCACGCGGCCGGGTGAGCGCCGGGCGGGCCGCGCCCGCGCTTGCCATTCCTACTTTTCCTTGTGACGACCATGGCTATTCCCAAGATCCTTTCCTATCCGATGCCCGCCGCGCTGCCCGAGAACCGGGTGTCGTGGCCGTTCGAGCCGCGTCGCGCGGCGCTGCTCGTGCACGACATGCAGGACTATTTCGTCGATTTCTACGATCGCGCCGCCGCGCCGATTCCCGAGCTGCTCGCCAACGTCGCGCGCTTGCTCGCGTTCGCGCGCGCAGCGGGGATGCCGGTGTACTACACCGCCCAGCTGCCGGAGCAGACCGCCGAGGCGCGCGCGCTGCTCAACGACATGTGGGGCCCGGGCCTCACCGCACACCCGGAGCGCGCGGCGATCTGCGAGGCGCTCGCGCCGCAGCCCGGCGACCAGGTGCTCGACAAGTGGCGCTACAGCGCCTTCCAGCGTTCGGCATTCGACCAGCTGCTGGGCGATGGCGGACGCGACCAGCTCGTGATCTGCGGCGTCTATGCGCATATCGGCTGCCTGATGACCGCGTGCGAAGCGTTCATGAAGGACATCCAGCCGTTCTTCGTCGCCGATGCGCTGGCCGATTTTTCCGCGCATGAGCACCAGATGGCGCTCGACTATGTCGCGCGCCGCTGCGGGATGGCCGTGCGCACGGCGGACCTGACCGACGCCGCCGCGCGCGCCGCGGGCGCCGCGCCGAATTCGCTCGACGCGCTGACGGCCGAGGTTGCGCGCAGCCTGCGGGTCGCGGCAAGCGAGCTGCGCCCCGACGACAACCTGATGGATTGCGGACTGGACTCGGTGCGGCTGATGGCCTTCGTCGAGGCGTGGCGCGGCGCGGGGCGCGACGTCGAGTTCGTGCAGCTCGCGCAGACGCCGACGCTCGCTGCGTGGTGGGCGCTGCTGCGGCGTCCGGCCGCGGTGCCCGCGTGATCCGCGCCCGGGCGGAACGATTGTCCTCACCCTCTTTGCCAACCCTGATCCCCATGCTCGTCAGTACCGCTGAAATCACCGTGCCACAGGCCGACCGCGTGCTCTTCAAGATGTGCAAGCACTACGCAATCAAGGTGCCGGTCGTGTTCGACGACACGCGCGCCGCGATCGATTTTCCCTATGGCAAGTGCCACGTCACGCGCGCGGACGACCGGCTGAGCCTGCGCTGCGAGGCCGACTCGACGGACAAGCTGGAGCAGATCCAGTACGTGATGGACGAGCACCTGGCGCTGATGGCGCGCAACAAGCAGCTCGTGATCGATTGGCAACGCGGCTGACGGACGTGGCGCGCATGTTTTCCCTCTTACTTCGCGGATACCTGTCCCATGCAGCACATCACTGAACGTCTGCGCGCGACCTCGGCGCAATACGGCATCTGGGTCGCGCAGCAGGTCGATCCCGACGATCCGGGCTACCTGACGGCGGAAGCGATCGAACTGGACGGCGCGCTCGACGCGGCCGCGTTCACACAGGCCGTGCAAGCGGTGCTCGATTGTGCGGACAGCCTGCACATGCGCTTCGAATGGGGCGACGACACGCTCTGGCAATGCCGCGTGCCGGCCGCGGCGCAAGTGCCGCTGGTCGACCTCGGCGCGCACGCCGATCCGCGCGAGGCCGCGCTTGCCTGGATGCAGGCCGCGCTGGCGGTGCCGTGCGACGTCACCTCGGCGCCGCTGTATCGCACGGCGCTGCTGAAGCTCGGCCCCGCATGCCATTGGTGGTACCTGCAGGTGCACCACATCGCGCTCGACGGCTTCGGCTACAGCCTGGTCCAGCAGGCCGTCGCCGCGCGCTACAACGCACGGGCGACGGGCGTCGCGCCGCCGGCGCTGCCGGACTGGCGGATCGATCCGGTGGTGGCGGCGGAAGAGGCTTATCGGCGCAACGGCGGATTCGACCGCGACCAGGCATTCTGGCGCGAGCGGCTGCGCGACGTGCCCGCGCCGCTGCGGCTCGCGCCGCCGCAGCCGGCCGCGCCGACCGCGCTGCGCCAGACCTTGCAGTTCGACGTCGCGACGGCGGCGCGCTGGCGCGCGGCGGCCGAGGCGCTCGACGTGGACTGGGGCGCGTGGCTGCTGGGCGCGCTGGGCCTGTGGCTCGGCAAGACGGGCGGCCAGCGCGAGCTGACGCTGGGCCTGCCCGTGATGAACCGGCTCGGCACGCCGGCGCTCGCGGTGCCGTGCATGGCGATGAACATCGTGCCGATCAGCGTGCGCGTGCGCGAGGACGCGACGCCGCGCGCGCTGGCGGGCGAGATCGCGCGCGCGCTGCGCGAGATGCGCCCGCATCTGTATTACCGCTACGGCTGGATTCGCGGCGATCTGGGCCTGCTCGAACGCAACAAATTCCTGTTCAACCAGGCGGTCAACCTGATGCCGTTCGAGCGACAGGTCGCGTTCGCCGGCGTGACGAGCCGGATGCGCGCCGTCAGCGGCGGGCCGGTGAAGGATTTCAATCTCACGCTTGCCGTGCGCGAACGCACGTGGTGCCTGACGCTCGAGGCGAATCCGCACGCCTACGACCGCGCCCGCCTGGCCGGGTTGGCGGCCAGCCTGTCGGACTGGCTGCACGCATTCGCCGCCCATCCGGCCGACGCGCCGCTCGCGGCGCTGCTCGACGGCCTTCCCGCGCCGTCGATCTGCGCGGGTGCGCCGCTCGCGACGCCGCCCGTCGACGTGCTGGCGTTGCTGCGGCAGGCTGCGGCGCGGACGCCGGCCCAGCTCGCGATCGAGTCGCCGGACGCGCGGCTCGACTACGGGACGCTGCTCGCGCGCGTCGAGGCGCTCGCCGCGGTGCTCGCGCAGCGCGGCGCGGGGGCGGGCCGCCGGATCGCGATCCTCGCGCCGCGCTCGCCGGATGCGGTGGTCGCGATGCTCGCGGTGCTGTGGGTGGGCGCGGCGTTCGTGCCGGTCGATCCGGACGGGCCCGCGCAGCGCACGGCGGCGATGCTGGCCGATGCGGCGCCCGACTGGGTGCTGACGCGCGCAGCCTGGCGGCGGCAGGCCGGCGCGCTGCCGGTGCTCGATCTCGACGAGGCGGCCGCCGCGCCGGCGCCGCGCGTCGCGTGCTGCGGCGCGCCGCCGGCGGACCAGCCCGCGTACCTGCTGTACACCTCGGGTTCGACGGGCGCGCCGAACGGCGTGCTGGTCGGGCGCGGCGCGCTCGCGCAGTTCGTCGCGAGCACGCGCGGACTGTATGAGGTCGAGCCGGCGGACCGGGTGCTGCAGTTCGCGCCGCTGCATTTCGACGCGAGCCTCGAGGAGATCTTCATCGCGCTATGCCACGGCGCGACGCTCGTGTTACGCGACGACGCGATGCTCGATTCGGTCGCGTGCTTCGCCGAGGCGGTCGAGCGGCTCGCGATCACCGTGCTCGACTTGCCGACCGCTTACTGGCAGGTCGTCGCGCATGCACTGGAGACCGACGCGGCGCGACGTCTCGCGCGGGTGCGCCTGACGATCATCGGCGGCGAGGCGGCGTTGCCCGAGCGGGTCGCGCGCTGGCGCGAGCTGCTGCCCGCGCAGGTGCTGCTGAACACCTACGGGCCCACCGAAGCAACCATCATCGCGACCACGGCGCAGCTTGCCGGGCCGCGGCCCGACTGGACCCCGGGCGAACCCGTGCCGATCGGCGCGCCGCGTCCCGGGCTCGTCGCGCGGGTCGTCGACGAACGCCTGTATCCCGTCGCGGCCGGGCGGGTCGGCGAGCTGGTGCTGAGCGGTCCGGCGCTCGCGCTCGGATATCTGAACCGTCCCGAGCTGACCGCCGCGCGCTTCGTGAGCCTGCCCGACGGCGGCGAGCGCGGCTATCGCACCGGCGATCTCGCGCAATGGGAAGCGGGGCAGTTGCGGTTTCACGGGCGCATCGATCATCAGGTGAAGATCAGCGGCGTGCGGATCGAGCCGCTCGAAATCGAGAACCTGCTGCTCGGCATGCCCGGCGTGCGCGAAGCCGCGGTGGTGGCGCTCGCGCGCGGCGCGGGGCTGTACACGCTGGCTGCGTTCGTCGCGGGAACCGATGATGTGCAGGCGCTGCGCGCGCGGCTCGTCGAGGCGCTGCCGGCCGCGGCGATCCCCGACGTATGGCGCGTGCTCGACCAACTGCCGCGCAATCCGAACGGCAAGACCGACCGCAAGGCGCTGCAGCAGGCGGCGCAGCCGGAGGCGCGCGCGGCGGAGGGCGCGGACGACGCACAGGCGCCGCTCGAACGGCAGGTCATGCATGCGTGGCGGCAGGTGCTGGGCGATTTGCCGCTGACGCCGATGTCGAACTTCTTCGACCTGGGCGGCAAGTCGTTGCAGGCGATCCAGGCCGCCGCGCAGCTTTCGGTTGCATTGCGACGCGACGTGCCGGTGTCGCTGCTGTTCCGGCATGCGACCGTGCGCGCGCTGGCCGCCGCGCTGTCGACCCCGCTGCCGTATCGGGCGGGCGGGGCGGCCGAGCCGTTCGCGCCGTCGCTCGCGATCCAGCACGGGCCTGCCGGCGCGCCGTCGCTGATCTGTATTCATCCGGCCGACGGGCTCGCGTGGAGTTACCTGCGGCTTGCCCGGCACCTGCCCGACGTGACGGTGCACGGCTTGCAGCTGATGGTCGACGAAACCCGCGGCGCGGCCGATTTCGAGGCCCTGGTCGAGCACTACGTGCAGCGCGTGCGCGCGGTGCAGCCGGACGGCCCGTACTACCTGCTCGGGTGGTCGCTCGGCGGCGCGCTCGCGCACGGCGTGGCGGCGCGGCTTGCCGCGCAGGGGCGCGAGGTCGGCCTGCTCGCGCTGATGGACAGCTATCCGCCGCCCGCGTGGGCTGCACGGCCCCAGCCGGCGCTGCGCGATGCGCTGCAGATCCTGCTGACCGTCAACGGCGACTTCGATACCGCCGAGGCGACGGACGACACGCTGCGCCAGCGCCTGTTGCGCCCGACGAGCCCGTTCGCCGCGCTTGGGCCGGACGGACTCGACGCGTTCGTCGGCCAGACCCTGCGTCAGATGCGGCTGTTCCGCGCGAGCGCGACGCCCGCGTACGACGGCGAGCTGCTGCTGTTCCGCGCGGCGCGCAATCCCGCCGAGGCACCGGCGCCCGACAGCTGGCTGCCGCATGTGCGCCCGGGCCGCCTGCACTGCCGTGTGCTCGACTGTTCCCATGACGGCATGTCCGATCCCGCGCCGATGGCCGCGATCGGCGCCGAGCTGGTCGCGCGCCTGACGCGCGCGAACGGCGCTCAATAATCGATGGAGTGTTTGCTATGAATCGCATGACTGATGAATTTCCCGGCGCCGTGGCGGTGGTGAGCGGTGCGGCGCAGGGTATCGGCGCGGCCGTGGCGCGCGCGCTCGCCGCGCGCGGCGTGGCCGTCGCCGCGCTCGACATGCAGGCGGACGGGCTGGCGCGCCTCGCGGCCGAGGGCGCGGAAGCCGGGCAGCGCATCCAGCCGTATGTCCTCGATGTCTCGGACGGCGCGGCGGTGCGCGCGACGATCGAACGGATCGAAGCCGAGCTGGGCCCGATCGGGATGCTCGCGAATGTCGCGGGCATCCTGCGGCTCGCGACCGTCGACACGCTCGACGACGACGCCTGGCTGCGCAGTTTCGCGGTCAACACACATGGCGTATTCCACCTGTCGCGCGCGGTCGCGCAGCGGATGACGCCGCGCCGCGCGGGCAGCATCGTGACGGTCGGCTCGAACGCGGCGCTCGTGCCGCGCATGCAGATGGCCGCGTATGCGGCGTCGAAGGCGGCCGCGCACCAGTTCACGCGCTGCCTCGGGCTCGAACTGGCCGGCCACGGGATCCGCTGCAACATCGTCGCGCCGGGCTCGACCGACACCGACATGCAGCGCCAGCTGTGGCGCGACGAGACCGGCGCGGCCGCGGTGATCGCGGGCTCGCTGCCCGCGTACCGGACCGGCATTCCGCTCGGCCGCATCGCGGCCCCCGACGATGTCGCGTCGGTCGTGCTGTTCATGCTGTCGAACGCCGCGCGGCACGTCACGCTGGACAGCGTGACCGTCGACGGCGGCGCGACCTTGGGCGCATGACGTGACCTACCCGAGGCAAGCAGCGATGAAGAATCTTGAGTGGTATCTGGATGACGGCGGCAGCGGCGCGGTATGCGCGCCGAGCCGAGCGGAGCGGGCGGGGCGCCAGCGTGTCGGCGCGCCGCTGCCGACGCCCGAGGCGCTGCGCGGCCGCCTGCCGGCGACGCCGGTCGTGCGGGCGAACGTCGACAGCGGGCGGCGGCAATTGCAGGCGATTCTCGAACGGCGCGATCCGCGCCGGATGGTGATCGTCGGGCCGTGCTCGATCCACGACCCCGATGCCGCGCGCGATTACGCGCGGCGGCTCGCGGGCCTCGCACGGCGCGTGCGCGACGTGTTCTGCGTGGTGATGCGCGTGTACTTCGAGAAGCCGCGCACGACGGTGGGCTGGAAAGGGCTCATCAACGATCCGCGGCTCGACGGCAGCCACCGCATCGAGGAGGGGCTCGCGACCGCGCGCCAGCTGCTGCTCGACGTCAATACGCTCGGCCTGCCGGCGGCGATCGAGGCGCTCGATCTCGTGACGCCGCACTATCTCGGCGATCTCGTGAGCTGGGCCGCGATCGGCGCGCGGACCACCGAATCGCAGGTGCATCGCGAGATGGCCTCCGGGTTGCCGATGCCGGTCGGCTTCAAGAACGGCACCGACGGCGGGCTGGAGGTGGCGGTCCATGCATTGCAGAGCAGCCGGCGCGCGCATGCGTTCATCGGCATCGACCAACGCGGCGGGCCCGCGGTGCTGCATACCGAGGGCAATCCGCACGGCCATGTGGTGCTGCGCGGCGGCAACGACGGTCCGAACCACGACGCGGCGAGCGTGGCGGCGGCCGAGGCGGCGCTCGTCGCGCGCGATCTGCCGGCGAATCTCGTGGTCGACTGCTCGCACGCGAACTGCGCGAAGCAGCACGCGCTCCAGGTGGCGGTGCTCGACGACGTCGTCGAGCAGATCGGCGCGGGCAACCGGTCGATTCGCGGGGTGATGATCGAGAGCTTCATCGAGGCGGGCAACCAGCCGCTCGGGGCGGATCCGGCGTCGTTGCGCTACGGCTGCTCGATCACCGATCCGTGCCTCGGCTGGGATGCGACCGAAGCGGCCCTCGTGCAGGCGCGCGAACGCCTGCTCGCCCATTCGCGGCGCGCCGGCTGAGCCGCGCCCGCTTCACTTACCAGGAAATCCATGTCCACGACTTCTGTTGAATCCGCGCCAACCCTGAGCCGTTCCAGCCGGCAGTTGCGGCCGCTGCTGCTCGCGAACTTCGCGATGATGGCGGGCACCTATGCGTTCGTCGCGGTGGCGGGCCCGATGGCCCGCCTGATGCATCTGCAGGCCTGGCACGTCGGCTTCGTCATCGGCGTGGTCGGCCTCGTGTGGATCGCGACCTCGCAGCGCTGGGGACGCGCGGCCGACGTGCTCGGCCGGATTCCCGTGATGCGGATGGCGATCGTCGGCTTCAGCCTGTCCTTTCTGTGTCTCGCCGCTTACGTCGGATGGGCGTTGCGCGGCGGCGCGCAGCATCTGCCCGCGCTCGGGCTCAATCTCGCGGCGCTGCTGATCACGCGCGCGGCGATGGGGGGCTGGTTCGCGGGCCTGCCGGTCGGCGCGACCGCGTGGATTGCCGATCACACCGACGTCCGCTCGCGCGGGGCCGTGCTCGCGCGCTTCGGCGCGGCGGGCGCCGCCGGCATGGTGCTCGCGCCGCCGCTCGTCGGCTGGATCGGCCGTCATGACCTGGCCATCGCGCTGCTGGTGTTCGCCTTGCTGCCGCTGATCGGTCTGCCGGGGCTCGGCCGTCTGCACGATGCGAGCGCGCGGCAGGCGCGCCGCGCGCCGCCGGCGCGGCTGCGGGTCGGCGACGCACGGATCCGGGTGCCCTGGCTGAGCGCGCTCGCGCTCTACAGCGTCGTGATGATCGCGAACAGCGCGCTGGGCTTCTATGTCATCGATCGCCTGCAGGTGCCGGCGCGGGAGGCGGCCGCCGTGGCCGGCTATGCGCTCGGCAGCGCGGGGCTCGGCTTGATCGTCACCCAGGCGCTGGTCGGCCGCCTGCCGCGCGTCGCGCCGCTGCAATGGCTGCGCTGGGGCGCGCTCGTCGGCGCGCTCGGATTTGCATCGGTGCTGCTCGTCGAGCCGGCGCAGCCGGTCCTGATCGGCGTGAGCTATCTGGTGGCGGCGTTCGGGATGGGCGCGTCGTTCCCGGCGGTCGCGGCGCTGGCCAGCACGGCGGTGGAACCGGCCGAGCAGGGCGCATGCGCGGGCGCGATGTCGATGGCGCAGGGGGGCAGCATGGTGATCGCGCCGCTCGTCGGCAACGCGCTGTACGACCTGCAACCGGTCGTGCCGTACGCGCTGATCGGCGTGCTGCTGGTGATGGTGTTCTGCGCGACCTGGCTCAAGCGTCGCGCGCCGGCCGCCTGAGCGGTCGGCATGCGGGCGCGCGGCCGATCCGCGAGGATGGGTCGCGCGCAGGAGGGAAAGAAGACCGCGGAACGCAGGGCGGATTCGGAAAGCGACGCGGAAAACAAAAAACCCCGTAAGACAGAGTCTTGCGGGGTTTCTCGTTACCATCGACTTACGCCGAAACAGCTGATGGTGCCCAAGAGAGGACTCGAACCTCCACGGTGTTGCCACCGCTAGGACCTGAACCTAGTGCGTCTACCAATTTCGCCACCTGGGCCGGTGTGTTTGCTGCGAAGAACGTAATTATAGCTGGGTTGAAACACCTGTCAACACCTTTGTTTCCGTTTTGTTTTGTTTCGTGGGTTGCCGGTCGTGCGCCGGGCCCGCTGCCGCACGACCGGCGTTCGCCGCGACGGCGGGTGATAGAATGGGGCGGCATTCGGCGTCTGCCGTTTCAACGCAAGCCAACGCAACGAGAACAACCATCGACAAGCCCTTGAGCAAGTATCCGTATCCCATCCCTAGCCGTGAAGAGATTCTCGGCGCGCTGCGGACCAGCGACGTTCCGCTCGCCGCGAACGACATCGCCGAAGCGCTGTCGATCAAGCGCCAGGAGCGCGAAGGGTTTTTCCGGCGGGTCGCCGCGATGGAGCGCGACGGCCAGATCCGGCTCGACAAGCGTGGTCATTACCAGCTCACCCATCCGTCCAACTTCGTCGCGGGCCGCGTACAGGGCCATCGCGACGGTTATGGCTTCGTGATTCGCGACGACGGCCAGGACGATCTGTTCCTGCCGAACGGCGAGATGCAGAAGGTCATGCACAACGATCGCGTGTTGGCGCGGATCGTCGGCTACGACCGGCGCGGCCGTCCCGAAGGTCATGTGGTCGAGGTGACCGAGCGCGCGAACAAGCGCGTGATCGGCCGGCTGTTGAACGAGAACGGCGCGCTGATCGTGGCGCCCGAGGACAAGCGCATCAGCCACGACATCCTGGTCACGCAGAACGCGAAGAAGGCCAAGGTCGGACAGGTGGTGGTGGTCGAGCTGACCGATTTCCCGAGCCGTCATTCGCAGCCGATCGGGCGCGTGACCGAGGTGCTCGGCGATATCGACGATCCCGGCATGGAGATCGAGATCGCGGTGCGCAAGTACGGCGTGCCGCACGAGTTCAGCGCGGCCGCGCTCGGCGAGGCCGCGTCGCTGCCGGACAAGGTGCGGCCGATCGACCTGCGCTACCGGGTGGACCTGCGCGACGTGCCGCTCGTCACGATCGACGGCGAGGACGCGCGCGACTTCGACGATGCGGTGTACTGCGAGCCGGTCGCGGTCGGTCGCGGCGACGGCTTCCGCCTGATCGTCGCGATCGCGGACGTGTCGCACTACGTGCAGCCGGCCAGCGGCCTCGACGGCGACGCGGTCGAGCGCAGCACGTCGGTGTATTTCCCGCGCCGGGTGATCCCGATGCTGCCGGAGAAGCTGTCGAACGGCCTGTGTTCGCTGAACCCGCAGGTGGACCGCTGCGTGCTCGTGTGCGACATCGTGGTGACCGCGCGCGGCGAGATCAAGGCGTACCAGTTCTACCCCGCGGTGATCCATTCGGCCGCGCGCCTGACCTATACCGAAGTGGCCGCGGTGCTCGGCAACACCAAGGGGCCGGAGGCGGCGCGCCGCGCCGCGCTCCTGCCGCACCTGCAGAACCTCTACGGCGTCTACAAGGCGCTGCTCGCCGCGCGCCAGAAGCGCGGGGCGATCGACTTCGACACCACCGAGACCTACATCGTCTGCAACGCGCAGGGCAAGATCGAGCAGATCGTGCCGCGCCAGCGCAACGATGCGCACCGCCTGATCGAGGAATGCATGCTGGCCGCGAACGTGTGCGCGGCCGACTTCCTCAAGCGCAACAAGCATCCGGGCCTGTATCGCGTGCACGCGGGGCCGACCGCCGAGAAGCTCGAGAACCTGCGCACGTTCCTGCGCGGGATGGGGCTCACGCTCGGCGGCGGCGAGACGCCGCACGCGAGCGACTATGCCGCGCTGATGGCGCGCATCCGCGATCGGCCCGATGCGCAGATGCTGCAGCCGATGCTGCTGCGCTCGATGCAGCAGGCGGTGTACAGCCCCGACAACATCGGCCACTTCGGGCTCGCCTACGAGGCCTACGCGCACTTCACGAGCCCGATCCGCCGCTATCCGGACCTGCTCACGCACCGCGCGATCTACGCGATCCTGGCCGGCAAGAAGTACACGCCGAAGGCGCCGGACGGCGTCGAGCTGAACACCGCGCTGTCGCCGCGCGCCCGCGCGATGCAGCAGGCCGACGACGAGTCGCGCGGCCGGGCGCGTTCGAACACCGCGATCTGGGAAGAGCTGGGCCTGCACTGCTCGTCGAACGAGCGCCGCGCGGACGAGGCGTCGCGCGACGTCGAGGCCTGGCTCAAGTGCTATTTCATGCGCGACAAGCTCGGCGAGGAGTACGGCGGGATGGTGAACGGCGTCACGTCGTTCGGCATCTTCGTGCAGCTCGACACGCTGTTCATCGAGGGTCTCGTGCACGTGACGGAGCTCGGTTCCGATTATTTCCAGTACGACGAGATCAAGAACGAACTGCGCGGCGAGCGCACCGGGATCCGCTACCGCCTGTCGGACCGGGTGCGGGTGCAGGTGAGCCGCGTCGATCTCGATGCGCGCAAGATCGACTTCCGGCTCGTGCGCGATACGCCGGTGAAGACCGGGCGCACCGCGCCGCCGCCCGCGAGCGAAGCCGGCGGCCCGCGCGTGCGCGCGCTGCCGCCTGTCGACGAGCCGGCGCGCCGCAAGAAGGCCCCGAGCGCGCCGACGGCCGCCGTGAAGGACGCGCGCACAGCGCGCGGCGCGGCGCGCAAGAAGGGCGCACCCGCCGCGAAGTCGGCGGCCAAGAAGGTGCGTCCGCGCAGCAAGCATTGAGCGTCGCCGGATTCGCGCGCGAATCCGGCACGCCTGATCGAAGACGCCGCGTTCCCGGTCAGCCGGCCGGAAACGCGGCGCTTTCCATTTTTTCATCGCGATCGCGCAGGTTGCGCGATCGCACGTTTGATCGAAGGTTGTTCCAGCCATGTCACGTCTGAAGGTTCTCTACGGTTTTCATGCGGTTACCGCGCGCTTGCGGCACGATGCGGCGACGGTCGCGGAGGTGCTGTACGACCAGACGCGCCGCGATCGCCGGATGCAGGACTTCCTGCAGACCGCGAAGGACGCCGGCGTGCGCCTGATCGCGGCCGACGAAACCCGCCTCTGGGGGCTCGCCCACACCGAGCGGCATCAGGGCGTGGTGGCGCGGGTCGAGGACATTCCGCTCGCGCAGAATCTGGCCGAGCTGCTCGACGGCATCTCGGGGCCCGCCTTGCTGCTGGTGCTCGACGGGGTGACCGATCCGCACAACCTGGGCGCGTGCCTGCGGGTGGCCGACGCGGCCGGCGCGCATGCGGTGATCGCGCCGCGCGATCGCGCGGTGGGCCTGAACGCGACGGCGGCCAAGGTCGCAAGCGGCGCGGCCGATACCGTGCCGTACATCACCGTGACCAATCTGGCCCGCGCGCTGCGCGAGCTGAAGGATGCGGGCGTGTGGGTGATCGGCACCTCGGACGATGCGACCGCGAGCGTCTACGAAACCCGTCTCGACGGTCCGGTGGCGCTCGTGATGGGCGCGGAAGGCGAGGGGATGCGGCGCCTCACGCGCGATACCTGCGACGACGTGATGAACATCCCGATGGCGGGCAGCGTCGAGAGCCTGAACGTGTCGGTCGCGTCGGGCGTATGCCTGTACGAGGCGGTGCGCCAGCGCACGGTGAAGAAGTGACGAAGTGAGCGGCAGGGGGCGTCCGGCGAAGCCGGGCGGCCCCTGCCATCACGACGGCCCGCGCCCGCGTATCTGCGAGCGCGGGCCGTCGTGTTTCCGGCCGGGCGAAGGGCGCCCGGCCCGCCGCCTCAGGCGGGTTGCTCCTGCCCGTCGCGCAGCGCGCGGCGCAGGATCTTGCCGACGTTGGTCTTCGGCAGGCTGTCGCGGAACTCGACGTGCCGGGGGCGCTTGTAGGCGGTCAGCTGTTCCCGGCAGTAGTCCGTCAGCTGGGCGGCCGTGAGCAGGGGATCGCGGCGCACGACGAACAGCTTGACCGCTTCCCCCGAGTGCGCGTCGGGCACGCCGATGCACGCACATTCGAGCACGCCGGGATGCGCGGCGACCACGGCCTCGATCTCGTTCGGATACACGTTGAAGCCGGACACCAGGATCATGTCCTTCTTGCGGTCGATGATCTTGACGTAGCCGCGCGCATCCATCACGCCGATGTCGCCCGTCTTGAAGAAGCCGTCGGCCGTCATGACCTTGGCGGTTTCGTCCGGACGGTTCCAGTAGCCCGCCATCACCTGCGGCCCGCGGATCGCGATCTCGCCCGACTCGCCGAGCGCGACGGGCTGGTCGCCCGCATCGAGGATCGCCACCTCGGTGGACGGGATCGGCACGCCGATCATGCCGGTGTGGGTGCTGAGCGTCGCCGGGTTCAGGGTCGCGGCGGGCGAGGTTTCCGACAGGCCGTAGCCTTCCAGGATCGGGCAGCCGGTGGCCTTCAGCCAGCGCTCGGCGACCACGTCCTGCACCGCCATGCCGCCGCCGAGCGTGAGCCGCAGCCCCGAAAAATCGAGCGACGCGAAGCCGGGATCATTGAGCAGCGCGTTGAACAGCGTGTTGACGCCGGGGAAGAAGTTGATCCGGTAGCGCCGGAGCGTCTTCACGAAGCCGGGGATGTCGCGGGGGTTCGGGATCAGCACGTTCAGCGCGCCCCAGCGCGCGCCCATCAGCATGCAGGCATTGAGCGCGAGGATGTGATACAGCGGCAGCGCGCACATCGTCACGAGCTGATCGACGCGCGGCGCCTTGTTCATCACGGGCTGGCCCCACACGTCGTTCTGCAGGATGTTGGCGAGCACGTTGCGATGGGTGAGCATCGCGCCCTTCGACACGCCGGTCGTGCCGCCCGTGTACTGCAGGAACGCGATGTCCGCGTGTCCGAGCTCGGCCGGCTGCCAGGTGCGCCGCGCGCCCTCGCGCAGCGCGGCGGGGAACGACACGGCGCCCGGCAGCGTATAGGCGGGCACCATCTTCTTCACGTGCCGCACGACGAAGTTCACGAGCGCGCCCTTGGCCGCGCCGAGCAGGTCGCCCATCGTCGCCACCACGATGTGCCTGATCTGGGTTTTCGGCAGCGCCTGCTGGAGCGTGGTCGCGAAATTGTCGAGGATCACGATCGCTTCCGCGCCCGAATCGACGAGCTGGTGTTCGAGTTCGCGCGGCGTGTACAGCGGATTGACGTTGACGACCACGTAGCCCGCGCGCAGCGCCGCGGCGACCGTGACCGGATACTGCAGCACGTTCGGCATCATCACCGCGATGCGCGCGCCCTTGGCGAGGCCGAGCCCCTGGAACCACGCGGCGAGATGGCGCGAATGCGCATCGAGTTCCGCATAACGCATCTCGCGACCCATGCATGCATAGGCCGGACGGGACGCGAAGGTCGTGAACGCCTCGTCGAGCAGATGCACGAGCGACCGGTACTGGTCGGGGTCGACGGTCGCGGGCACGCCATCGGGATAGGACTTCAGCCAGACTTTCTCCACCATGTCTCTCCTTCCTTGTCTCGACCCGGTTGCGCGCCGGCGCACGGGTTGTGTCATCGGCGCCGGGCTCGGAGCCGGCCGGGCGTGGCGCTGCATCGTTGCGCCGCCTGCGCGCGTTCGGCGCTTGCGTCTCGGGCGCGGGCAGGGGCGTTGCCGGCGCTCGCCCAGGTCGTCGTCCGGGGCGGGGCGCGGCCGTGATTGCCGGCCGCCGTGCGGACGAGCATGCCATTCGCCGTCCGCCGCGTCAGGATGGGGTGATCCCGAAAGGCCGCCGGCGGGCCCGGGACGCGTCATGTCGTGCAACGCCCGGCGCGGGGGCCGGGCTCGCGAGCCGCCGGCATCGAGCGCCGGACGCGGCCGGGGCCGGCGCCGGCGCGATTCCGCCGCAACGGGAATCGATTGTTGCGAGCCCCCTTTCTTAACACAAGCCATTTGCTAGAATCGAACGCCTAGTTGCGCGATCCGCCGCGCCGGGGCGACCGGGCGCACGCCGTGAATCTCCCCGCCGCGCGGCGGGGTCGTCGGCTCCCCGCGCCGCGGCCGGCGCGCTTTTCCACCCGCCTGCCCGTCCCATCCATGAACTTCCCGCTACGCGCCGCCCTTGCCGCCAGCCTGTGCGCCCTGGCCGCCTGCACCTCGCCCACGCTCGTGGAGCGCGGCACCTACTATGCGGATACGAGCCGTCCCGCGCAGGGCGCGGATCCGCGGATCCGTTTCCTCGTGATGCATTACACCGAGATCGACGAGGCGCAGTCGCTGCACGTGCTGACCGAGGAAGCCGTCAGCGCGCACTACGTGGTGCCCGCGGAGCCGACGCAGGTGGGCGGCGAGCCCGTCGTCTACCAGCTGGTGCCCGAATCGCAGCGCGCATGGCATGCGGGGGTGAGCGAGTGGCAGGGCACGACGGAACTGAACGGCGTGTCGATCGGCATCGAGAACGTCAACCGCGGGCCGATCGATACGCCGGCAGGACGGACCTGGCAACCGTATCCGCCCGCGCAGGTCGAGGCGATCGTGCGGCTCGCGAAGGACATCGTCGCACGCTATCGGATTCCGCCGACGCGGGTGGTCGGACACAGCGACATCGCGCCGCAGCGCAAGATCGATCCGGGGCCGCTGTTTCCGTGGCGCACGCTCGCGCAGGCGGGCGTCGGCGCATGGCCGGACGACGCGACGGTGGCCGCGCGGCTCGGCGGGCGCGCGCCCGACGCACCGGTCGAGGTGCGCGCGCTGCAGCTCAAGCTGGCGCGCTACGGCTACGACGTCGCGACCGACGGGGTGCTCGATGCGCGTACGCGGCGCGTGTTCGCCGCGTTCCAGATGCATTTCCGGCCGTCCGACTACGCGGGCAACCCGGACGCGCAAACCGACGCGATCGCGCAGGCGCTGCTGGACAAATACTTCCCGCAGGCCGCGCCGCCCGAGCGCGACGCGGCGCTCCAGGCGCCGGCCGCGCGCTGAGCGGCGCGCAAGCCGATCCGTCGATTGATCCGTCGATCGGCGGGATGCGCCACGACTCCGGTAAACTTGCGTTTTTTCCCGCACTTACTTTTACCGCAGTCCATTTCCCATGACCCAAGACGAACTCAAACGCCTGGTCGGCCAGGCCGCCGCTGATTATGTGATCCAGAACGTGCCGGAAGGCGCCGTGATCGGGGTGGGCACCGGCTCGACCGCGAACTGCTTCATCGACGCGCTGGCCGCCGTCAAGACGCGCTATCGCGGCGCGGTGTCGAGCTCGATCGCGACCACCGAGCGCCTGAAGTCGTACGGCATCAAGGTATTCGACCTGAACGAGATCGACGGGCTGCAGGTCTATGTCGACGGCGCGGACGAGATCGACGCGAGCGGCGCGATGATCAAGGGCGGCGGCGGCGCGCTGACGCGCGAGAAGATCGTTGCGTCGGTGTCCGATACGTTCGTCTGCATCGCGGACGGCAGCAAGCGCGTGCCGGTGCTCGGCGGCTTCCCGCTGCCCGTCGAGGTGGTGCCGATGGCGCGCACCGCGATCGGCCGCCGTCTCGCGGCGCTGGGCGGCGTGCCGGTGGTGCGGGTCGCGCAGGACGGCACGCCGTTCCTCACCGACAACGGCAACGAGATCCTCGACGTGAAGGGGCTCGCGATCACCGATCCGCGCGCGCTCGAGGCGGCCGTCAACAGTTGGCCGGGCGTCGTGACGGTGGGCCTGTTCGCCGCGCGCGGCGCGGATCTGTGCCTGCTCGGCACGGCGCAGGGTGTCGAGTCGATCAGTTATCCAAAGCATTGAGCGGGTGCCCGCGCGCGTGTCGAAACGGCGCGCGGCTTCCGGCGAAAACCCAGGCCCGGTAAGCTTTCTGGAAGCTTGCCGGGCTTTTTTGAGTCCGAATTTTCTCTGGATATGGTAAGAGGGATAACCCTGTCAGGTGATATCCAGATAGCGCATTGGCGTCGAACTCAGCAACGTATCGAACATAAGAACAATAGCTTCACGGTTTCATCTTTTTATTTCTGGAGCAGGGGCCGGCCAGACTGCGGGGGCAGTGTGCCTACACAGACGTCGTTTCGGGGAGGTCTCATGGAACAGGGAAAAGACCGGTCACTGGTCAGCAAAGTGATGGACGGGCTTGTCACCGGCATTGTCGAAGACAAGTACGGCGGGATCCTGCCGCCGCAGGATGTCTTGTCCAAGGAGTTCGACGTGAGTCGGACCGTGATGCGGGAAGCGCTGTCGATGTTGCTCGCACGCGACATGCTCGATGTTCGCCCCAAGGTCGGCACGCGCGTGCGTCCGATGCATGACTGGCGGATGATCGACGAGGACGTCGTGAACTGGCGCTTTCGCGCGAAACCCGATCCGCAATTCATGCGCGACGTGATCGAGTTCCGGATGCTGATCGAGCCGCGCGCCACGGCGCAGGCCGCGACCCGCGCGAACGCGGGCGAGATCGCGGGCATCCGCGACGCATTCGACGCGTTCCGGCTGGTCGAGCCGGGCGAGCCGGGCTACGACGCGGCGGACGAACTGCTGCATACCCGCATCGTGTATGCGAGCGGCAACCAGTTCTTTCAGCAGATGGCCGCGATCATTCGGGGCGCGCTGCGTCTCGTCAACCCCCGCATGAGCCAGCGCGAGGGGATCCGCGAGCTGGCGCTGAGCGCGCATGGCCGGGTGGTCACGGCGATCGAGCGGCGCGATCCGCGCGAAGCGGAGGCGGCGGCGCTGCAGCTGATCGACTACACGGCCGAGGAAATGCGCAACTTCGCGGTGGAGATCCCCGAGCGCGGGTAGCGGGCGGGTCGCGGGCCGGCCGCCGGCCGTTTATCATGACGGCCGGCCGGCGCGTGCGTCGGCCGCCCCTACAGCCGACCCCGGACCTCTATCGATGACCCTTTCCCCTCATGCGCCGATCCGCTTCGGCATCATCGGCGCGGGCAGTATCGCGCGCCGCTTCGCGCACAGCGTGGCGCACGTCGGCGACGCGACGCTCACCCATGTGTGGGCGCGCCGCCCGGAGGCCGCGGCGGATTTCTGCGCGGCGCACGGCGGCCGCGCCTGCGACAGCCTCGACGCGCTGCTCGCGGCCGATCTCGACGCGATCTACATCGCCACTCTCAACGACAGCCATGCGCAGTACGCGCTTGCCGCGCTTGCCGCGGGCAAGGCGGTGCTGTGCGAGAAGCCGGCGATGATCAACGCGCGGCAGCTGGACGCGGTGCTGGCCGCCGCCCAGGCGGCCGGGCGGTTGTTCATGGAGGCGATGAAGCCGCCGTTCTATCCGCTGTATCGCGAACTGCGCGCGCACCTCGAGCGCGATCCGATCGGCGAGGTGCGGCTGGTGCGCGCGGGCTGCGCGATGTCGACGGTGCCGGCGGACCATCCGGTCTACCGCTTCGAACAGGCGGGCGGCGCGCTGCTCGACATCGGCATCTACGAGCTGTTTCTCGCGGTCGACTGGCTCGGCGCGGCCGACGAGGTGCAGACGCTCGGCCGGCTCGGCGCGACGGGCGTCGACGTGTTTTCCAGCCTGAACAGCCGCCATGCGCGGGGCGGCGTGGCGCAGCTGTTCTGCGGACTCGACGTGATGGGGCGCGGCGACGCGCTGCTGGCGGCCGAGGGCGGCCACGTGACGATCCACGAGAACTGGTGGAATCCGGCCCGGGCGACGATCCGCTACGCGGACGCGCGCGTGGTCGAGCTCGATGCGCCGTTCGAGGGCGGCGGGCTCAACTACGAGATCGCGCACTTCTGCGAGCTGTTGCGCGCGGGCCGGCTGGAAAGCCCGCTGATCACGCACGCGCATTCGCGCGCGATGATCGCGATGGCCGACGCGGCGCGCGCGGCGCTCGGCCTGCGCTATCCGATGGAGTGACGCCGGCGCGGCGCGCTCAGTGCCGGCTCGGCAGCGCGAGCCGGCGCTCGTACCAGCGCTGCGCCCATTCGAGGATCTGGCACAGCACCCAATACACGGCGGCCGCGGCGAGATAGAGCGGCAGCGGCTGGTAGGTCGACGCGATGATTTCCTGGGCGCTGCGCAGCAGCTCGGTGACGGTGATCACCGACACGAGCGAGGTGTCCTTGATCAGGCTGATGAGGCTGTTCGACAGGCTGGGCACGGCGATCCGCAGCGCCTGCGGGCCGATCACGTAGCGCAGCGTCTGCCCCCACGACAAGCCCAGGCTGTACGACGCGAGCCATTGGCCCTTGTCGATGCCGTTGATCGCGCCGCGCATGCTTTCGGACATGTAGGCCGCCACGTTCGCGGACAGCGCGATCACCCCGGCGGGCGTCGGGTCGAGCGAGATGCCGAGGCTCGGCAGCCCGTAGTAGATCACGAAGATCTGCACGAGCAGCGGCGTGCCGCGCATCAGGCTCACGTAGACGCGCGCGAGACCCGCGAGCACTGCGATGCGGCTGATGCCCATCAGCGCGAGGGCGACGGCGGCGATCAGGCCGAACACCATCGACAGCACGGCGAACTTGACCGTCAGCACCGCGCCTTGGGCGAGCACCGGGAGCGATTGAACGAGCAGGGTAGTGGTCGACATGTAATACGGGGGAGCGTGCGCGAAAGCGCAATCATAAACCGGGCGAAAAAGCGCAGGGCGGCATCGTTGCGGATGCCGCCCTGGAGTGACGCCGCGCGGGGCGCGGCGAATGCGGAATTTACTTGATCGGCTTCGTCACGTCGATACCGAACCACTTGTCGGAGATCTTCGTGAAGGTGCCGTCGGCTTCGAGCTGCGCCATGGCGTCGTCGATCGCCTTCGCGAACTTCGGATTGCCCTTCTTGAACGGAATCCCCGACGGATCGCCCGAGCCGAGCAGCGCGCCGGTGCGCAGCGGCAGCTGCGAGTTCTTCAGCAGGTAGGCCAGCATCAGGCGGTCGTTGAGCGCCGCGTCGAGACGGCCGGCGGCCAGATCGCGCAGGTACTCGGGCGCGCCCGGGTAGGTCTTCACGTCGATGCCGGGCACCGATTTCGCCATGTCCATGTAGTTGGTGCCGAGGCCGACGCCGAGCTTCTTGCCCTTCAGGTCGTCGAGCGACTTGAACTGGCGGCTGTCGTCCTTGCGCTGGATCAGCTGCGCGGCCGAGTACGTATACGCGGGCGAGAAGTCGAACGCCTCCTTGCGCTTGTCGGTGATGCCGACCTGATTGGCGATCACGTCGAACTTGCCTGCCTGCAGGCCGGCGATGATCGCGCTCCATTCGATCGTCACGAATTCGGGCTTCACGCCGAGCTTCGCGGCCACCGCTTTCGCGATGTCGACGTCGTAACCGACCAGCTCGCCCTGCGGATTCTTCGAGTTGAACGGCGGGAACGTGCCTTCGAGGCCGACCCGCAGCGTGCCGCGCTGCTTGACCTCGTCGAGCAGATCGGCCGCATGCGCGGTGGCGGCGGCGAACGACGCGCCGATCAGGCCGGCAACCAGAATCTTCTTCAGCAGCGCTACTTTCATCGTGCTCCTTTGCTTGCCCGATACGGGCGTGTATGACAGCGGGCCATGATAGCGAAAAGGCAATCGAATCTTAAATACTGTTTGTTTATGTCTATATTACGCGGTGCGAAGCGCTTTCGCGCACTCGGCGACGAGCGCCGGGCCGCGGTAGATGAAGCCCGTGTAGAGCTGCACCAGGGACGCGCCTGCCGCGAGCTTCGCCCGCGCGTCGTCGCCCGAGAAGATGCCGCCGACGCCGATGATCGGCAGCGCGTCGCCCAGTTCCGCGCGCAGCTTGCGGATCACGGCCGTTGACGCGTCGAACACCGGCCGGCCGGACAGGCCGCCGGCCTCGTCGGCATGCGGCAGACCCTGCACGGCGGTGCGCGACAACGTGGTGTTGGTGGCGATCACGGCCTCGATGCGGTGCCGCACGAGGGTCGCGGCGATCTCCTTGATCTGCTCGTCGTCGAGATCCGGCGCGATCTTCAGCGCGAGCGGCACGAGCTTGCCGTGCAGGTCGGCGAGGCGCTGCTGCTTGTCCTTGAGCGCCGCGAGCAGCGCGTCGAGCTCGCCCGCGCCCTGCAACTGGCGCAGGTTCTTGGTGTTCGGCGACGAGATGTTGATCGTCACGTAGCTCGCGAACGGATAGACGCGTTCCAGGCAGTACAGGTAGTCGTCGGCCGCGCGCTCGATCGGGGTGTCGGCGTTCTTGCCGATGTTCAGGCCGAGCGTGCCGCGATAGCGGGCGGCCTGCACGTTCTTCACGAACTGGTCGACGCCGCCGTTGTTGAAGCCCATCCGGTTGATCACGGCGTTCGCGTCGGGCAGCCGGAAGATGCGCGGGCGCGGGTTGCCCGGCTGCGGGCGCGGCGTGACCGTGCCGACCTCGATGAAGCCGAAGCCGAGCGCGGCGAGCCCGTCGATGCAGGCGCCGTCCTTGTCGAGGCCGGCGGCGAGCCCGACCGGGTTGCGGAAGGTCAGGCCCATCACGGTGCGCGGCGCATCCGGCACGCGCGGCGCGAACGCGCTCGCGAGGCCGGTGCGGCCGGCGGCGCCGAGCAGGCGCAGGGTGAGGTGATGGGCATCTTCCGCATCCATCTTGAAGAGGGACGCGCGGGCGAGCGGATAGAGGGAGCTGAACACGACGGTAGGGCGAGGCCGGAAAATTGGTAACCCGCTATTTTAGCGGAGTTGGCGGGCGGGCCGACGGCCCGCGCCGCGGCGGCTCAGGGCGTGCCGGAGTGCCCGCCCGGCAGCGGCGCGCGCACGAGCGCGGCGTCGACGGGCGGCAGGTCGATGCGGGCCGGATCCAGCACGCGCCAGCGTCCCTCGACGAGCCCTTCGAGCGGCCGGAAATTGGCCTTGTAGGCCATCTTCGGGCTTTCGCGGATCCAGTAGCCGAGATACACGTAAGGCAGTCGCAGGCTTTTCGCCTGTTCGATTTGCCACAGGATGTTGTAGGTGCCGTAGCTGGTGTGCCCGTCGTCCGGCTCGAAGAACGTGTAGACCGACGACAGGCCGTCGCCGAGGATGTCGATCATGCTGACCATCCGCAGCGTGCCCGGCTCGCCGCCCGGCGATTCGAGGTCGCGGAACTCGACGAGGCGCGAATTGATCCGGCTTTGCAGCAGGAACTGCTCGTACTGGTCGCGGCTGTCGCGGTCCATGCCGCCGCCCGCGTGGCGGGCCGATTGGTAGCGCATGTAGAGCGCGTAGTGTTCTTCGTCGTAGTGCAGCGGCGAGACGGTCGCGACCAGCCCGCGATGGCGCTTCCACATGCGGCGCTGGGTCCGGCCGGGCGTGAAGGCGTCGACGGGCACGCGCACCGGAATGCAGGCGCGGCAGCCGTCGCAATAGGGGCGGTAGGTGAATACGCCGGAACGCCGGAAGCCGGCCTTCACCAGCTCGGTGTAGATGTCGGAGTTGATCAGGTGGCTGGGCGTGGCGACTTGCGAGCGCGCGACGCGGCCGTCCAGGTAGCTGCACGGGTACGGCGCCGTTGCGTAGAACTGCAACGCGGATAGCGGTGAAAGCGGCAGCTCAGTGGGGTGAGTCATGGGCAGCTCTCGATGCGTGGACGGTGTGCCGCGCTAGCGCTCGGTGTGGCCCGCTGCCGTCGGGCCGGCGCGGCCGACCAGGACGGCAAGGGCGGTCTTGTCGAACCGCCGGGGGATCGCCGGTTCGGCGACCGCGCGGCGCACCTGGGCGACGAACGCCCTGCGCGCGATTTCCCGGCCGCCCAACGACGCCAGATGCGACATATTCTGCTGGCAGTCTATCAACGATTGCCATCAAAAACCTTTATCAATCATCAGTTTGTGTGGCTGGGTCCGACGAGCCTCCTGGTCGGACGACTACGAAACTGGCTACGACGAAATTAACATAAAAACGGGGCTAAATGCATCATGTCTAGGCCTGACTGTAGGTTCATCGAGCGGGCTCGGCCAAGCGGGAATAAGGGGGGAAATTCTTGTCCGGTCGTGACGGGCGGGCACCGAGAGTGGCGCACATTAGCGTGAAGACGTTCTGTTGCAGCTATGAAGCAGGTCGGTCACGGACACATCACGGTCAAGGACGGCGCGATTTATATTAACTAGCTGCGAGACAAGCTCTTTGTCGAGTATCGGCGATATACCAGTGCTATCGGCGTTGCCAGTGCCGAGAAGATAAAGCTCAAGTCGAGAGGCTTTGACTACTATCTGGACAAGTACGCCCGGCGAGAATTCAATCAACCGTTTTCAGCACTGACGGAGCGGGAACGAAACAAGGTTTACTACGTGGTCATCGAGGCGGCGGGGCGTCCGAACGATGACGTCAACGCAGCCACTCGCAGGATGCGGGTCATGGCAAAAGTTGCCATGCTCGTCACCTCCCTGTTTGCGGTGGGTGCCATCATCCACGCGGACAAGAAAGTGAAGGAGGCTGCACGGCAGAGCGGTATCTGCGGGCTCGATGCCAGGCGGCGGCATTGCAGGTCTGTTCGCCTCGTTCCTGTGCGGGCCCGCTGAACCTGTCTGCGCCGCGATACTCGTATACATCGGCACGAGCGCGGGCGCTATTGGCGGCGAGATGGCCAGCGACGTGTATCAAGATGAGCGGGATGAGTTCTATCGGTGGACCTCCAAGTGAGGGAATATCAATGGTCGTTACGGTCCTGACGTTGGTTCTGTTCGTTGCGGCTGGCGCGATCGTCGTCCTGAATCTCTCCTATCGCCCCGATTCGGCGGCTGATTTCTGGAACCTGGATAACGAATACGAACGGAAGTCTGGCAAGCTCGATTTCCTGCGGACGAAAGTGGCTTTCTATGCCGCAATCGCCACAGTATTTGTCATCGGATTGCTACACATTTTTGTATTGCGGTGAATTGGGGACGAGCGGCGCTCGCCGCGCTTGTCGCGGCCATTTCCTTTCGAATCGACCACAATATTGGCGGCAATAACGGAGTCAGATCGGTCTCGTGGAAGCGGCCTTGATAGAACTGCCGCGTGAATGCGGCAACTCAGTGAGATCAGTCACAGGCAGCTCTCGATGCGTGGACGATGTGCCGCACTAGCGCTCGGTGTTGCCCGCTGCCGCCGGTGCGGCATGGCCGACCAGGACGGCAAGGGCGGCCTTGTCGAACCGCCAGGGGATCGCCGGTTCGGCAACCGCGCGGCGCACCTGGGCGACGAAGGCCTTGCGCGCGATTTCCCGTCCGCCCAGCGACGCCAGATGCGACGTATTCTGCTGGCAATCAATCATTTCCACCCCGTGTTCGCGCAGGTGCGCGACGAGCGTGGCGAGTGCGATTTTCGACGCATCGCTGACGTTGGCGAACATCGATTCGCCGAAGAACATCCTGCCGAACGACACGCCGTACAGCCCGCCGACGCGCTCGCCGTCGAGCCAGGTCTCGATGCTGTGCGCGTGGCCCGTGCGATGCAGCGACGCGTACGCGTCGATGATCTCCGCCGTGATCCAGGTGCCGCGCTGTCCGGCGCGCGGCGCTTGCGCGCACGCGCGCATCACGCCGGCGAAATCATGATCGACCCGCACCTCCCAGCGCGGTTCGCGCAGCACGCGTTTGAGGGTTTTCCTGAAGGACGGGGAGATCTTGAATTCGCGCGGCGCGAGGATCATGCGCGGGTCGGGGCTCCACCACAGCACCGGCTGGCCGTCCGAATACCACGGGAAGATGCCGCGGTGATACGCGTCGATGAGCCGCGAGGGCAGCAGGTCGGCGCTCGCGGCGAGCAGGCCCGGCGCGCCGCTCGTTGCGCCGAGCGCGCGCTCGATGGGCGGAAACGGATCGTCGGGGCCGAGCCAGGGAACCATGCCGGCCCGCGCTCAGCCGTTGCGCAGCGAACGGAAGATGTCGCCTGTGTGCACGCCGTAGTCGCCTGCCTCGCGGTCGGCGAAGAAGAAGCGCAGGGTCTGGCTGACGGTCGGGAAGGCCAGCTCGTCCCAGGGAATGTCGGCCTCGTCGAACAGCCGCACCTCGAGGCTTTCCTCGCCGGCCGCGTAGGACGGATCGGTGAGGCGCGCGAGATAGAACAGGTGGACCTGATGCACGTGCGGCACGTTCAGGAGCGAGAACAGGCTTTGCACCTCGACGCGCGCCCCGGCCTCCTCGAGCGTCTCGCGCGCGGCCGCCTCGGCGGTGGTCTCGCCCATCTCCATGAAGCCAGCCGGCAGCGTCCAATAGCCGTAGCGCGGCTCGATCGCGCGCCGGCACAGCAGCACCTGATCGCCCCAGACGGGGATCGTGCCGACCACGTTGCGCGGATTCTGGTAGTGAATCGTGCCGCATTGGTCGCACACGAAGCGCTCGCGGTTGTCGCCGGACGGGATGCGCGCAATGACTTCGTGGCCGCAGACGGAGCAGAATTTCATAGGTCGGGGAGGCTGGACAGTGACGCGAGTGTATCACCGGGCCGGGGCATTCTTGCATGCCCCGGCCCGGCGCGCCGCCGTCGCGCGCCTCAGGTCAGCGTGCGGAAGTGTTCATAGACGCGCATCCCGAGCAGGTATTCGCGTGATGCGCGCGCGGGGTTCAGGTGGGTCTCGAGTTGCGCGAGATCGAACGCCGGATTGCCGGCGAATACGAGGCGCCGGAATACGCCGGCCCAGAAACGTTCGTCCGGATCGATCACGGGCAGATCGCCGTCCTCGCAGCCGATCGTCGACGCGAGCGTGAGCCGCGGCGTCGCGAGGAACGGCACGAAGATCCGCGCGTCCAGCGCGCCGGTGTGGATCCAGCGGTTGTACAGCGTGTCGATCGGCGTGGCCGGATCGGCCGCAGCGGCTTCGAACAGGCGCGCCAGCGTGCGCTTGCCCTTCGGCGTCACGACATAGGCGGCCGCGCAATACGCGTAGATGCCGCGCGCATCGAGCACGTCGACGGTCGCGAGCCGGTGGCGGACGTCGTCGGGCGCATCCGCTGCGCGTTGCGTCATGCGGCCCTCGCTCTTCGCGAGCAGCAGCGGCGCCTGCGCCCAGTAGATGCAGCAGTCGAGGAATGCCATGTCGACTTCGGGCGAGGTGGCGGCGAAGTGGGCGATCGTGTCCGGTTGCAGGATCGCGGGGAAGTGGTGGCTGATCTCGACGTCGTCCTCGAGCACGATCGTCGCGCTGTCCGGGGATGCCGCGCCGAGCGCGGCCTCGTGCGAGCGCCGGCAGGCCCAGGCGCCATTCTGGGCGATGCCCTCGTAGGGGCCGTGCGCGCGGCCGTCGACGGCCGCGAACCGCCGGATCAGGTCGGCGACGCCCAGTTCGCGCAGTTGCGCCTCCATCAGGTCGCGGCGCTCGGCGCTCCGGTCGAGATTGATATAGCAGCCATCGAGTTTCACGCGGGGGCCCGTTTGTTAGTCGATTGGGATGATCAGGCGAAGGTGCGGCGCGGCGGCGAGGCCGGCGTTCACCGTGCCACTTCTGGTCTCAGCGGGAACTTATCATTTTGCGATGGCGGCCGACAGTGCGGGGCGGATCGGGATTTGCACGGAGACGCGAAGGGAAGCGATACGCGGGCCCGGGCTGCGATCATCGGGCGCATGGGCGTGGAGCCGCGCACGAGGGCGGGACGAGGGCGGGGCCCGTCGCTCGAGCGCGGCGGCGGATGTCCTCCGGGATGTGGGCGCAGCGAAGGGCGTGCGAGCCGGTGTAAGTCGTCGGTGTCGGGCCGCCGGGTATTCGGGTTCCGCCGAAGGCGGGCCGCCTGAACGAAGGGGCCGCCCGCTCGATACCGCGCGGGCGGCCTAGGCTTCGTCGGGTCGAAGCGCTTACTGCGAATTGGCGCTGCTCGGCAGCACCGCGAAGTCGTCGCTCTTGTCCAGCGCCTGCAAGGCGGCAAGCAGCGGGCCGGGAGGACATATCAGGCGGCGCTGCTTCCGATCCAGCCATCCGACCGTCGAGGTCACCCGTGCGGCGAGCTTGCCCTCGCGAAAGAATTCATTGCGGATGAACATGCGGCTGCCGTCGTCCGACATGCCGGCCAGGCAGAGCGAGACCTCCACCTCCTCGAGCAGGTGAAATTCGCGCATGTACTCGATTTCATCCTTCATGACGACGGGCCCCAGGCCCTGGCGCACGAATTCACTCATCGGGAAGTCGTGTTCGGCGAAGAACCTCATGCGCACGTCGGCCGCCTTGTCGAGGTAGGCCGTGTTGCGCATGTGCGCATTGAAATCCATATCGCCCCAACTGGCGAACAAGCGTTGGCTGTACATAGTTTTCTCCAAGCAGCGTGACTTGGGATGCGAGGGGATGGCTCACCGGAAAACGGTGACGCAGGCTGCTGTCCAGCCCTGGATTGGTGAGATGGGGGTGATGCCGAAGCTGGTCAGCATTCTATCGGGCGCGCCGGAAACGCGCTGCCCGTCCATCGGCTGCCGGATAGAGGCGGGCGAGGCCGAGCCGGGTGCGCGAAGCGCGTCGATCGTTGAGCGTGCGGATGCCGCGCGCCAAAGCAAAAAGCCTTGATTTCGAATCGAAATCAAGGCTTTCGCATGAAACTGGTTGCGGGGACAGGATTTGAACCTGTGACCTTCGGGTTATGAGCCCGACGAGCTGCCAGACTGCTCCACCCCGCGTCTGAGAACGAAATTATAAGAGATCGTTCGCACGAATGCAATGACTTCATGCAACGACCGCGGCCCGCGGCGGGCGCTGCGCCTCGGCGGCGAAATCGCTGCGCTAGAATCGGGCAGTTTCCGCCTTCTCAATCGCGCGGCTCGCGCGCTTCTCGCTCAAAGCCTCATGGATATCGCGCTCGACCTGCAAACGATCGTCACGCAAGAACGCACCCTTGTGTTTCCCCATTTCGACGCCGGCCGCGCCTGGGCGCTCGGCGTGCAACTGCATGCGCTCGCGAGCGCGCGCGGCCAGGCGGTCGCGATCGACGTGCGCACCTTCGGCCAGCCGCTGTTCTATGCGGCGCTCGACGGCGCGACGCCCGACAACGCCGACTGGGTGCGCCGCAAAAGCAACGTCGTCGCGCATTTCCGCTGCAGTTCCTATGCGGTTGGGCTGCGCTTGCGGCAGGCGGGCGCGACGCTCGCCGACAAGCACGGCCTCGCGAATGCCGATCACGCGCCGTATGGCGGCGCGTTCCCGCTGACCGTCGCGGGCGCGGGCGTGATCGGCTCGATCACCGTATCGGGCATGCCGCAACGGCGCGATCACGCACTCGTGGTCGAGGCGCTGTGCGCGCAGCTCGGCCATGCCTACGACACGCTGGCGCTGCCGGAGGCCTGACGCGATGAACTTGCCCGGCTATGCATGGCTCGCGATCGCGATCGTCGCCGAAGTGATCGCCACCTCGGCGCTGCGCGCCTCCGAAGGCTTCACGCGTCTCTGGCCGACGCTCGTCGTCGCGGCGGGGTACGGCACGGCGTTCTATTGCCTGTCGCTGACGCTCAAGAGCATGCCGGTCGGGATCGTCTATGCGATCTGGTCGGGCGCGGGCATCGTGCTCATCACGCTCGTCGCGATCGTGCTGTACCGTCAGATTCCAGACTGGCCGGCGGTGCTCGGGCTCGCGCTCATCGTCGCCGGCGTGGTCGTGCTCAACCTGTTCTCGAAAATGCAGGCGCACTGAACGCGCGTCCGCCCTCCGTTTCCTTCCCGCCCATGACCGATTCCGCTTCCGACGCAGCAGGTTTCACCGAGGTGCGCGCCCACGTGGCGAACCGCATCGGCTTTCTCGAACTGAACCGTCCGAAGGCGCTCAATGCGCTGTCGGACGCGATGATCCGAGCGATGCAGGCGGCGCTCGACGCCTGGCGCGAGGATCCCGAGGTCCTGGCGGTGGTGGTCCACAGCCCGCATCCGCGCGCATTCTGCGCGGGCGGCGACGTGCGCTTCTTTCACGAGGCCTGCCAGCGCGGCGAACACGACGCGGTCGATGCGTTCTTCATCGACGAATACACGCTGAACCACACGATCTTCACCTACCCGAAACCGTATATCGCGCTGATGCACGGCGTCGTGATGGGCGGCGGGATGGGGATCGCGCAGGCGGCGCACCGCACGGGCGGCCTGCGGGTCGTGACGGATTCGACCCGGATGGCGATGCCGGAGACGCGCATCGGGCTCTTTCCCGATGTCGGGATGAGCTGGTTCCTCGCGCGCACGCCCGGCATGCTCGGGCGCTACCTCGCCGTGACGGGCGCGGCGCTGGGCGCGGCGGACGCGCTGTATGCGGGCCTGGCCGACGCCTACCTGCCGGACGCCGCGCTGCCCGAGCTGCTCGATGCGCTACGGGCGGAATCGTTCGCGAACGGGGCGGCGGTGACCGCGCGGGTCGCAGCCGCGGCGGCTGCGCAGCGGGTTGCGCCGACGCCCGACGCCTCGCCGCTGGCTGTCGCGCGCGCCGCGATCGACCGGCATTTCGCGCAGCCCGATCTCGCCGCGATCCTCGCATCGCTCGCCGTGGAACAGGATTGCGCGGCGCCGGAAGGATGGGTGGAGAAGGCCGCGGATGCGATGCGCACCCAGCTCTCGCCGCTGTCGATGGCCGTGTCGCTCGAATTGATCGAGCGTGCGCGCGGGGCGACGATGGCCGAATGCCTGCGTCGCGACCTCGACCTGACCCGTTCGACCTTTGCGCGCGGCGACGTGATCGAGGGCGTGCGCGCGCTGATCGTCGACAAGGACCATGCGCCGCGCTGGCGCTTCGCGTCGATCGACGCGTTGAGCCGCGACGCGGTGCGGGCGATGTTCGACAGCCCGTGGTCCGCCGACGCGCATCCGCTGCGCCATCTGCGCGATTGAACCGCGTGCGGCGGCGGGGCGTTCAGGCGTCGCCGTCGTCGTCCGACATGAACGCGCGCATGAACACGAGCGCGCCCCAGCCCCAGATCGCATTCGCGACGAAGCCGACCACGATCGGCGGCAGCATGTTGCCGGTCGGCCAGATGCCGCGCAGCGGATCGATCACGAACAGGCGTGCGGCCGTGAGCGCCAGGCCGCCGAACACGAGCGACTGAATCCACGGCGCGCGCCGCTCGGGCGCGACGCGCAGCAGCCAGGCCATCAGGATGGCCCAGCCTGCGCTCATGATCGCGTTGGCGACGAATTCAGGAATGCCGAGCGGCGCGAACGGCAGCGTCGAGAAACCGCCCGATTCGATGAGGCCGGCCGTGTGCAGCAAGGCGAGCGTCGCCTCGCGGAAGAACAGGGCGGCGAGAAAGCCGGACAGAAACGGCAGGATTACTTTCTGCATCGGATACACCGCGAAAGCGCGCGGTCTGCAACGGATCGCGCGGGGTTGTCAGGAGTCTGGGCGACATTATAGGCGGCACACGCGCCCTTATTCGCTGCAGCAGCACGCAAAGCACGAAAGCGGAAAAACTAAGCTCAAAAAAATCGTTCCTCAACGATACCGCGCACCATAGACTGATTTCCCAGAGACGGTCAGGCCGTCCCCCGCGCCAGGCGAGCTCGCCCGTCGCGCGGTGCGATCCGGCGAGCGACTCCCAACTTTTACGCAAGCGGGTCCGACCGCGCGTCCGATGACGCGCGCGCCGTGTCGTCCCCGTATTTTCCGGTACGAACAGTCAGGCAGGAGCAGCAGATGAATGTGTTCTGGTTTATTCCCACGCACGGCGACAGTCGCTATCTCGGCACCGCGGAAGGTGCGCGCGCGGCGGACTACGATTATTTCCGGCAGATCGCGGTCGCGGCCGATACGCTCGGCTACGAAGGCGTGCTGCTGCCGACCGGCCGTTCGTGCGAGGACGCGTGGGTGGTCGCATCGAGCCTGATCCCGGCGACCCGCCGTCTCAAGTTCCTGGTGGCGATCCGGCCGGGCATCGCGTCGCCGGGCCTGTCGGCGCGCATGGCGTCGACCTTCGACCGGCTCTCGGGCGGCCGGCTGCTGATCAATGTCGTGACGGGCGGTGATTCCGCCGAGCTCGAAGGCGACGGCCTGTTCGCCGATCACGACACGCGCTATGAAATCACCGACGAATTCCTGCACATCTGGCGCGACCTGCTGAGCGCGTCGCATACGAACGAGAGCATCGACTACGACGGCAGGCATCTGCAGTCGAAGGGCGGCAAGCTGCTGTATCCGCCGGTCCAGCATCCGCATCCGCCGCTGTGGTTCGGCGGTTCGTCGCCGGCCGCGCATACGATCGCGGCCGATCACATCGACACCTACCTGACCTGGGGCGAGCCGCCCGAGGCGGTCGCGAAGAAAATCGCGGACATTCGCGCGCGCGCGGCCGAGCGTGGCCGCCAGATCAAGTTCGGCATCCGCCTGCACGTGATCGTGCGCGAAACCGAGGACGAGGCGTGGCGCGACGCGGAACGGCTGATCAGCCGGCTCGACGACGAGACGGTCGCGCGCGCGCAGCAGGCGTTCGCGAAGATGGATTCGGAAGGGCAGCGCCGCATGGCCGCGCTGCACGGCGGCAAGCGCGGCGGGCGCGCCGAACTCGAGATCTACCCGAACCTGTGGGCGGGGGTGGGGCTCGTGCGCGGCGGCGCAGGGACGGCGCTCGTCGGCAATCCCGAACAAGTGGCCGCGCGGATGCGCGAATATGCCGCGCTCGGGATCGAAACGTTCATCCTGTCGGGCTATCCGCATCTCGAGGAGTCGTACCGTTTTGCCGAGCTGGTGTTCCCGCTGATCAAGGAAGACCAGGTCACGCGTCGCGGCGGGCCGCTGTCGGGGCCGTTCGGCGAGGTGGTCGGCAACAGCTATCTGCCCAAGGCAAGCCAGAGCTGAGCGGGAGGGAATGCGCATGGCATCGATTTTCCGTGTCGATCGCGCCGGGCTCGTCGCCCGCGCCTGGCGCAGCATCGCGCCCTGGCTCGTGCCGGCCGCGCTGGTGCTCGCGTGGGAGCTGGCGGCGCGCGCGGGCGCGCTGTCGACCCGCGTGCTGCCTGAGCCGTTCGCGGTGGTGCGCGCGGCGTGGGCGCTCGTCGAGTCGGGCGACCTGTGGACCAACGTCAAGGTCAGCACTTGGCGCGCGCTGGCCGGCTTCGCGCTCGGCGGAGGCGTCGGGCTCGCGCTCGGGCTGGCGACCGGCCTGTCGAGGAGCGCGGAGATCGCGCTCGATTCGACCATCCAGATGATCCGCAACATCCCGGCGCTCGCGATGATTCCGCTCGTGATCCTGTGGTTCGGGATCGACGAGAAGGCGAAGCTGTTCCTGGTCGCGCTGGGCGTGTTCTTTCCGGTCTACATCAACACCTATCACGGAATCCGTTCGGTCGATCCGAATCTCGTCGAGATGGCGAAGAGCTATGGAGTACGAGGTTTCGCGCTGTATCGCGACGTGATCCTGCCGGGTGCGCTGCCGTCGATCCTGGTCGGCGTGCGCTTCGCGCTCGGGCTGATGTGGGTGATGCTGATCGTCGCCGAGACCATTTCCGCGCAGTCGGGGATCGGCTACATGACGATGAACGCGCGTGAATTCCTGCAAACCGACGTGGTGGTGGTCGGCATCCTGCTCTACGCGGTGCTCGGCAAGCTCGCCGATGTGATCGCGCGCTGGCTGGAACACGTGACTCTGCGCTGGCACCCCGCGCATCAACCAGGAGCATCGACATGAGCGGCACGACCTTTGCGGCTTCGTTCGGCCCGATCGCGGGCGCGGATCTCGAGGCCGAACTCGCGCAAGCGCGCACCCTCGACGGCGACGCGCAGCAGGCGGCCGTGCTCGAACGCGACGGCGGCGCGCACGTGCTGCCGCTCGCGCGGCGCGGCGGCGTACGTCAGTCGGCAGCCGATCCGGCGGTGCGCTTGACGCGGGTCGGCAAACGCTATGGCGAGCGCGCGGTGCTGAGCGACGTCGATCTGTCGATCGAGCGCGGCAGCTTCGTCGCGATCGTCGGCCGCAGCGGCTGCGGAAAATCCACGCTGCTGCGCCTGATCGCCGGGCTCGAACAGCCGAGCGCGGGCGCGCTCGTCAAACAGGGCGAGACGGGCGGCCCGCTCGATACGCGGATCATGTATCAGGACGCGCGCCTCTTGCCGTGGAAGACGGTGCTGCAGAACGTGATGCTCGGGCTCGGGCGCGGCGCGAAGGAGGCGGCGCGCGCGGTGCTCGACGAAGTGGGGCTCGCGGAGCGCGCGAACGACTGGCCCGCGCAGCTGTCGGGCGGCCAGCGCCAGCGGGTCGCGCTGGCCCGTGCGCTCGTGCATCGGCCGCAACTGCTGCTGCTCGACGAGCCGCTCGGCGCGCTCGACGCGCTGACCCGCATCGAAATGCATGGCCTGATCGAACGCTTGTGGCGCGAGCACCGCTTTACCGCGCTGCTCGTCACGCACGACGTGCAGGAGGCGGTCGCGCTCGGCGACCGGATCCTGCTGGTCGAGCAGGGCAGGATCGCGCTCGATCAGGCGGTGCCGCTCGAACGGCCGCGCGCGCGCGCGTCGAGCGGATTCGCGACGCTGGAGGCACGCGTGTTGCAGCGGGTGCTGTCGAACGGTGCGCGCGCGCCGGTCGAGACCGGCGCCGCGCATTTGACCGGGAACGACGTGGTCGCCCGGATTCGCTGGGCGGTGTGACGCCACCGTCCGTGACCCACTGTTGTATGACTCGAATTTTGGAGCGATGACCCGATGAGCATTACCGCAATCAACGTACGCAATCAGTTCAAGGGCAAGGTGAAGGAAATCATCCGCGGGCCGGTGGTGTCCGAGGTCGACGTGGATACGCCGTTCGGCATCGTCACCTCGGTGATCACGACGCGTTCGGTCGACGAACTGGAACTCAAGGTGGGCGCGGAGGTGGTGGCGCTCGTCAAGTCGACCGAGGTGTCGATCGCACGCCTTTGACCGGCGTCGGGCCGCCCGTCGACGGCATTTCTTTCCGGCACGGGGAAAGTGCTAGGATGAAATGATACCGACGGCGGAGGCGGCCCATGTTTCCCACCCTCACACCCGAAGCGATCGAAGCGCTGAAATGGATCGACCAGTTCGGCGCGGGCCGGCCCTTGCCGGCCGGTTTCCGCATCGCGTTCGAAGAACTGCTCAATGACGGCTTTGTTTACCAGAGCGGCCCGGACCGCGCCGACATCACCGACGACGGCAAGGCCTATCTGGCCGAGGAATACGATTGATCCGCGCAGCGCGGGGCGAAGGAGGCGGGATGGAACCGAGGGGAACGGATATCGGCGACTTCGGTGAGGCCTACAAGGGCTATGAGATCGAGGTGAAGACCGAGCAGGTGTGGGTCGGCGAGAAGGCGCATTACCGTGTGCTGCAAGGCGACGCGGTGGTGATCGACTGGCGGCTCGTGCATGTCGACGGCTTGCTGCTCAGCGAGCGCCGGGTGATCGAACGCGTGTTCGAGACGGCGCGCGCGACGGTCGACCGGGAATTGCTGGGGGCGAGCGTGGTTTGATGCGGGAGGATGCGCGCAGGTCGGGCCGGTTGCGGCGATGAGCCGGGCGAGGCCTTGAAGGAGGGAACGCGGCGATCGGCATCCGGAAAACAAAAAGCCCAGTCCGTGGACTGGGCTTTTTGCTTGAATCTTCGATGAGGTGGCTACGCGGGAGACTGGCGTGGCGCGCGCTGAACGAAGCTGACAGCAGCCGGCTGCCGCCGGCCACGTGTTGCCTGACCGTGAAACGGTGCGCCGAGGAGCGGGATTTGCGCGGGCGCGGGCTGCGAAGCCTGTCCGCAGTCGGTCAGAAACCTCCGGTGGCGGCGGGGGCGACCTTGTATCCCCCATCGGCTGTTGGAATCACGCTGACGCCAACGCATCCGGTGAGCGTGAGAACGACGCAAAAAATTGTAATTTTCATGGGGTCTCGTGTTTGTTTTGTGCCCAGATTATACGCGACCGAATTCTTCAGTTTTTATTTCCTGTCCATATCCGCCATGAAATCTCAAAAGGCTCGTCGCGCCCTGTCCGAGGACGTCTTTTATCCCGACCACCCGCCCGTCGAGCCTCCGTGCGAGCAAGCGCGCGATGAAGAGGGCGGGCAGGTTTGTAGTGGTCCAATATCGTTGAACAGTTCGAAAAGGGGGTAACGTTTCGTCTGGAGGGTCAATCGATGGTCCGGCGTGCATTTTCCGAGGAATTCAAGGAAGAAGCAGTACGACTCGTCGTAGAGCAGGGTTACCCCTTTTCGAAGGCCTGTAAGGTTGTTGGAATTGGGGAGACGGCGCTACGGCGCTGGGTCGAGCAGTGGCGAGCGAAGCGCAGTTTGGGTACGCCCAGTCCGGCACGGGTCAGTGCAGATGCACGTCGGATCAAGGAACTCGAAGTCCGAGTGGACGAGCTTGAGCGGGAGCGCGAAGTTCTAAAAAAATCCACGGCCTTCTACGGCAATACTTCCCGAAGGGCACGGACCTGTCCCGGTGGAGCGCTCAAGAGATTCACGCCGTTGAATGCCAGGCCCCGGAAAGCGCTTGGTTGGAAGACCCCGGCCGACGCTCTGGACGAGCACCTGAGATCTGTTCAACAATTTAATGTTGCGACGACCAGTTGAATCCGCCCAATACGCGCGCGCGCTTCCTCGCTGAGTTGCGCGCCCGTGAGATCGTGCAAAGCATGAGCCGGCGCGGAAACTGTTGGGGCAATGCGGTTGTCGAGCGGTTCTTCCGTAGTCTGAAAAGCGAATGGATCGGCGAGCAGTTCTACCTTGATCACCGTCATGCAGCGCAGGACATCACCGACTATTTAGTCGATTTCTACAACCATCGTCGCCTTCATTCGACCGTGACAGGGCTGCCGCCTGCGCGATATGAAGCGCTCGCCGCTTAACCCAAAACGGTGTCCAAACTTACTTGGCCACTTCATACAATGCCCGTCGCCTTGTCGGTTGGACTTGGCTAACGGTGGCGCGGATTTAGAAGCTTCTCGAGCGATGCAATTTTTTCTTCTGCGTTAGATCCATCAAGCGCATTTCTCGCAAACTCAAGGAGCTTTGCTTCCTCCATTGCAATCAAAAAGTTGCCGGTGGAGAAGTGTGACGATAGCTCCTGAAGCTTGTATTCGAGTTTTGCGTAGCTGAACTCCGCCTGGCGTGCATCGAGGACGCAATGGGAAACGTATCCTCGTGCATGCGCGCAGTATGTCAATAGCCGCTCCACAAGAGCAGACGTCGTTCGATGTGTCCCGTCGTTGCTGCGCGTGAATTGCTTCGAGTCCCAGGTGTGGCATAGCATCGGCTGCAAGGCGTCAGGTCTGAACCAGAACATTCCCTCCAATGGTGCCAGCGGAGTCTTATTGTCGATCGCTATGCTAAGTTTCAGTCGTGCCGCCAACTCCACGACTTGTTCTTTCATGCCCCACCATGAATGACCGAGTACATACTGTGACACGTGCATCGTCGGCGGCATCAGCATGCCGATTTCTTTTCGCGAATCGAGGAGTTGCAGTACGGACAAGAGGTGGCCATCTTGCCCGACAAGACTGTCTAGGCAATACTCAGTTCGATACTCATCGATGTTCTTGATGAATGGATCTGTTTGCGCGAAAACTAGCTTGCACACAAGGTCGTAGCCTGACGATGCGACACTCGGTGCGTGAGTGCTGAGTAGTGCGCTCATGTCGTCTTCGCCAGGCATAAGCTCGACGATTTTGCCAACTACGGTTCCTTTTACTCTGGCTATTTCGAATTCTACGGCCTCTTTTTTAACCAAAGGGTCCGTCGTCACATAAAAGGGAGTTCCTGCTGGAAAGCTCTCTAAGTATGGTCGACATTTGACCAGGGTCTCCACACTTGATACGTGAGCTACCACGGCAATGTTCGAATTGGATGTGTATTTTTTCCCATCGGTGATGATATGCAAGCCGGTCGTGTTGGTATATAGAACTCGCGGCTCAATATCCCGTGACAGGTTTTCCCATATAAGAGCGGTGTCGTAATCAGATTTTTCCGACACTGCGAGCAGCGCTTTGCGCAGGTCGATGGCGTTTATGTCGAGAAACGCAGGGTCGTGGAAAAATGGCCGTCTTTTTAGAATAGGGCAGCGCCACTCGATTGAGTCTGCTATTTGTTGGAAGAGTGGATAGAGTGCGGGCGTGACATTGTCAGAAACGTAGACACTGTGTGCGAAACCAAGCTGTTCAAAATGGTTGGTGAAGCGCGATTCGTGCAACTTCACCGAGTCAATGTAGCTCTCGATCGGCGGCATGGCCTCCCAGTACTCACGAAACGCGGACGAGGACACAAGGGAGCGCCGGCAAACGATGAAATGAGACTGAATGTGGTAGGGAAGCCTCGCTCCGTCAGCGAATGAATTTTCTACGGCCTTGTGTGCGCTTACTCCCCAAAAATCGACTGGTCGGCGAAGCATTTCCCCGAACATCTCGCTCCACGGGAAAAGTGGCCCGAAGAACGTGTAATTGCACAGCACGATCTCGTCGTATGTAGAGAGTTTTTCCCACCCAACGGAAAGCAGCGCCTCTCGATATGCCCATACGTCGAAACCTATATTTTCACGAATGAGCACGTGTGTGCTGACGCGCTCGAGACGCGATCTTCCGTCGTCAGTGAGAAAGCCGTTCACGACAACAAGAATTTCTTCACACTGCTCTGCGAGAGTCTGAAGCTTGTATTCGACGTACTCGTCCACGTTTCCGTGGGCGTTGTAGAACATGTAGATAGCAAGACGCGCCATGCGAGTTTCGGACCAAGACATTGGTAGAGGCCCTTATCTTAGCCTAAGGTGCCGTAGCGTCAATCGCGTGCACATGTCGTTGCAAATTCATGTTGTAGATTGCGTCGTCAGGATATTTTTCACAGCCGCCTTCGGGCGGCTTTTTCATTGCGGGGGCTCGATGAAGAGCGAAGTCGTTGCGAGTGCGGCGAAGGTAGCGCCGACGGTGGGCAGCAATTTCTGGTTGCGGCTTACGAGCCACGACATCAACCGGTACGTCGCGCTGGCGACACTCGGCTACATTGGGCTTACCTGATCGAGAACAAGGGGAAGAGGGGGGTGTTCGATGGCTAACGTGCCGAAGAAGACGCTGGTGGGGGTTGTGGGGGGGGGGGCTGCTGCGGCAGCCCTTCTTGTTTCCGTCGTCCCGGAGTTCGAGGGGGCGAAGCTGGTGCGACACGATGTTCAGCCATAAGCGTAAGCTGCGGCGCATTGTGCCGATCTCGCTCCAGCGCCCGATGTGGGATGTGATCAACCTGATGCAGGGTTCGACCGGGAGGCATTCGATCCGGCGCGGCCGGAGACGTTCGTCGACTCGACCTGCAACCAGTTGCTGCTGTGTACGCTGCGCCACCGCGGCAAGGACCACGGCCGACACGAGGAAAGCGATCCGGTCCGGAGCGTGCAGGCGTTCCTGCTGCCGGGCTTCGTCTACTTGCCGGACGAGCTCAAGCAGTTGCACACGAAGAAGCCGAAATGATCCTCCTGAAATTCGCGTGGCCGTACCTGCTGGCCGCGCTGCTCGGTGCGGCGGCCGGCGCTGGCGTTGAGCACCTGATCGGCTCGCGCCAGCTCGCGGAGACGAGCAGGCCGCGCGCGCGGCCGACGCACCGCGGTATGCCGGCGACCTGGAGGCGATCTCACGGGCAGCGATCGCCGCACGACGCGGCCGCCTCGCCGGTCGCGGCCGTCGATGGACAACTTACGAAGGAGCGAATCGACCATGAAGCTGAAAGTCGAAGCGTGCGCGCTGCTCTCGCTGCTGGCACTGAGCGGCTGGGCGTCGCAGTCCGGAACTGCACTGCAGCCGGTTCCGACGGTCTGCCCGGAGCTGCCGACGCCGCCGGCGTGGGCGATGGTGCCGCCGCAGACATAGACCCTGTGGTTGTTGCGGAGCGCGTTTTCGGGGTCACCGGCGATGACCCGCTCGAAATCGACAAACTGAAGGCAGTGCAGGGTTGGGCGTGAGCGGTGAGACCGGCGACGCTTGGTTGCCAAAGGTGATCTCAAACGGGCCGATGGCGCGGTATGCCGCGACGTGCGCGATGCTGCAACTTTGGCCTGCTGGTGAAATGGTCGCGGAGCCGGCGCCAAAGTGAGCGCGGATAGAAATGAAAAAGCCCGCTGGTGGCGGGCTTTTAAAATCATCTTCCAAGTTTTGGAATTTGATTTTCCAAAACTTGTAACGCGATACTGATTTTGCGCTGCAAGTCTTTGAATCTCTTGGGGTGGCTGATGGGACTCGAACCCACGACGACAGGAATCACAATCCTGGACTCTACCAACTGAGCTACAGCCACCACTGGCTTTTTCTGCCTCTCCGCTGCTTGTTCATCAACAGAGAAGCGAGATTATACGAAGCTTATTTAATCTTGTACAGCCCCTTTTTCAAAAATTTCATCGGGGCGTGTCAGGTGGGCCCGCGCCTCGTCGAAAATCGCGAGATCGCCGCGGGCCAGACGCTTGTTGTCGGACAGCACGCGACGCCAGCCGCGCGCGCCCGCGACACCGCGGTACAGGCCGAGGGCATGCCGCACGATCGCACCCAGGTAGGTGCCGCGCGCGAGTTCCGTTGCGCAATAGTCGATCAGGCGCGCTTCCACTTCCTCCCGGCTCGGCGCGGCGGTCGTCGCGCCGTAGAAGCGCGCATCGACGTCCGCCAGCACGTAGGGGTTGTGATAGGCCTCGCGGCCGAGCATCACGCCGTCGACGTGCTGCAGGTGCAGCGCGACTTCGTCGAGGGTCTTGATGCCGCCGTTGATGATGATCTCGAGATCCGGGAAGTCGCGCTTGAGCTGATAGGCGTAGTCGTACTTGAGCGGCGGAATCTCGCGGTTTTCCTTCGGCGACAAGCCTTTCAGGATCGCGTTGCGCGCGTGGACGACGAATACCTCGCAGCCCGCATCGGCCACCGTGCCGACGAAGTCGCGTACGAACGCGTAGTCCTCGACCGCATCGACGCCGATCCGGTGCTTGACGGTCACCGGGACCGACACGACATCGCGCATGGCCTTCACGCAGTCCGCGACCAGCGCGGGCTCGTTCATCAGGCAGGCGCCGAACGCGCCGCGCTGCACGCGTTCCGACGGACAGCCGCAATTCAGGTTGATTTCGTCGTAGCCCCATTGCTCGCCGAGACGGGCCGCGCGGGCGAGATCATCGGGCTCGCTGCCGCCGAGCTGCAGCGCAACCGGTGCTTCGTCGGCCGTGAACGCGAGATGGCGCGCGACGTCGCCGTGGATCAGCGCGCCCGTCGTCACCATTTCCGTGTAGAGCCAGGTATGGCCCGAGATCGCGCGGTGAAACGAGCGGCAATGGCGGTCGGTCCAGTCCATCATCGGCGCGACCGAGACACGCCGGGGCGTGGGGCGAGTGGGGTGTTCCTGCGAATTCATCATGCTTGGGTCGATTGGGGCGAGTCGTGCGCACGCTCGGCGGCTCAGGCCTCACCGCGTGCGTCGTACCGGAATCGGTCCGGCGCGGGGCGCGGAGGCAACTCGCCGCGACAGCAAAAGGACGCAAGTATAGAGTACACCGCGCGGCGCGGCCGCTGGACGGGTTCCGCGCGCCGGGCCGCGGCATGGTCCGGTTGCGGCGCATGCGCGTTGGCGCGGCGGCCGCGCACGGACGGCAAGCGCGCCCCGGCCTCGGCCAACGCGCGTATTTTCCGTGGTCCGGCGCTTAATTGACCGCCGGAACCCGGGCGCTTTCCGCCCGGCACACGCTCTTCATGTTGGCGAACAACTGCTGCGCCGTGACGTGGCTTTGGTAGGTGGCGTCGATGCCTTCGTGCAGCTTGGCCTTGTAGTCGTCCGGCGCGCGCATCGGGGTGATGACCGTATCCAGTCGCGCGTGCGCTTCGCGCACGGAAATGCCGTCGTCGCGCCAGATGGCCGCCGCCGAGGTGGTCCGGGCGATCAGATAGCATTTTTGCTGTTGGGACATCAAGGCGAGCGCGGGGCTCATGCTGTCGTAAGTCTGGGTGGCGCATCCGGACAGGAGCACCGCGCCGGCAAGCGCGCCACAGAGCCCTCGTTTCATCGTGATTCCCCGCGTTTCAGTGTGTGTGCTGGATTGGCGCGGGCGGCCGCGCAGGTGTGGCCGCCCGCGAATCCCGTTCTTGTTCGTGACTGCGCGAAGCGTAGCACAGCCCCGTCCGCGCAAGTCCGGCGGGGCGGGCGGCCGGATCGCGGCTGCCTTCGCGTGCCCGGGCCCGTCCGGTTCGTCGTGGGCGAGACAGGTGTGTTCGGCGAACGGCAGTGGCAGAATGACCCGCGCCCGCACCGGATTGCGATCGGCGAGACGATGCGGCTTCCCTCATGACGACCAGGAGCGCGCTTGAAACCTACCGTTCGTCCTTCGGCATCCGCCGAGTCTCTCCAGCCCGCCACCCCGCGTTCCCGTTTCCGCCGCGTGTTCCTCGGCGGCGACGGCTTGCGCGCGGGGTGGGCGGCCTTGTCGTTTGCCGTGCTGTTCGCCGCCGTGGCGGCCGGGCTCGTGTTCGCGTCGCACCGCTTGATGCCGATGCCGGGCGACCCGGGGTTTTCGATCGCGGGCGCGGCGCTGATGGAGTGCGTGCAGGTGGCGGCCGTACTCATTGCGACGTGGGGTGTCGCGCGGCTCGAGCGTCGTTCGCCGCGGTTCTACGGATTGCTCGGCGAAGCCCGCGTGCGGCGCTTCGGATGGGGCGCGCTGGCGGGTATCGTCGCGATCTCGGCGCTCGTGCTGGTTCAGGTTCAGGCCGGCTGGATCCGGCTCGACGCGCCATCCGCCGACGTCGGGCAGGCGCTCGTGCACGGGTTGCAATGGGCGTTCATTTTCTCGATGACCGGGCTGTTCGAGGAGATGCTGCTGCGCGGCTATCTGCAATACACGTTGGCGCGCGGGCTTGGATTCTGGTGGGCGGCGCTGTTGTTGTCCGTGCTGTTTGGCGCATTGCATGGCTTCAGCCCGGGGGAAACGCCGGTCGGGCTTGCCGTGGCCATGTTGTTCGGCCTGCTGTTCTGCTTGTCGCTCTGGTATACCGGCTCGCTTTGGTGGGCGATCGGTTTCCACGCGGCGTGGGACTGGGGCGAATCGTTCGTGTACGGCGCGGCGGACAGCGGCCGGATGATCGAGGGCGTACTGTTCACCTCGCATCCGCTCGGTCATCCGCTGCTGAGCGGCGGCGCGGCGGGGCCGGAAGGCAGTGTGCTGGTGTTGGCTCTGCTCGGGATCTGCGCGCTCGTGATGTGGCGCTGGTGGCGCACGCGCGTGCCGCGCCCGCCGTTTGGGACACGCGACTGGCTTGCCCCGCCGGCGGGGCCGGGGAAATCAAGCGCGTGATTTCCCCGTCGGGCCTCCCGGAATGGCCGCCGCGCTGCGTGGACGATGCCCGGCGACGCGCTTCGCCGCCGGGCGCGCGGAGTCAGGCGGTACGCAACAGGGCAAGCAATCCGGCCGCGCCATAGAGCCCGACGCCGAACACCGTGTGGCTCAACAGGCTGCGCAGGCGCGCCTGATTCGGCTTGGGCGTGTTGGATGCGGCGATTCCAGCGCCCATGCCCGGCTGCATCACGAAGAACGGCAGGACGATGGTGCCGATGCCGACCGACAGCGCAGGAACGAGCGTGGGCGCGCGCAGCCAATCCATGCCGCTCACGGCGACCAGCGCCAGGGCGAAGACGATGCCGCTCAGGTAATGGACCGCCCAGCCGATCAATGCCTCACCTCGGATCGACGCGGCGGCCGCCACGTTGCCAAGGAAAAAGCGCCCTTGAGCGACATGTCCGATCCAGCGCCCGACCATCCGCAGATTCAACGGTGCGATTCCCAGCGCGCGCTTCAGCAGCGCGCCCCACAGGTCAAGTACGGCAGTCGCGCCGATGCCGATCAGCGTCGCGTGCAGCAAGATTTCCAGGAGCGGTGTCATCGAGGCCCTTCCGTTCATAGGTGGAGATGAATAGGAGGGGATCGATGCTAGCACATCATTCAATTAAATGATTGAATGATTGAACCTGACGTCCGTCTTTGTGACAATGCGAGGCATGGATATCCCGACCCAGACTTTCGGCGAACTGGCGGAGTTGGCGAAAACGCTTGGCCATCCGCATCGGCTGGCGCTGCTCGAGCATGCAGCGCAGGGGGAGCGTTCGGTCGAACAGTTGGCGGAATTGACGGCGCTGTCGGTCGCCAATGCATCCCAGCATCTGCAGTCGCTGCGCCGCGCGGGCTTGGTCCAGGCGCGCCGAGACGGCAAGCGGGTGCTGTACCGGCTCGGCGCGGGGCCCATCGAGCCGGTGCTGGCGGCGTTGCGCGGGCTCGCGGAGTCCAATCGCGCAGCGTTGCGCGAATTCGTTGCCGATAGCGTCGCGCACCGAGATCGCCTGGAGGCGATCTCGCGCGAGGAACTGCTGACCCGGCTCGACGCGCACAGCGTGACGCTGCTCGACGTGCGTCCGGAGCATGAATACGCGCTCGGTCATCTGCCCGGCGCGATCAATATCCCGTTGGAGGCGCTTGCGCGCCGGATCGCGGAATTGCCGCGCGACCAGGAGATCGTCGCGTACTGCCGGGGTGCGTATTGCACGCTGTCCGCCGACGCGGTCGCCGCCCTGCGCGCGCAGGGCCGGCGCGCGCGCCGGCTCGCGAGCGGGTTCCCGGAGTGGCAGGCCGCGGGCCTGCGCGTCGAGACCGCGGCCTAGGGCGTCATCCGCGGGGTTGTCGCTACCGTCGGTCCGGCGCGCGTTGTCGCGATCGGTCGAGGTGGTTTCGCCGCGCACTTCCATCGCGGCAGGCGTAGACGATTCCGTCGATGGGGGATCTCGAAAGCAACTGATGAGGCAAGGGTGCGATGGCGGGCCGCCTCTGCCTCTTCCTTGATTGCCGCGTCGGCGCAACCTTGCCGATGAAAATCGCCATTGGTTCGCCGCTTGCCGCGACGCAACTCGGAGGCGCCGGCGAGTTGCGCGCCCGCCAATGCGAAAGCCCCGAACCGCGAGAGAGCAGCAGGGGGCTTTCTTTGCATCAGACCCATCGGCACGAGGAGACGATGCGCTTCGAGTATATGCGCGGGGCTTCCCGCGTAGCGAGGCTGATTTGTGAATAATTGTATCGTCCGACCCGCGCGATGGGCGGCCCGATGGCGATCAATGGCCATGCCATGCGCGGGCCGTGCGCGCGCGGGGCGCCAGTTTCCGTGCTTTCCGCTGTCGGCCGCGGCCGGCTAGCGGAACACGGGCCTGAAGAAGCTGCGCTCGTAGCGCTCGAAACAGCGGGTCCTGGCGGCGTAGTCGAAGGCCGCGATGCACGCCGGGTCGTGCTTCGACTGTTCCCGGTAGATCTCGTAGGCGGCCAGGCTGGGGAAGGAGAACAGCGCGAGCGCCACATCGTTCGCGCCCTCCGACGGCATGAAATAACCGTGATGCTGTCCGCCGAATTGTTCGACGAGCGGAATCCACATCTTGCCGTAGATCTCGAATTCATCGAGCTTCGCCGGGTCGACGATGTAGCGCAGATAGCAGGTGATCATGGTGTGAGCGGCGCGAGGTAGCGGAAGCGCCAGCCTATCGATGACGGTGTCAGCTGGTCAAGAAGTGCGCGGCGGCCGCTCAAGTTGCCCGGCGGCCGGCCGTTATGTCGTCGTGCGTGAAGCAGAACCGGTGCGCCGGCCGTTCCACGCATCTGAGAGCGCTCATTCATACGGAGTTAACGACATGACGATTCAACCAGTCGCAGGGGCATCCGGTTCGTCCGGCTACTTGACGGCGGCGAATCCCGCGACGACCCACGCGGGCACGAACGGCAACGATGCCCAAACGGGGACGGGCGCGGGGGGGGGGGGGGGGGGGGGGGGGGGGGGGGGGGGGGGGGGGGGGGGGGGGGGGGGGGGGGGGGGGGGG
>NZ_JBXAPG010000027.1:0-3694 GCF_058803765.1 Burkholderia sp. GW821-FHT14F03
TCCACGTTCAGCGGCGCCAGCACCTCCCCGCAGAACTTCGCCGATTCCTCCAGCACCGCCCGCGCCGTCTCGAAACCGGCGTCCTCGAAGCCCGGCAGCCGCGCAACCGCGTCGAGGCCGGCCAATTCCTTCATCACGAACAGCATGTCCTTGACGGGGGCGCTATAGCTCATCTGGAACCTTCCAATATCACGGAGTAGGGGCGCGCGCCGGCCGTGGCCGGGCGCGAAGTTCGGGCTATCCTAGCCCAAAGCCGCTCCGGCGGGCTGTCCAAACCGGCCCTTCTAGTGACAAATCCGGCCAACGCGTCGCGCGCGACCTCGGTTCGCGCCCCTTTTAAGCGCGGTCGCGGTAGGTGCCCGGCGTGCTGCCGGTCCAGTGCCGGAACGCCCGGTGGAACGCGCTCGGATCGTCGAAGCCGAGGTCGCCCGCGATCGCGGCGATGGTGTCCTGCGTGTCGGTCAGGCGCTGGATCGCGACATCGCGCCGCAGTTCGTCCTTCAGCGATTGGAACGAGGTGTCTTCCGAGGCCAGCCGGCGGCACAGCGTGCGCACCGAGCAATGCAGGTGCCGCGACGCCGACTCGATGGTCGGCAGGTCGGGCAGCGTGCCCGCGAGATATTGGCGCACGCGGTGGCTGACGCGCTGCTCGCTGAACGATTCGAAGATCCAGTCGCCCGGCGCGCGCGCGAGGAACTGGCGCAGGTTGCGTTTGCTCTGGCGGATCGGCAGATCCAGGTAGGCCGCGCTGAAGCGCAGCAGCGTCGCGTCCGCGCCGAAGCGGACCGGGCACGAGAAGAAATAGCGGTGATCGTGCGCATGCGGGGGGCGTGCGCAGGCGAAATCGACCTGCAGCAGCGGAATGCGCTGCCCGATCAGCCAGGACGACACGCCGTGCGACAGCTTCAGCATCAGTTCCTGGCCCAGCGCGCCGGGCGGCCCGAAATCCGGGTGCGGGCGCAGTTCGACCTCGGCCACCAGGTCGTTGCGACGCGACACGAAGCGGAAATCGTCGAACACGATATGGAAGAACTGGCCGAAGCGGTGCAGCGCCGTGTCGAGGTTCGGCGCGTCGAGCAGGCTCAGGCACAGGAACTTGAGCGTACCACTGCGAAACGGGCGGCTGAAGATGCCGGGCATCTCGTCGTCGAGTTCGATCGCAAGCATCCGGTACAGCGTCGAGAACTGCTCCTCGGTCACGCGCGCGCCCGGCTCGCTCAGCAGTTCCGGCGGGATGCCCGCCTGCCTCAGGTAGCGCGTGATGACGTCGGGACGCGCGCCGGCGCCCGACAGGAAGCCGTTGACGAGGGAGATCGGGACAGTGGTGCCGGTCAGATGCATGCGAGGAAATGCGAACGGGACGGTCGCGCGGCGCGCGCGCCGCGTAGCGCGCATGATACTGCGGCGGGGCGGAATGCGGGGCGGACGGGCGTCGCATCGCCTATCCCCGCCCTCGCCTCTATTCCACCAACGGCGGCTGGCGCACGCAATCAGCCCGACATTCGGCACCCCATTTCAAACACGCTCCTGGGGCTGTCGTCGTATGCAGAAACAGACGATGGATGCGCCGCAAGCCGGCAAACGCGGCTTCGACGACAACAGCGGCGCCGGGAATTCCTGGTGTGTAAAGACGGGGGCATCATGTTGTCGTACCGTCGGCCGGCGCTTCCCAGGCGCTCATTCAACGCGCTCTTTTCATCCGTCTCATTCGTCTCGGTCTCTCGCCACGCCTCATCGGGAAGAGCGTATCGGCTTCCCCGAATCAAGCATGAATACTCATGCCTCCCCGAGATTCAGCCAAACAACACACTCAACAAGCACGCCGTGACCACATCCTCATAAAGATTTATTTTAAATACATCTTAAACACCCATACGATGAATACCGCTTCCCATCGAAATCGTCAGGTAATTGAGAAAAGTTAACACCAAACGATTGGTGAAAATTTTACTGGACAAAAGCAGATCCGTTGTATCAAATTCACACGAGAAATCCTTACGCGCCTTCCACTAAAAACTAGTGAGGATCACTATCTTCCACTGGCTGTTGGATTGAATAGCACCTTTGTTCAGGCCCGAAAATAATCTTAAAAACGGAAAATTCGACCTCGCGGAGTATTTTCTCAGGGAAATTTTTCCTGAGTACGATGGAGATATGAAGCTGATCGACAGCTACTCCGAGCAGTTTCGTAAGGAAGTCAGTGATGTCGACTCGCAACAAATCAGGACGTTAAATCAGTTGTCGGCTTCGAGCGCAGGCAGGACGGCAATCAGAATATCAAAATGCGCAATTTATTTCATCGCCACTCTTTTAATCGGCGAGCCCGATCTATCAATTTTCATAAAAACAGAAATCGGTTCACATTGAAATTGAGAATTGAGTTTTCCGGCTGAACGTGCTTCGACATTGACGAACAGTGGAGTGAGATGAATATGCCGAATTCAAATTCCAACCGCGTGGAAAAAGCATCCATGCTGGCTTCAGCGGACCAAATGGTGGTTCATCTATTTCGCGCCGCCCCCCTCGATCGCCTCGAAGACGTCGACACCTACGTCGGCGCAATTGAATCAATCGTCTTTGAGCTGCTGGCGCGACATGTCGACAGCGCAAGCCGCGGTGCGGCGCGATCCGCCTACAAGGCAGGCATCGCGGCTGGACTGTACGGCGTCAATCCCCCAGTGGATGGCGACGCCGGGGGGAAACGGATGGAAGACAGTCACTCCGGCGCCTTGCTGAAGACGATGGCACGTGCAGGTTGGAAACACGGCAGGGCAATCTGGGACGAGGCCGTATCGCGGCACGCTGATAAAAAACCCCCGACTTCGGACGACAGCAGCAGTTCGGGAAATCACGGAACGTAGAGCGCCCCTCTACTACTGATCGAATGATGAAACCGTCAAGCCGATGGGTATTTAATTAGTATTCCTTTAAGTAATTTTAACGACGCGAGAAATCCACGTCTATGCCGTGAGACCCCGCATGAGCCGATGAGGTGATGAAAATGAACAAGTCGTACCGGACGATCTGGAGTGAGACCCTCGGGGCTTGGGTGGCGGTCTCGGAACTCACGGCCGCGCGAGGAAAGCGCAGCGGGGGCGGCGGTGCAAAAGTAGTCGCCGGCGTGCTCCTTGCTGGCGCGTTCCAACTTGCACATGCGAGCACCATTGGCTTTACCCAAGCGGGGGATTCAGTCACTTGCAGCACGGGAGCTGCAACGAGCCTGACCGGCAGATCATTACCGGCAGAAACTGGTCCCGTTGATGGAAACGGAACATATTCCACTGTCGCTGGATGCAGCGCAAATGGGGGAGGGAGCAGTTTTACCAGCGTAACGTTATTCGGGGCGTACTCAAGTGCCTCGGGTAATGGCGCCTTGGCGCTCGGCTTCAACTCCTACGCGAGTACCGAGGCTGCGGCAGTGGGCTTTCAAGCCACCGCATCCGGCACGACCAGCAACGCGTTTGGTTTTAACGCTCTCGCATCGAACACCAATACTGTCGCCGTGGGCACCGGCGCCACGGCTAACAATATTCAATCAGTCGCCCTTGGGAGTTCCAGTACCGCGTCTGGCAGTGTTGCGACGGCCGTGGGCTGGGGCGCGATCGGCAGCGGGGACAGCGCAGTGGCGCTCGGCAATGTCGCTCTGGCAAGTGGCACAACGGCTATCGCCGAAGGCTATCTCGCGTCGGCAACG
>NZ_JBXAPG010000027.1:3793-5243 GCF_058803765.1 Burkholderia sp. GW821-FHT14F03
GAGTAGCAATTCGATTGCCGTGGGCGGCAGCGCCACGGCAAACAATACTCAAGCGACCGCTATCGGCGCGACCTCGACAGCGTCCGGCAGCGTCGCGACGGCTGTGGGTTGGGGGGCGGTCGGCAGTGGCGCAAGCGCAGTGGCGCTCGGCAATGTCGCTCTGGCAAGTGGCACAGCGGCTATCGCCGAAGGCTATCTCGCGTCGGCAACGAGTAGCAATTCGATTGCCGTGGGCGGCAGCGCCACGGCAAACAATACTCAAGCGACCGCTATCGGCGCGACCTCGACGGCGTCTGGTCTCGTCGCGACTGCCGTGGGTTACGGGACGATTGGCAGTGGGGCAAGCGCTGTCGCACTCGGAAATGTCGCGATAGCCAGTGGTACTGCGTCCTTTGCTGAAGGTTTTTCCGCGGCCGCCGCGGGAACCAATGCAATTGGAGTGGGTACCAGCGCAAACGCTTCCGCGAGCAATGCAATTGCAATCGGAAGCCAGGCGTCCGTGGCGACAGCCAACACGTCGGGTATTGCGATCGGGCGCGGCGCAACGGTGAACGGAGCATTCGGCATCGCGCAAGGCGATGGCATCGTCAGCGGCGCCACCGGACAGAATGTTGCCGTCGGCTCCAGCGGGACGACGGCAAACGGCGCGACGGCAGCCGGCGGCGCGGTGGCGATCGGGCGAGCGCAGACGGCAACGGGAGATGGCGCGGTGGCGATCGGCGATCCGAACACCGCGACCGGCACGGGCGCAGTCGCGGTTGGCGCAAACAACACGGCGACGGGTCAGGGCGCGATCGCGCAAGGCAACGCCAACACGGCGACGGGACAAGGTTCCGTAGCCTTGGGTAATACGTCGACTGCCGGCAGCGCGGGCTCGTTGGCCTTTGGCGACACAGCGACTGTCGCGGCGGCGGCAACGAAGGGCGTAGCCCTGGGTTCAGGCGCCCAGGCAAATAATGCGAATGATGTCGCGCTGGGTTCTGGATCGGTGACGGCGGCCGCCAATCCGACCGCGAGCGCCACGATCGGAGGCGTCACCTACAACTACGCCGGTACGACTCCGGCAAGCGTGGTGAGCGTGGGGGCAGTGGGAGCCGAACGGCAGATCACGAATGTGGCGGCGGGCCGGGTAACGGCAACGAGCACGGATGCAATCAATGGATCGCAGCTGTATGCTGGATTGAGTACCACGACCAGCACGATTGTTTCATTATCCACATCGACCTCGACAGGCATCAGTTCGCTGTCGACGGGCTTGTCCACGACGAACAGCACGGTTGCCTCGCTGTCGACCTCGACCTCCACAGGCTTGTCGACCGCCAATAGCTCGATCGCTTCGCTATCCACATCGACCTCGACCGGCATCACATCACTGTCGACGGGCTTGTCCACGACGAACAGCACGGTCGCATCGCTGTCGACCTCGACCTCCACTGGCTTGTCGACCGCC
>NZ_JBXAPG010000027.1:5341-100729 GCF_058803765.1 Burkholderia sp. GW821-FHT14F03
ACATCGACCTCGACCGGCATCACATCGCTGTCGACGGGCTTGTCCACGACGAACAGCACGGTCGCATCGCTGTCGACCTCGACCTCCACTGGCTTGTCGACCGCCAATAGCTCGATCGCTTCGCTATCCACATCGACCTCGACCGGCATCACATCGCTGTCGACGGGCTTGTCCACGACGAACAGCACGGTCGCATCGCTGTCGACCGTGACAGGCAATCTCGGCAGCAGTACGGCGTCGGCCTTGGGCGGAGGGGCAACCTACAACCCGGCGACCGGAACGATCAGCGCGCCGGCCTATACGACCTACAACGCGAACGGCACGACGAGCACCGTCAACAACGTCGGGTCAGCGATAAACAACATCAACAGCCAGGGAATCAAGTACTTCCACGCCAACTCAACTGCCCCCGACAGTCAGGCGCTGGGAGCGAACAGTGTGGCAATCGGCCCGAACGCAGTGGCGAACAACGCGGGAGACGTGGCGCTAGGAAATGGTTCGGTGACGAGCGCGTCGAACCCGACAGCAACAGGCACGATCGGCGGCGTGACATACAACTATGCGGGCACGACACCGGCGAGCGTGGTAAGCGTGGGCGCGCCAGGTGCGGAACGTCAGGTGACGAACGTGGCGGCAGGCCAAGTGACGGCAACCAGCACGGACGCGATCAACGGTTCGCAATTGTTCGCGACGAACACCGCGATCAACAGCTTGTCGACCTCCACCTCGACCGGCTTGTCGACCGCGACCAGCTCGATCGGCTCGCTGTCGACCGGCTTGTCCACCACCAACAGCACGGTGGCGTCGCTGTCCACTTCAACCTCGACCGGTATCGGTTCGCTGTCGACTGGCTTGTCGACGGCGAACAGCGCGATCTCGTCGCTGTCGACCTCAACCTCGACCGCCATCAACGCGGCGAAGACGCACTACTACAGTGTGAACGACAACGGCACGCAACAAGGGAACTACAACAACGACGGCGCGACGGGCATCAACGCCCTCGCAGCGGGCACGAACGCCACGGCAGCAGGCGCGAGCGCAGTCGCGGTGGGGGATGGCACGAACGCCAGCGCTGCAGGAGCAGTCGCATTGGGACAGAACGCAGTGGCAAGCAACGCGAACAGCGTGGCGCTGGGTTCCAACTCGGTGACAGCGGCGCCGAATCCGACGGCGACGGGCACGATCGGCGGCGTAACGTACAACTATGCGGGCACGACACCGGCGAGCGTGGTAAGCGTCGGCGCGCCGGGTGCGGAACGTCAGGTGACGAACGTGGCGGCAGGCCAAGTGACGGCAACCAGCACGGACGCGATCAACGGCTCGCAGTTGTTCGCGACGAACACCGCGATCAACAGCTTGTCGACCTCCACCTCGACCGGCTTGTCGACCGCGACCAGCTCGATCGGCTCGCTGTCGACGGGCTTGTCCACCACCAACAGCACGGTGGCGTCGCTGTCCACTTCAACCTCGACCGGTATCGGTTCGCTATCGACCGGCCTGTCGACGGCGAACAGCTCGATCGCTTCGCTGTCGACCTCGACCTCGACCGCGGTCAATGCGGCAAAAACGCACTACTACAGCGTGAACGACAACGGCACGCAGCAAGGCAACTACGCCAACAACGGCGCGACGGGCATCAATGCGCTGGCGGCGGGCACCAACGCGACAGCGGCGGGCGCGAGCGCGGTGGCGGTCGGCGACGGCGCCAATGCGAACTCGGGCGGCGCGGTGGCGATCGGCCAGAACGCGACGGCGACCGGTGGCCAGGCCGTGTCGATCGGCGTGGGCAACACGGCGAACGGCGACGGCGCGGTGGCGATCGGCGATCCGAACAGCGCAACCGGCACCGGCGCGATCGCGATGGGCGCGAACAACACATCGAACGGCCAGGGCGCGGTGGCGCTGGGCAATGCGAACACGGCGATCGGGCAGGGTTCGGTGGCGCTGGGCAACACCTCGACGGCCAACGGCGCGGGCTCGGTGGCGATGGGTTCGGGCGCGGTGGCGAACAACCCGAACGACGTCGCGCTGGGTTCCAACTCGGTGACGGCGGCGGCGAATCCGACAGCGACCTCGACGATCAACGGCACGACCTACACGTTGGCCGGCACGACGCCGGCGAGCGTGGTGAGCGTGGGCGCGCCGGGCGCGGAACGTCAGATCACGAACGTCGCGGCGGGCCGCCTGAGCGCCACGAGTACGGATGCGGTCAACGGTTCGCAGCTGTACGCCACGGATCAGGCGGTCGACTCGCTCGGCAACACCGTGAACAACATCACCAACGGCGGGGGCATCAAGTACTTCCACGCGAACTCGACGCTGCCCGACAGTCAGGCGCTGGGGTTGAACAGCGTCGCGATCGGCCCGAACGCGGTGGCGAACAATGCCGGCGACGTGGCCCTGGGCTACGGCTCGACGACGGCGGCCGCGAATCCGACGGCCAGCGCGACGATCGGCGGCGCCACCTACAACTTCGCGGGCAGCACGCCAGCGAGCGTGGTGAGCATGGGTTCGCCGGGCGCGGAGCGGCAGGTGACGAATGTCGCGGCGGGACAAGTGAGCTCGTCGAGCACGGATGCGATCAACGGCTCGCAGCTGTATTCGACGATCCAGGCGCTCAACACCCTGTCGACGTCCACGATGTCGGATATCGCCTCGTTGTCGACGAGCCAGGGCTCCAACACGACGCAGCTCACGTCGCTGTCGACGTCGATCAGCAGGTTGTCGACCTCGACCTTGTCGAACGGGCCCGGCAGCCACTACTACAGCGTGAACGACAACGGCGCGCAGCAAGGGAACTTCGGCAACAACGGTGCGACGGGCCTCAACGCGCTGGCCATCGGTCCGAACGCGGCAGCGTCCGGCGCGAACGGCGTGGCGCTCGGCAACGGTGCGAGCGCGAACTCGGACGGCGGCACGGTGATCGGCGCGAGCGCGGTGGTGTCGGCCGCGAGCGGCACGGCGATCGGCCAGGGCGCGACCACCTCGGCGGCCGGCGCGGTGGCGATCGGTGCGAACTCGGTGGCGAATCAGGCCAATACCGTATCGGTCGGCGCGCCCGGCAGCGAGCGTCGCATCACCAATGTCGCGGCGGGCGTGAACCCGACCGACGCGGTGAACGTGTCCCAGCTGGGGGCCTTGCAAACGACGGTGAACAACGTCGCACGCACGGCGTACTCGGGTATCGCGGCGGCGACCGCGTTGACGATGATCCCGGAAGTGGATGCCGGCAGAACGATCGCGGTGGGGATAGGCGGCGGCAGCTACCAGGGCTACAGCGCCGTGGCGATCGGTTTCACCGCGCGCCTGACGGACAACATCAAGCTGAGAGGAGGCGTCAGCGGCGGCAACGCCGGCTACACGTACGGCGTCGGTGCGGGCTACCAGTGGTGAAGTGGGGCGCGGCGCGTCCGGATGCGAGTCGGTTCGGATGCGCCGCACTTCATCGTTACCCGGATGCGGATCGGATCGTCCAAGACAAAGGAAGAGGAACATCATGTTCAACGCAAGACAAGCGATGCTGCTGGGCGCGATGGCGCTCGTGGGTTGCACGACCTCCTCGGGCCCGACGTACACCCGCTACGCGGTGTCGATGCCGAACGGCGAGCAGGCGTATCGGGTGACCTGCTATGGGCTGCTGGAAGGCCCCGGCGCGTGCCGCAAGGCGGCGGAGGCGGTCTGCAAGGATCAGCCCGTCAGGGTGCTGGAGGGGCAATCACTGTTGGGCGCCACGTCGGGCGGCCAGGCAGACGTGCGGAACCTGCTGTTCCAATGCGGCGCGCCGCAGGCGGCGCCCGCGCCCGCGCCCGTCGCGCCGGCGCCTGTTGCGCCGATGCCGCCGGCCATCACGACGCTGAGCACCGACGCCAACTTCGACACGGCGCAGGCGAGCCTGACGCCGGCCGCCCGCGCGCGGCTGGATCGACTGATCGACGAGGCGCGCGGCGTCTCGATCAAGACGGTGACGGTCAACGGGTATACCGATTCGGTCGGCTCGGATGCCTACAACCTGGATCTGTCGGAGCGCCGGGCCCGGACGGTGCGGGCTTATCTGCAGGAGCACGGGTTGAAGGCCGGCCAATACGCCGGCCACGGTTACGGCAAGGCCGATCCGGTCGGCTCGAATGCGACGGCGGCCGGGCGGGCGAGCAATCGCCGGGTCGACGTCTTGCTCGACATCGACAGGCAATAGCGCTTTACCGCGAGCCAAGGGCGCGTTGCGTCGCGAACATCCGCCTCGGCGTGTTCGTCCGACGAGCGGGATGTGCATGGCAGGGCCGTCACGCCCCGGTGTCGGCCCTTTTTCAGTCGTTCCGGTTCCTGATCTCCCGCGCAACCCCACGCCTCGGTCTGCCGCATCGCGTGGTTCAACAGGTCGAATTCATGGCCGCCGCGCGTGTCGATGTCGTCGATGCCGGCCGCTCGCGTGCTGCCGGGGCGGGTAGCGCTGGACGCGGGCCGCCAGCACGTGCAGCAGCGTGAAGCGACCCAGGTCGATCGGGCCGTCGCGCACACGGCGACGCGTCGCTCGTGCATCACCTGCATCTTGTCGAGGCCGTCCCATTCGCCGCCGCCGACGCACACGGCTCAGTCGAGCAGGCGGGTCGTGAGACTCGGTTCATAGCCAGGATGCGCGTCGCACAGCCTCGCGAGGCGCGGCATCAGTCAGCGCGTGGTGAACCACCGTGCAGCACTCGCGCCGGATTTAGGACGATTCGCATGCTGTCCGCGCCGACCCAAGGGGAATAGGCGGATTGCAGCCATGGTTTGAGCGTGTGGATTTCGATGACCCAAGCGATCTACGCGAATCGCCGGCCGGACGAAACGATCGCGCGACAATGAATCAATGGCTTGAAAGCATTCCTCATTATTTGTCAAAAATCGTCACTATTTCCCTATCAAAAAAATCGACTTTGATATGCTCCCCCGGCATCGGGACAGCATTATCCAGCGCCTCTTCTTACCCGCCCCGAGATTTAAAAGACCGGCATTCGATCTCCATCCCGCAGTCGGGTCTTTGCATTTCTTCTGATATGACGCACGCAGTCTCGGCCTCGGGATGTTGGTAGCGGTCGAACTCGCTCTCCATAAAATGGGGTGACCGCATGGCCGGGGAAGTCTTGCTGAACGTACTACGCGGCGGCTACGCGCAGTTCGATCGCATCGTCAAACTCGACACACCGCTCGGCGACGACTGGCTCGTACCGCTGTACGTCAAGATTCACGCACGGCTCGGGCGCAATTTCGAGGTGATCGTCGATGCGTCATCGGTTGTCGGCGGCAAGATCAAGCTCAATGCCCTCATGTTCCAACCCGTCACGCTCCGGATTCGCCAGACGGACGGCGGCTATCTCCCCATTCACGGTTATGTGCAACGGGTACGCCGCTTGGGAAGTGACGGTCCGGTCGCCTATTTCCAGCTCCATTTCTCATCCTGGCTCAGCTTCCTCAAGCTCAGCAGCGACCGGCGCGACTGGCAGGAAACCGGCGGCTGGCAGATTTTGATCGACGTGTTCGACAAGCATCCGCAGGCGAACGGCCACTACGCGTTCGAGATACGCGAGCCGATGCGGGCGTACTCGCATCGCGTGCAGTGGGAAACCGACTGGAATTTCGTGCATCGGAGCCTGGAAGAGGTCGGCGCATTTCCTCGCTTCGACTTCGCGGAGGACGGCAAGTCACATCAGGTCGTCATCATGGACGACCTGTACTCCGGCCCGTCTCTGCCCGATCCGGAGATTCGGTTCAGCCACGCGGGCGCGAACGAAGAATTCGACGGGCTGACTCAATTCAATGGAAATTATGCGCGATGGTTTTCGAAAGACGCAAATGCTCAGGCAGCCTACAGAAAAGCACTTGATCTCATAACGCCAAAAATCGTAAATTCATTCCATTTATATAACATGAAATATTCCGCAAAATAATATCATTAATATTCATTTAAATTATCCCATACAGCACTTACGCGCCCTCAGAAACATGCAACGATAAATTAAAAAATATAATTACCCCCCCACTTAAACACCCGACGATGAACAAAGAAAAAATACAAGTGGAAATTGAGGACATTTCCAATGGCATCTATAGCGTTAGGTTATATGTTGCTGCGGATAGCCCTGACAATCTTGACAAGCAAGTATCGATCGGCTGGGTGAATTTGGATACAAATTTAATGAAAGCGTTAGATATGACGAGAGATCCTGAACATCCGTCCACGCTAAAGGTGAATACAGGCAAATACCAAGCATTCATTTCGGACTGCATTCCCAATCAACCGACAGCCGAATCGAACTGTGATGACCTCAACAAGCGCGTCTCAGAACCCACCAACAACACACCTCATTCTGAGAAAGAGATGACAGTCGTTGGAAGTGGCCGGCTTCAATTTTATTCGGCACCGAACTACTCATGCAAAATGCCGGGAATCTTCATTTTGGCTGGCGAATCCGTCGATACATATACCAGCCGCTTCGGATTTACCTTAGTCACTTACCAAAATTCCAAGAAGACCAGCCCCGTTCGAGGCTGGGTAAAAAGTAGCAGACTGCAGAGCAACGATCTCGACTAAAATTTATAACCGAAAGCCAAACAGAGACAATTTACTTGAAACGATTCTGGGAACCTCAGAGGTTCTGCCAGTTTTTCGATAACCGCATCGCTCTTATGACGTACAACTGGACGACTACATCGGATGGCGCAATGAAGCAAATTCAAAAAAATGCTCAATTCAAAATAGAAGCCAGCGTAGACGAAAATGGCAGCCTTGGCCCCAATACGATCAAAGCAATGAATGCGGCTCAAGACCAGAATCAGTTACTTCAGAATATCGATTAAATCAGGTGAAATCATTACAAATACTGGTCGACAACGCTCCTGGCTAGATCGCTTTTGGGATGGCTGGCTACGCCGCGTTACCAACTGCCTCCAGGTACAGCCATGAATAAATTGATACATCTTTGCACCGGCCTGCACTATCTTTTCGGGTTAAATGCTGCAATTGCACAGACACCTCAGACTGATACGATTCCGCTTCTTGGCGAATGGCGATATACTTCAATGCACCAAATAAATAAAAATCCATACTCCATTTTCACCCTGAAATTGTACAAAACATCGGCCCACCAAATCAACGGGAGCTATTGCTTTATCACCGAAGAAGGACGACGAATAGAATGTGATCCTGAGGGAACCAGCAACCTGAACAGAACAGTGTCGCCTGACGGATTGTATGCCACAGTCAATTTTTTCTCATTCCTTGGAGCGAAAAATGGTATTTCCGATATTTCACTGCACAATGGAAAGTTGCGCTGGAAGGTCACAAAAAATCCAGACGGCGACTTTTTTACGGCCCATTCGATGCCTCCTTGCTCAAGGATACCGGGGCATCAAAAAATAGATTGGTGACAACAGGCAGAGCATATCTACATGAAGAACCAACCAATAATAATAAATCGAAAATCTAGCGTCTTCGGTTCCCACGCGATCCATACCAGTTCCACACAAGCCCCCCGGCCATCGCGAACGTCGCTACATAAAACCCGAGCGAAGCATCATGCACTCATCAACCTATCGAGAGCATTATGAAGAAAATCATTGTTCTAACAATTTCACTCTTACCCTTAAGCGCAATTTCCGAAATATGCGCTACCAGCGGAAATGTTTACACTGATTTATCCTGCGTCGATCTCGCCTTAGATCAATCAAAAAAAGACCTCAATGCAATTTATCAAAAAATATATATCCCAACCCAACACAAGGACAAGTTTGAGCAAGCTCAAAAAGCTTGGCTCAATTATAGAGAAAAGCAATGCAACGGTTACATTTCTTCTGAGGCATCTCAATCTCAGGGTGCTGGAGCGGGCTTAATTACGAAAGACTGCCTCGTCGAGATCACCACGCAAAGAGTTGAATATTTGAAAACTCTTCTCGATAACTAGCAAACTGACATGGTGAATTTATTTCATGTTGAAAATTACGCCGACTACACCGTAGGGTTTCAATACAGTGCGCTTCGGTAGCCGCTATGCCGCTCGCAATGGCCTAATTTCGCGCCTCGTTTGACGTGCACGAGAAACAACGAGGGCGCGTAACCAAGGTATATAAGACTACATAACAAATCTCGCCGCCGATCACCGCGCGCCTCCCACCGGGCAGCTTGAGACGCCTAGTACCTCCGTTCATAAACGCCATTCTTTTCACGAGCAGATGAGATGAGACCTCAGCTACGCATGCAGAACTTGATTACAAGGCCCCAATCACCGGATACGCCTAGGTAGTGCGAATGCTGGTCCACTGCTGCCTGTGTTTGTGATTGACCCAGCGCTACCCTCTCTCCGCAATTCGGCCCACCACCAGTCTCACCACCCTGCCACCTCGTTCGCCGTCAAATACCCTGTCGCCCGAATCCACGCGATCGACACCAGCCCCACAAGCCCCCCACGCCATCGCGAGCATCACCGCACGAAACCCAAACGAAGCGATCCCGATCGGCGACAGAAACGTACCCACCGCCGCCCCCAACCGACCGCACGCGAGCGGAAACACGCTCGCCGGGCGCTACAATTTCGAGATCAGGCATCGACGAGCGGACCAGCGTTTTGACGGAATTCGAGCAGGGCTTCATCCTTACCCGCCACTGGCGGGACCAGCCGGACGGCATCGAGGTCGAATTCTGGCTGGCGACCGGAAGCGGTCCGCGCCGGGTGCGCCTGCGCCCGCAGGAAGCGGTGGCGTTCGTGCCGGCCGAGCAGCGCGACGCGGCCGCGCGCGTGATCGGCAACGAGGCGGAGCTGCGGCCGCTCGCGCTGCGCGATTTCAGCGACCGCACCGTGGACGGCCTGTACTGCCGCCGCCACCGTCAGCTCGGCGCGCTGCGCAAGCGTCTCGAACAAGCGGGGGTCGATGTTTACGAAGCCGACATCCAGCCGCCCGACCGTTACATGATGGAGCGTTTCATCACCGCGCCGGTGCGCTTTCGCGGCGTGCCGGACGGCGGCGACGGGCTATCCGGCGACGGGCTGACCGACGGCGAACTGCGCCCCCTGGACGACTATCGCCCCGCGCTGCGCTGCGTATCGCTCGACATCGAGACGAGCGCGGCCGGCGAGCTGTACTCGATCGCGCTCGAAGGGTGCGGGCAGCGCCAGGTATACATGCTCGGCCCGCCGAACGGCGAGCCTGCCGCGCTCGACTTCCGGCTCGACTACTGCGACAGCCGCGCCGCGCTGCTTGAACGCCTGAACGAATGGTTCGCGCGCCACGACCCCGACGTGCTGATCGGCTGGAACCTGATCCAGTTCGACCTGCGCGTGCTGCATGCGCATGCCGAGGCGTGCCGCATCCCGCTCACGCTCGGCCGCGACGGCAGCGCGCTCGACTGGCGCGCGCACGGCCAGCAGCCCGACCATTTCTTCGCGGGCGCGACAGGCCGCCTCATCATCGACGGCATCGACGCGCTGAAGTCCGCCACCTGGAGCTTCCCGTCGTTCAGCCTCGAAGCCGTCGCGCAAGCGCTGCTCGGCGAAGGCAAGGCGATCGACAGCCCATATCAGCGCATGGCCGAAATCCAGCGGCGCTTCGACGAAGACAAGCCCGCCCTCGCGCGCTACAACCTCAAGGATTGCGAACTCGTCACGCGCATCTTCGAGAAAGCCGACCTGCTGCCGTTCTCGCTCGAACGCGCGGCCGTCACCGGCCTGCCCGCCGACCGCACCGGCGGCTCGGTCGCGGCGTTCACGCACCTCTACCTGCCGCGCATGCACCGGCTCGGCTACGTGGCGCCGAACCTCGGCGACGTGACCGGGCAAAACAGCCCGGGCGGCTTCGTGATGGATTCCCGGCCCGGCCTCTACGATTCGGTGCTGGTGCTCGACTACAAGAGCCTGTATCCGTCGATCATCCGCAGCTTCCTGATCGATCCCGCGGGCCTGATCGCGGGGCTCGGCGATCCGTCGGACGCGGCCTCCGTGCCGGGCTTCCTCGGCGCGCGCTTCTCGCGCACCCGTCACTGCCTGCCGGACATCGTGCGCCGCGTGTCGGACACCCGCGATACCGCGAAGCGCCAGCACAATGCGCCGTTGTCGCAGGCGCTCAAGATCATCATGAATTCGTTCTACGGCGTGCTGGGCTCCACCGGGTGCCGGTTCTTCGATCCGCGCCTCGCCTCGTCGATCACGATGCGCGGCCACGAGATCATGCACGAGACCCGCACGCTGATCGAGGCGCAAGGCTACGACGTGATCTACGGCGACACCGATTCGACCTTCGTCTGGCTCAAGCGCGCCTATGACGATGCCGACGCGGCGCGCATCGGCCGCGCGCTCGTCGCGCACGTGAACGATTGGTGGCGCGCGCAACTGCGCGAACGCTTCGGTCTCGACAGCGCGCTCGAACTGCAATACGAACGCCACTACCTGCGCTTCCTGATGCCGACCGTGCGCGGCGCGGAGGAAGGCAGCAAGAAGCGCTACGCGGGCCTCGCGCGCGCGGCGGACGGCACGGACGAACTCGTGTTCAAGGGGCTGGAGACGGTGCGCACCGACTGGACGCCGCTCGCGCAGCGGTTCCAGCGCGAGCTGTATCGCCGCGTGTTCAAGCAGGAGCCTTATCAGGAATTCATCCGGACCTATGTGCGCGACACGCTGGCGGGCACGCACGACGCACTGCTCGTGTATCGCAAGCGGCTGCGCCGGCCGCTCGCCGAATACGAGCGCAACGTGCCGCCGCACGTGCGCGCGGCGCGGGTCGCGGATGAATTCAATCGCGCACAGGGCCGTCCGCTGCAATACCAGCGCGGCGGCTGGATCAGCTACGTGATGACCACGGCCGGCCCCGAGCCGCTCGAAACGCTGCGTTCGCCGATCGACTATGCGTTCTACGTGAGCCGCCAGCTGCAGCCAGTCGCCGATGCGATCCTGCCGTTCCTGCGCGATGATTTCGAATCGGTGACGTCGGGACAGCAGCGCCTGTTTTGAGCTGCGCGATTCGGCGCGTGTGCGAGCGCGAGCGCATGCCCGGCTCAGGCGTGAAGCCAAGACGCGCAAGGCGGACATCACACGGCAACGCGCCGGCAGTCGGCACCGGTACGCGTCGGCCCGCCGCGCTTCACCGCACGCCTCAGGCCTCCGCCTCGCGCAAACGCGCCGGCGGCGCCGCATACACCCGCCCCCACGCGCGCCGGAACTGGCGCGCCGACGAAAAGCCGCTGCGCTCCGCGACGCGCTCCATGTCGAGCGTCGAGCCCACCACCAGCTGCCGCGCGAGCGCGACGCGCATCCGGTTCACATAATCGGTGACGCTCATCGCCGCATGCTCGTTGAACAGCCGCGACAGATGACGCGGGCTCGTGGCCGCGACCTCGGCGAGCGCCGGCAGCGTCCACGGGCGCGCCGGATCGGCGCCCACCGCATCCTGCACGCGATGGATCGCGGGATGCAGGTGATTGCGTCCTTCGAGCCACGGCGACAGTTGCGGGTCCGCGCCGGTCCGGCGCAGGTAGACCACCAGCTTGCGCGCGACCGTGAGCGCGATCGCATGGCCGGCCTCCTGCGCGACGATCGCGAGCATCAGGTCGACGCCGGCCGTCACGCCCGCGCTCGTCATCCGCTCGCCGTCCTGCACGAACAACCGGTTCTCGCGGATCCGCGCGCGCGGCGCGAGCTGCGCGAGCCGGTCGATGTTTTCATGATGGGTCGTGCATTCACAGCCGTCGAGCAGCCCCGCGCGCGCGGCCAGCATCGCGCCGGCGCAGATCGTGACCAGCCGCACGCCCGGCAGGATCACGCGCCGCAGCCAGGCGACGATCGCCGCCTCGTCTTCGTCGTCGCGCTCGGCGGCCGGCGGCTCGCCGAGCGGCACATCGACGGAACCGGACACGAGCACCATCGCGTCACCGGGCAGCCGCGCCGGCAGCGGCGCGAGACCGGCGAGCCCGAGCCCGACCGAACTGTGCACGCGCGGCGCGGCGCCGACGAAACGAACCTCGAAACGCAGGCCGGCCTGCGCGAGATTCGTCATGCGCAGCACTTCCACCGGCCCGGCGACGTCGAGCAGCAACGCACGCGGCGGCACCACCACGTAGACCGGGATCACGCGCGCCGCGTCGCGCCCGCTCATCCCGCCACCGGCTCCGTCGCGGCCGCGAGCGCTTCCTCGACAGTCGCGATGCGCGCGAAGCGATCGGCCAGCACCAGCTCGGTGCGCGCGCGAATCTCGTCGGGGCTCCATTCGCGGCCGGTCGCGTCGGTCATCGGGAAAGTCAGCGTGGCCTCGCCGACGTAGTCGACCGTATAGCCGAGATCGGAGGCGTGGCGCGTGGTCGTTTCGCAGCATTGCTCGGTGCGGATTCCGGACACGATCACGCGGCGGATGCCGTTGCGCACGAGCCAGTCTTCGAGGCCGCTGCCGACAAGCGCGCTGTGGCGGCGCTTGTGGAACGTCACGGTCGGCTGGATGCGCAGCGGATCGAGCGGGCGGACAAATCCGGACGCGAGCGAGAACGGGCCGTCGTCCATGACGTGATAGATCTGCACGACCGGGATGCCGGCGCGCTCGGCGCCGTCGATCAGCGCCTGCTGGCGCTCGATGTAGGCCTGCACGAAGGCCTCGCGGAAATACGGGCGGTGGCGGAACGACTCCTGCATATCGATCACGAGCAAGGCGGTAGAGGTGGACATTTCAGCGCTCCTTCGGTGGTGGACGATGACTGCACTTTATCGGGCGCGCCCCCACTCGATAACGTCGACCACGGACAGAAAGCGGACAGATTACGCCAAGGCGGCGGAAAGGGAAAATGCGCCGGGGCGAAACGGTGTGCGCGATATGGAATGAAGCCTGCGCCGCCATCACCTATGCTGCTTCGAAGCAGGGCCGATCATCCGTTTCAACCCGATGCAAGGTAGTGAATCCGCGGCATGGATTATCAACCGCAATGCCTTTCGGGACGCTTTCCTTCAAGACCAAGAGGATATCGATGACCAACGACAGGCCGAATCACACGACACTCTCGCCTCTTCCGAAAAATGAACTGCGGCTGTTGCTCAAGAGCTGGGAGTTCCTGTCGATCCTGTTCGTCAGCATCGTCATCGGGTCGCTGCTCCCCACCGACATACTGGACCGTCTGCCAATGCTCGATCGCTGGGTGCATGCCGTCGCGACCTGGTTTCCCACGGTCGACGCTTATCGTCGCGCCCCGGCATTCCCGGAGATCTCGGCGCTCTATTTCGCGACGCTGCTCGTGACAACACCGATATTGACGGTATTTCACTTCAGGAACAGGGCGTTCTATCTGGCCCGCTTACACCAGGCATACCTCAAGCGCCACGCCCGCTATCTGCTGGCGATCGCGGCGTTGCTGTTGATTACGCCGTGCTTCTTTTATCTCTTTTACTTGCGCAACGAGGGAGATGCCTACAGCGGCATAGCAATCAACCAATCGCGAATTGCGCTCGCGACGCTTGGCTGGGTATTTGCCGGCGGCGGCGCCTGGGTCAGCCTGTCGCTGGCCTCGCTCGCCATCGCCGCCTTGCTCCGTCGAGACCGATAACACATAGCGTCCGCACGACGAGGCGCGAAGCGACCGCCCCTCATGCGCCGCGCGCCAGTCTCTCCTATATTCCTTCCTATCCCCGCCCGCGCCGGCGCCCGCGGGCGACCTCGACCCGCCGGGCCACCCTTCCCCATCCCGCCTCAAGGAGCCAGCATGGACGACATCCTGTTCGACGTGGACGGCCCGGTCTGCATCATCACCCTCAACCGCCCCGACCGCCGCAACGCCGTCGACGGCCCGACCGCCGCGCGGCTGAACGCCGCGTTCGAGCGCTTCGCGGCCGACGCCTCGCTCGGCGTCGCGATCCTGACCGGCGCGGGCGGCCACTTCTGCGCGGGCGCCGACCTCAAGGTCATCGACGATCCGGCCTTGCGCAACCGTGTCGACCCGGCCGGGCACGCGCCGGGGCCGATGGGCCCGACGCGCATGGCGCTGCCCAAGCCGCTGATCGCGGCCATCTCCGGCTACGCGGTCGCGGGCGGGCTGGAGCTGGCCTTGATGGCCGACCTCCGCGTGGTCGAACAGGATGCGGTGTTCGGCGTGTTCTGCCGGCGCTGGGGCGTTCCCCTGATCGACGGCGGCACGGTCAGGCTGCCCCGCATCGTCGGCATGGGGCGCGCGCTGGACATGATCCTGACCGGACGCCCCGTCGACGCCGACGAGGCGCGGCAGATCGGGCTCGCCAACTACGTCGTGCCGGCCGGTGAAAGCGTGCCGCACGCCATCCGCCTCGCCCGCCGGATCGCGGCATTCCCGCGCGCCTGCATGCTCGCGGATCGGCACTCGGCCTACGCGCAATGGGATCTGCCGCTGGCGGACGCGCTGCGCCGGGAAGGCGCGCGCGGCGCGCCGATCGTGAACGGCGAAGGCGTGACAGGCGCGGCGCGCTTCAACGGCGGCCACGGGCGAGGCGGAACGTTCCCGGAATGACGCCGACGCCATGAGCCGGCCATGCGCGCCGGCCTCGCCCCGCCCGATAGCGAGCCATCTGTAAGATTCGGATCGCCAATGACTTACGATCCTTTCCATTCATCGACAAATCTCCACGCAGGGCCACACATTCTTCACGTAACGATTGGTAATCGTCGGTAACATTTCGCGAAAGTCGTTCCAGCAAACACCAAGAAGCGAAGTGCATCCGCCCATGCGAGAAGTCAGCGCGCCCGACCAGCCGCCCATCCTCACCGTCCCTGTTCCTCACGCCGTGCAGCCCGTCCTCGATGAAGTCATTCATCGCAGCGTGTCGGAATCGACCACCAAGCATGGCTACATGCGCTGCGCCGACTACGCGATCGTCGGCGCGCGGGTCCTGAGCCTGCTGACCGGCGCGCGCTACCGGCCCATCGCGGGCGGCGAGGTGATGGATTTCGGCGCGGGCAATCTCTACGTGCTGTGCACGACGCGCGAGCGTCGCCGCACCGCGCGCCACCTGTCGCAGCTCGCGCGCTATCACTGCTGGATCGAGGCGGAGCATGCCGACGCCGGCGGCGTGGCGCGCACGGAGGTGGTCGACTTCACGCTCCGCCACGATCCGATCGTCGCCCGCACGCTCGGCATGGCGTTCGCCGGGCCGACGAACAGCTACTTCTGGGGCTGGGACGACGAGCATCGCGTCCCGCCGCAGCTGCACGATCATCCGGCCTTCGCGAAACAGGGGCCGTACTGGCGCTGGGAGGAACGCGAATGCACGTCGCTGTTGCGCGCCTACGAGCGCGAACGGCCCGCGTACTTCAGCAAGCAGGTGTCGCGCGCGCTGCACCTGTTCGCCGAACGGATCGAATACCACGCGTGAGCCGCGCTCAGGCGCGACGGCGGATGCCGACCCGGCCTGCCCTCACCCCGCGTCGCGCGCCGGCGGCGTCACGGTGTCGATCCGCGTGACATTCCAGCCGCCGCCGAGATCGCCGAACAGCGTCGCGGCCGCCACCAGCCGCTGCTGCTGCACGTTCAGCGCGCTCTGCTGCAAATTGAGCAAGGTGGCCTGCGCGGTCGAAACCGTCGTGTAGTCGACGGTGCCCGCCTGATACTCGTTGAACGCGATCTCGGCTCCACGTTTCGCGTTCGTCACCGCGCGCGCGAGCGCATCGGCCTGGGCCGCCAGCACCCGCACGCTCGCGAGATCGTCCTCGACGTTCTGCAACGCGGCCAGCACCGTGCCGCGATAGCTCGCGACCGCCGCGTCGTAGGTCGCGCGCGCGGCCGCGACTTCGCCGCTGCGCAGCCCGCCGTCGAACAGCGTCTCCGACGCGCTGCCGCCGAGCGACCACACATAGTTCGCGACATGCAGCAGCCCCGCCAGCGGCGACGCGCTGAAGCCCGCGGCCGCGGACAGCGAGATCGTCGGATAGTAGGCGGCGATCGCGACGCCGATCGCCGCGTTCGCGGACGCCATCTGCCGTTCGGCGACCGCGATGTCGGGCCGCCGCTGCAACAGCGTCGACGGCACGCCGACCGGCACGTCGGGCAGCGCGGGCAGCGTCGCGTCGTGCGCGACCGTGAGGTCCTCGGGCGTGCGGCCGACCAGCACCGCGATCGCATGCACGTACTTCGCGCGCGATTCGTCGAGCGCGATCAGGCTCGCGCGCGCGCTGTCGAGCTGGGTCTGCGCGGTGACGAGATCGGACGGCGGGATCGTGCCGGCCCGATCCTGGTCCGCGATCACGCGCAGATAATCCTCATACGCCTTCACGGTCGCCTGGAGCAGATCGATGTTCGCATCGGTGACGCGCAGGTCGATCACGGTCGTCGCGAGCGTGACCTGTTCCGACAAGGTTGCGTTCGCATAGGTCGCCGCGCTCGCCTGCGCGCTCGCACGGCGCTCCTCGAGCGTGCGCCGCACCTCGCCCCACAGATCGGGCGACCAGCTGACGTTGCCTTCGAGCGCGCCGCTGTTCCCGATCGAACTCACGCCGGCCGCCGCGCTGCGCTGACGCGTCGCCGACCCGGTCGCGGACAGCGTCGGGAACAGCCCCGCGCGCGCCTCGCGCACGAGCGCCAGCGCCTGCTGGTAGTTGTAGTAATCCTGCCGCACGGTCTGGTTCGACACCGCGACGAGCGGCTCCAGTTCGTCGAGCAGCGGATCGTGGAAGGCGGTCCACCAGTCGCCTTTCGGGCCGTCCGCGTCGGGCGCGGCCTGGGTCCAGCCGGGCAGCTCGCGGTAGGCGGCCGGCGGCGCGACCGACGGCGCGTGATAGTCGGGGCCGACCATGCAGCCGCCCAGCGCCAGCGCGACGGCAACGGCGGCCGCCACGCCCGACGCGACGGCGCGGGCCCGGGGGGCGGAAACGGCAGGAAGGCGCTTCATCGTTCAGGACCTCGTCTCGGGCCGCCGTTTCCACGGCTGCCGCGCCGACCAGCCGGCGAGACGCGCGCGCAGCCGGTCGAGATACAGATAGATCACGGGCGTCGTGTACAGCGTGAACATCTGGCTGATCAGCAGCCCGCCCATCACCGTCGCGCCGAGCGGCTGGCGCAGCGACGCGCCCTGCCCGATCGCGAGCGCGAGCGGCAGCGCGCCGAGCACGGCGGCGGCCGTCGTCATCATGATCGGCCGCAGGCGCCTCACGGCCGCCTCGTGGATCGCGCGGCGCGCGTCCGCGCCCTCGTCGCGCTGCAACTGGATCGCGACGTCGACCATCATGATCCCGTTCTTCTTCACGATGCCGATCAGCAGGATGAAGCCGATCATCGAGATCACCGAGAACGGCACGCCGAACACGAGCAGCGCAAGCGTCGCGCCGATGCCGGCGGACGGCAGCGTCGACAGAATCGTCAGCGGATGGATCGTGTTCTCGTACAGCACGCCGAGCACGAGATAGACGACCACGAGCGCCGCGAGGATCAGGAGCGGCACGGTGTTCATCGACCCCGCGAACGCCTGCGCCGCGCCCGCGAACGCGCCGTGCACCGACGCCGGCATGCCGATGTCCTGTTCGGCGTGCGCGATCGCCTCGCCCGCGCTGCTCAGCGAGCCGTTCGCCGGCAGGTTGAATGAAATGGTGCCGGCGACCAGCCCGCTCTGGTGATTGACCTGGGTCGCGGTATGGCTGTTCTCGAAGGTCGCGAAGGCCGGCAGCGGCACCATCGTCTCGGCCGCCGTGCTGTCCGCGCTGCCCGTCGAGCTGCCGCCCTTGCTGTTGGAGATGCTGTTGGTGGTCGCATTGGCTTCCGCGTTCGCGTTCTGCGCGTTGCCGCCCGCGCCGCCGCTCGTCACGGTGGCGCCGACGGTCGCGCCGGTCGCGGGCAGCGCGCCCGCCGCGGGCACGATCGCCGACGAATACTGCGTCTGCGCGGTGCCGGCCGCGTTGCCGGCCGCCGTGCTCGCGAAGATCCGCTGCAGAGACTGCGGGTACTGCCAGTACTGCGGCGCGACCTCCATCACGACGAAATACTGGTTGAGCGGGTTGTAGATCGTCGATACGGTGCGCTGGCCGAACGCGTCGTACAGCACGCTGTCGATCTGGTTCGGCTGCAGGCCGTAGCGCATCGCGGTGGCGCGATCGATCGTCACCATCGTCTGCAGGCCGTTCTGCTGCAGGTCGGAGTTCACGTCGGTCAGCTGGCCGCGATACTTGCCGAGCGCGGCGACGAGGCGCGGCGTCCACGTGTACAGCGCCCGCGGATCGTCGCTCGTCAGCGTGTACTGGTATTCCGCCGCCGACTGCCGGCCGCCGATGCGCAGGTCCTGCTGCGCCTGCAGGAACAACTGCGCGCCCGACACCGCCGCGAGCTTCGGCCGCAGGCGGTTCACGACCTCGGTCGCCGACGCATGGCGCCGCGCGAGCGGCTTCAACGCCACGAACACGTTCGCGGTGTTCAGCGCGCGGCCGCCCGTGAAGCCCGCGACCGCCGCGACGGCCGGATCCTTCTGCACGATCGACTGCAACTGCGCGAGCTTCTGCTGCATCGCCGAGAACGAGATGCTCTGGTCGGCGATGATCTGACCGATCAGCGCGCCGTTGTCCTGCTCGGGAAAGAACGTGCCGGGCAGCAGCCGGAACAGCAGCACGTTGCCGATCAGCAGCGCGATCATCACGACGCCGACCAGCCGCGTGTGATCGAGCACGGCTTCGAGCGAGCGTGCATAACCCTCGCGCGTGCGCTCGAGCAGCGCGGCGATCCAGCGCGTGCCGCGCGCGGGCGGCGCATCCGCGGCGCGACGGGTCAGCACGTAGGCGCACATGGTCGGCGTGACGGTCAGCGACACCACCATCGACAGCAGGATCGCGATCGACAGCGTGACCGCGAACTCGTGGAACAGCAGCCCGACGATGCCCGGCATCAGCAGGATCGGCAGGAACACCGCGATCAGCGACAGGCTCATCGACACCACCGTGAACGCCACCTCGGCGCTGCCGCGCAGCGCCGCCTCGCGCGGCGCGAGCCCGGCCTCGATGTAGCGCATGATGTTCTCGAGCACCACCACCGCGTCGTCGACCACGAAGCCGGTGCCGATCGTGAGCGCCATCAGCGACAGGTTGTCGATGCTGTAGCCGAGCAGGTACATCGGCCCGAAGGTGCCGATGATCGACAAGGGCAGCGCCACGGCCGGGATCAGCGTCGCGCGCGGCGACAGCAGGAACACGAACACCACGCCGATGACGAGCAGCACCGCGAGCCCGAGGGTGCGCTCGGTGTCGCCGACCGACGCGTTGATCGACTGAGAATGATCGAGCGCGATTCCGATGCGGATCGAGCTGGGCAGCGCGGCCTCGATCAGGGGCAGCCGCGCGCGGATCTGCTGCACCGTCTGCACCACGTTGCTGCCCGGTTCGGGAAACACGATCACGAGCACCGCCGACTTGCCGTTGTAGAGCCCCGCGTTGCGGATGTTCTCGTTCGAGTCGCGCACGTCCGCGAGGTCGCGCAGCTGCACCGCCGCGCCGTTGCGATAGGCGACCACCAGGTCGCGATACGGCGCGGCCTTGCCGATCTGGTCGTTCGACAGGATCTCGTAGCGATGGCCGCCCTGGTCGAGATGCCCTTTCGGGCTGTTCGCATTGGCCGCGCTGAGCGCGGCGCGCACGTCCTCCAGCCCGATGCCGTAGCTGTTGACCTTGCCGGGGTTCAACTCGACCCGCACCGAGGGCAGCGCGCCGCCGCCCAGCGTGATCTGCCCCACCCCCTGGATCTGCGACAGCTGCTGCTGGATCACCGAATCGGCGGAGTCGTACAACTGCGCCTTCGTCAGCGTGTCCGAGGTCAGCGCGAGCACCATCACTGGCGCATCGGCCGGGTTGTACTGCCGGTAGCTCGGGTTCGCGCGCAGCGTGGTCGGCAGGTCGGCGCGCGCGGCCTGGATCGCGGCCTCGACGTCGCGCGCCGCGCCGTTGATGTCGCGATCCAGGCCGAACACGATCACGATCAGCGACGAGCCGACCGTGCTGATCGAGGTCAACTCCGACACGTCGGCGATCGTGCCGAGCCGTCGTTCGAGCGGCTCGGCCACCGTCGCCGCCATGATGTCCGGGCTCGCGCCCGCCATCGTCGCCTGCACGACGATCACCGGGAAGGCGACGTTCGGCAGCGGCGCGACCGGCATCCGGAAGTAGGCGAGCGCGCCCGCCAGCAGGATCGCGATCGCGAGCAGCGTGGTCGCGACCGGACGCCGGACGAACAGCGCGGACGGGTTCACGCGCCGCTCCCGTCGCCCGGCGCGTCGGGCACGATGCCGCCGTCACCGCCGCCCGCGCGCGCGCGCCGCCGCCGGACGCGTTCGGCGATCCGGTCGAACAGCAGGTAGATCACGGGCGTCGTGAACAGCGTCAGGATCTGGCTCAGGGTCAGCCCGCCGATGATCGCGAGCCCGAGCGGACGCCGCAGCTCCGAGCCGGTGCCGGAGCCGACCAGCATCGGCAGCGCGCCCAGCATCGCCGCGAAAGTGGTCATCAGGATCGGCCGGAAGCGCAGCAGCGAGGCCTCGAAGATCGCGTCGGCGGGCGCCTTGCCGTGCTCGCGCTCCGCTTCGAGCGCGAAGTCGACGATCATGATCGCGTTCTTCTTGACGATGCCGATCAGCAGCACGATGCCGATGATGCCGATCACGTCGAGATCCGCGCCCGCGATCATCAGCGCGAGCAATGCACCGATCCCGGCCGAGGGCAGCGTCGACAGGATCGTGACCGGATGGATGAAGCTCTCGTACAGCACGCCGAGCACGATGTAGACCGCGACGAGCGCGGCGACCAGCAAGTAGACCTCGCTCGACAGCGAATCCTCGAACGCCGCCGCCGCGCCCTGGAACGACGACTGGATCGACGGCGGCAGCGCGACCTCCTGCTCGACGCGGCGCACGTCCTTGACCGCCGTGCTCAGCGACGCGCCGTTCGCGAGATTGAACGACACCGTGACCGCCGGGAACTGCGCGAGATGGCTGATCGCGAGCGGCGTGCGGGTGAGCCGGATCGTCGCGATCTGGCGCAGCGGCACCTGCCCGCTGCTGCCGGTCTGGCTCGGCAGGTACAGGTCGCCGAGCGCGGCGATGTTCGGCATCGTCTCGGGCTTCGCGACCAGGATCACGCGGTATTGGTTCGCCTGCTCGAAGATGGTCGACACGATGCGCTGGCCGAGCGCGTCGTACAGCGCGTTGTCGATGGTCGCGGGCGTGATGCCGAAGCGCGCCGCCGCCTGCCGGTTCACCTCGACCTGCACGCCCAGGCCGTCGACGTCGAGATCGCTCTGCACGTCGACGATCGACGGAATCTGCTTGAGCTTCGCGACGAGCGCCGGCACCACTTGCTGCAACACCTGCTGCGTCGGCCCGCGCAGCACGAAGCGGTACTGGTTCGGCGAGATCGTCGTGTCGAGCGTCAGGTCCTGCACCGGCTGCAGGTAGAGCCGCACCCCGGGCACGCCGGCCGCCGCCTGCTGGAGCCGCCGCGCGATCGTCTCCGCGCTCGCCGGCCGATCGTCGTGCGCGCGCAGGTTGATCAGGAAGCGGCCGTTGTTCAGCGTCGCGTTGACGCCGTCGATGCCCACGTACGAGGTCAGCGACGTAACGTCCTGGTCCTTCAGCAGCGCGTCGGCGAGCTGCGCCTGGCGGTCCACCATCGCGCCGTACGACACCGACGTGTCGGCCACGCTGATGCCCTGGATCACCCCGACGTCCTGCACCGGGAACAAGCCCTTCGGGATCACCACGTACAGCAGGATCGTCAGCACCAGCGTCGCGAGCGCGACCACGAGCGTGAGCGTCTGGTGCTGCAACACCCAGCGCAGCCCGCGCTCGTACGCATGCAGCGTGCGCTCGAAGATCCGCTCGCTGAAGCGCTCGAAGCGGCTCGGATGCGATTCCGCCTGCGCGCGCAGCATCCGCGCGCACAGCATCGGCACGACGGTCAGCGACACCACGGCCGAGATCACGATCGTCACCGCGAGCGTCACCGCGAATTCGCTGAACAGCCGGCCGATCACGCCGCCCATGAACAACAGCGGGATCAGCACGGCGATCAGCGACACCGTCAGCGACAGGATCGTGAAGCCGATCTGTCCCGCGCCCTTGAGCGCCGCGTCGAGCGGCCGCATGCCCTCCTCCAGGTAGCGCACGATGTTCTCGATCATCACGATCGAATCGTCGACCACGAAGCCCGTCGCGATGATGAGCGCCATCAGCGACAGGTTGTCGATCGAGTAATGCAGCTCGTACATCATCGCGACCGTGCCGATCAGCGAGACCGGCACCGCGATGCTCGGGATCAGCGTCGCCGGCACGTTGCGCAGGAACACGAAGATCACCATCACGACCAGCACCACCGCGAGCACCAGCTCGGTCGCCGCGTCGGACACCGAGGCGCGGATGATGCCCGTGCTGTCGCTGACGATCCGCACGTCCATGCCGGCGGGCAGCGTCGCCTCCAGCATCGGCAATTGCCGCTTGATCTGGTCGACCGTCGCGATCACGTTCGCGCCGGGCTGGCGCTGCACGTTCAGCACGATCGCCGGCGTGCGGTTCAGCCACGCGCCGCGCTCGACGTCCTGCGGCGCCTGCGACACGCGCGCGACGTCGCGCAGGAACACCGACGCGCCGTTCTGGTAGGCGATCACGGTGTCGAGGTAATCCTTCGGATCGGTGATCTGGTCGTTCGAGTTGATCGTGTAGTCGAGATCGGGGCCGTCGAAATTGCCCTTCGGCTGGCTCACGTTCACGTTGGCGAGCAGGGTGCGCAGGTCGTCGAGGTTCAGGCCGTATGCCGCCAGCTTGCGCGGGTCCGCCTCGACCCGCACCGCCGGCACGTGGCCGCCCGCCGTGGTGACGAGCCCGACGCCCGGCACCTCCGAGATCTTGGTGCCGAGCCGGTTGTTCGCCACGTCCTGCAACTGCGTGAGCGACATCGAGGTCGAGGTCACGGCGAGCGTCAGGATCGGCTGGTCGGCGGGGTTCACCTTCGCGTAGGTCGGCGGCGCGGGCAGGCCGGTCGGCAGGTAGCTGTTGGCCGCGTTGATCGCCTGCTGCACGTTCTGCTCGGCGACGTCGAGGCTCACCGCGAGATCGAACTGGAGCGTGATCACCGACGCGCCTTCCGAGCTGTACGAGATCATCTGCTGCAGGCCCGGGATCTCGCCCAGCTGCACCTCGAGCGGCGCGGTGACGGTGGTGGCCATCACGTCGGGGCTCGCGCCCGGATAGAAGGTCTGCACCTGGATCGTCGGATAGTCGACGTCGGGCAGCGACGATACGGGCAGGAACCGCACCGCGACCACCCCGACCAGCACGATCGCGATCGTCAGGAGCAGCGTCGCGACCGGCCGCAGGATGAAAAGGCGCGAGATATTCATCGCCGAGCGCGCCCCGGGCCGTCAGGCCGCGCCCGCGGCGGCCGGCCGGGACGCGCGGGCCGGGTGAGACGCGTGCGCCGCGCCGGACGCCGAGGCCGCGCCCGAGGCCGGCGCGCCGCCGCCGGCGGGGCGCGCGGCGATCTGGATCGACGCGCCGTCGCTCAGGCGGTCGACGCCGTCCGTGACGACGCGCTGCCCGGCGGCCAGCCCGGCCGTGATCGCGGTGTAGCGGCCGTCGCTCGGCCCGAGCGTGATCTTGTGCACCGACACCGTCCGGTTCGGATTGACGAGATACACGTAATTGCCCGGCGCGCCGCTCTGCACCGCGGCGGTCGGCACCAGCACCGCGTCGTGCAGGGTGTCGACTTCCAGCCGCACGTTGACGAACTCGTTCGGGAACAGCGCCTCGTCTTCGTTGGCGAAGGACGCGCGCAGCGTGACCGTGCCCGTCGCGGTGGCCATCTGATTACTGATCGCATACAGCGTGCCGGTGGCGAGCGGGCGGTCGCCGTCGCTGCTGAACGCGGCGACGGGCAGCTTCGCCCCCGCGCCGACACGCTGCAACACCGCCGACAGTTCGTTCTGGGGCACCGTGAACTGCACCGTCATCGGCTTCATCTGCGTGATCACGACAATGCCGGTCGTGCTCGACGCGGTCACGTAGTTGCCCGGATCGACGAGCCGCAGGCCCACCCGGCCCGCCACGGGCGCGGTGATGTGGCAGTAGGCGAGATCGAGATCGTATTGCGCGATGCTGGCCCGATCGGCCTGTACCGCGGCCTCGTCCTGCCGCACCGTGAACTGCTGGTCCTGGTAGGTCTGCTCGGCGATCGACTTGTGTTCCGCGAGCTGCGCGTAGCGCGCGAGATCGGCGCGCGCCTGCGCGAGGCTCGCCTGGTCCTTCGCGAGCTGGGCCTGCGCCTGCTGCTTGCTGATCTGGTACTGGCGCGGATCGATCTGCGCGAGGAACTGCCCCTTCGCGACCTCCTCGCCCTCGTGATAGCCGACCTCGGTCAGATAGCCGCTCAGCTGCGGCAGCACGGTCACCGTCGCGACCGGCGTGACCGTGCCCAGCTCGTTGAGCGCCACCGGCATGTCGCCCGACGACGCGGTCGCCACGCTCACCACCTGGGCGGTCGGCCGGCGCGCGGGCTGCGCGCGATGCAGCAGGTGGAACACGATCAGCGCGATCAGCGCGGCCAGCACGCCGAGGGCAAGCCAACGGCGCCAATGGCGCCGTGAGGGAGGCGGGGGCGCTGCATTCGTCTCGTTCATATCCGTCTCCCGCGTCTTCGGTTCACGGCGTCGATCGCTTGAATTGTAGACGGCGCGCTCGATCGGGGCGCGCCGTCGCACGGGCTGGGGGTCACCGCGAACCGGCGCGCAGCGGGGCCGATGCAACGCGGCGCGACGGCGGGCGCGGCGCGCCTGGCGGCCGAGGAACGGAACGCCGCCCGGAACGCGTGGGGCGGCGTCGGCGCTGCGCAATGGCCGCGCCGCCTTCGGCGCGATTCAGTCCCTGCTTACCAGCGACGGTGCGACGCCCACTCCTGGCGGCCCCACCAGCGGCGGCCATCCCAGTAGCGGCCGCCGTGCCAGCCGATGCCGACGCCCACCCCGACCACGGGCACGCCGACCGGCACGACCGCCGGCACATAGGCCACCGGCAGCGGCACGACCACCACCGGCGGGGGCGGGGCGACATAGACGGGCGGCGGCGCGACGTAGACGGGCGCGGGCAGGCCGATCCCCACGCCGATCGAAACGCCCGCCACCGCGGCATGCATCGACAGGCACGCGGCCAGCGCGCCCGATCCCAGTACGACCCAACGTGCTGCTTTCATGTGTCCCCCTCATCACACACGTGACGCCTTCAATTTAGTGGAGCGCACAGCGAATGGGTATTACGAGGGTGTAACGCGAACTTTCGAAAAATAGCAATCGCGGGCGGGAGGCGGCTGCGGCGGAGTTGTCCACAAGGCGGCGGGTGATCCGGATTCGCCGCCCGACCGTTTCCTTTCGATTGCGCTACCATCGTGCTTCGCCATGCATGAGGCGGGACCGGCGTGGGCATGCGCCGATGCTCACGCGCCCGCCACGCATCGCACCATGCCCGCCGCGCCCCTTCCCCCGAGGTCCAGCATGCGTCACCGCGGTTATCCGTTCCGCTTGCCCGGATGCGCCGGGCCGGGTGCGACTCGCGGCAATGGCCGGCGTATCGCCGACTATCCCGTATCACCACACGACACGCGCGATGGCGGATCGCCCCCGCGGGGAATCCGTCTGAAATCGCCGCGGTCCGGCGCGCATGCGCCGGCCGATCGCTGAACCGTTCCGAGGAGAAATCGTTTGAGACAAGCCACGATCGCAGCCGCGCTCGCCCGGGCCGGCACGCCGATGGCGGTATGCGTCGCGAGCCGGCGCGCATCCGCGAACTGGAGCGCGGCCGCCGGTGCGGCGGATGCGTCCACCGGCCGTCCGCTCGGCGTCGACACGCCGCTGCGCGTCGCCAGCAATACGAAAATGTTCGTCGCGGCCGCGACGCTCAAACTGTGGGAACAGCGCGCGATCGACCTCGATGCGTCGATCGCGACACTGGCGAGCCCCGAGTTGGTCGCCTTGCTCGATGCGGGCGGCTATCGCACCGGTGCGATCACAGTGCGGCAGTTGTTGAGCCACAGCGCGGGGCTGTACGACCACGGCGAGGATCCGCGCTTCGTCGAGACCCTGCTCACGGACCCGTCGCATGCGTGGACGCGCGAGGAGCAGGTGCGCCTGTCGCTCGGTAGCGCCGCCGGCCCGCGCAGCGAGCCGGGTGCGCAGTTCAGCTATTCCGATACCGGCTACGTGCTGCTCGGCGACATCCTCGAACGCGTGACGGGCGCCTCGCTCGCGGCGGCGGTGCGGCAGGCGCTGCGCCTCGACGCGCGGCAACTGGACTCGACGTGGTGGGAGTGCGCCGAGCCCGCGCCGCCCGCGATCGAGCCGCGCGCGCGGCAATTCCTGAACGGCGTCGACATGACGGACGCCAATGCGACGATGGATCTCTACGGCGGCGGCGGACTCGTGATGTCCGCGCGGGATCTGGCCGGGCTGACGCTCGACCTGTTCGACGGCCGCGTGTTCGAGCACGCGGGCACGCTGGAGGAAATGCTGCGGCCCGGTTCGCACGCCGATGCGAATGCGTATCGGCTTGGCGTGTTCGTGGGAACGATCGGCGGCATGACCTGCTACTCGCATGCGGGGTTCTGGGGCACGGTGGTCTACTACGTGCCGCCCCTCGCGCTCGCGGTGGCCGGCGTGACGACGGAGCGCACCGCGCGCCCCGCGCTCGTGGCGTTGATCGAACAGGAGATCGCGGAAGCCGGACGGTCCGCGCACGCGACATGAGCGGCGGCATCGCGCGCCGGGCGCACGCCGCCGCCCTCGCCGGCGAGGCGCGACGTCAGCGTGCTTCGCGATCGCCTCCACGGTCCGGCGACAACGCGCCCTTTCGCCCGTCGAGCGCCTCCGCGCACACGCACACCCGGCCGACATGAAGGCTCACGCCAACAGGAAGCGGCCGTTGCGGGCGGATCGAAACGATGAGCTGCCGATCCCGGAGCATGGCTTCACTGCGCAGCCGGGCGGCATGCGACGTGATGTCGACGTAGTACCGCATCCCGTCGCAGATCGCATCGCAGTCGCGGGCATCGGACAGCGCCTTGTCCACCTGGAAACCGAAGCCGTTGCGAAAGCGCCGCAAACCCGTCCGTTCGGCCAGGATGGCGATTTCGATCCCGCCCCAGCCGAACATTTCGCAAGGGCCCGTCACGTCGAGCATGTCGACGTCGTCGTAAACAGGCATGCCGATGCGCATCTGATCTCTCCTTGCGCGTTCGATGACGAACCCCGGCCGATACGCGTCGCGCCGTCGTGATCGGTCGCGCGGGTGGCGAATGGCGTCGTCCGAACGCCGCCAGGAGACCGCAGCCGCTCCGGCACCGGACCCCGGCAAGCCAGGCGATTCCGGCCGCGCACCGCGATCTCGATATGCGTGGTCTTTCGACTCATCCCAGGAGAAATCGACATCGATGCACGGATCGAATTCGTCGCGGCCATAGGTGGGATGGCCGGGCCGCATGTCCTCCGCCGTCGGGGCAATGCGGATTGAAATGGGCGCGATCGGATTTGTCGGCAATGAGAAAGCCTTCGGCTCCGGATACGGCCTTGCTTCCTGCATTCGACGCCTCGATGCAGCCGTCGGACCGACGCCGTCGAGTCCCGGCGCGATATCGGAGCGGCGACCCGCCTCGGCGCACGCGACGCGTCCGCCGCACGCCGTCCCTCGCCCACTGCGCCGATCCGTTACCATTCGCCCAACCGATATTCATTCCCCTCCCACCATGCGCCTCCTCCACACCTCCGACTGGCACCTGGGCCAGAACTTCATGGGCAAGAGCCGCCAGGCGGAACATCAGGCGCTGATCGACTGGCTGCTGGCCCAGGTCGAGACGCACGCGGTCGACGCGGTCATCGTCGCCGGCGACATCTTCGACACCGGCACGCCTCCGAGCTATGCGCGCGAGCTATACAGCCGGCTCGTCGTGCGCCTGCACGAAGCGGGCGTCGCGCTGCTGCTGCTCGGCGGCAACCACGATTCCGTCGCCACGCTGCGCGAAAGCAGCGCGCTGCTCGAATGCCTGTCGGCCAGCGTCGTGCCGTCGGCCGAGGCGCCCGAGGCGCAAGTCCGCGTCCTGCCGCGACGCGGCGCGGGCCGGCAGGGCGAACCCGGCTGCGTGGTCTGCGCGATTCCGTTCATCCGCGCGCGCGACGTCATGCACAGCGCATTCGGCCAGAGCGCCGCCGACAAGCAGCAACAGTTGCTGCGCGCGATCCAGGGCTACTATCAGGCCACCTTCGATGCCGCGCAAACGCTGCGCGACACGCTCTCGCGCGAAACCGGCCGCAGGCTGCCGCTGATCGCCACCGGCCACCTGACGACGGTGGGCGCGAGCGCGACCGAATCGGTGCGCGACATCTACGTCGGCACCCTCGACGCGTTCCCGACCGCGGCCTTCCCGCCCGTCGACTATCTCGCGCTCGGCCACATCCATCGTCCGCAAAAGGTGGGCGGACATGAACACCTGCGCTACAGTGGCTCGCCGATCGCGCTCAGCTTCGACGAAGCCGCGCAACAAAAGGAAGTTCTGCTCGTCGACCTCGATGAAACCGGCTTCCGCTCCGCGACACCGCTGCCGGTGCCGGTGTTCCAGCGCCTCGTGCCGCTGCGCGGCAACCTGAAGGCCATCGCCGACGCGCTGCCGCGCATCGCGCGGGAGGCGACGCCCGAGCGGCCCGCCTGGGTCGAAATCACGGTGGCGGACGACGACTACCTGTCCGATCTTCCCGCGCGGATCCAGGCGTTGGCCGACGGGCAGCCGCTGGAGGTGCTGCGCATCCGCCGCGAACGCGGCAGTGCGGCCGCGCGGCTCGACGCCGACGCGGGCGTGACGCTCGACGAACTCGATCCGCACGACGTGTTCGCGCGCCGGCTCGCGCAGGAAAACCTCGACGACGCCTTGCGCGCATCGCTGACCGAACGCTACCGGTCGATCGTGGCGGACACCGAAGCGGGGGCGGCATGAAGATCCGCAGCCTGCGTCTCAAGAATCTCAATTCGTTGCGCGGCGAATGGCGCATCGACTTCACGCAGCCGCCATTCGCCGACAACGGCCTGTTCGCGATCACCGGCCCGACCGGCGCGGGCAAGTCGACGCTGCTCGACGCGATCTGCCTCGCGCTCTATCACGAGACGCCGCGCCTGAAGACCGTCTCGCAATCGGCGAACGACATCATGACGCGGCACACGGCAGACTGCCTCGCGGAAGTGGAGTTCGAGGTGAACGGCGAGGTCTATCGCGCGTTCTGGAGCCAGCGCCGCGCGCGCGACAAGGTGGACGGCGCGTTGCAAGCGCCGCGCGTGGAGCTGTCGCGCGTGGATCCGGCCACGGGCGACGGCGCGATCCTGACGAACCACGTCAGCGAAAAGCTCAAGCGCGTGACGGAGATCACGCGCCTCGACTTCCCGCGCTTCACGCGCTCGATGATGTTGGCGCAAGGCGGCTTCGCGGCTTTCCTGAACGCGACCGCGAACGATCGCGCGGAGTTGCTCGAAGAACTGACGGGCACCGAAATCTATGGCGAGATTTCGCGGCGCGTCTACGAACAAACCGGCGCGGCGCGCGAAAAACTGAAACACCTGCGCGCGCAGGCCGACGGCATGGATCTGCTCGCGCCCGAGCAGCGCGACGCGATGCAGCAGGCGCTCGGCACGGTCGCGCAGCAGCTCGCCACGCTCGCCGGGCAGACGACGACCTTGCGCGAGCATCGGCAATGGCGTCTCGACCTGACGCAAACCGGCGCCGCCGCCGACACGGCGCAGACGCGCGTGACGCAAGCGGACGCGGCGCTCGGCGCATCGGCCGGCGCGCTCGCGACGTTGGCGGCCAGCGATCCCGCCGAAGCGCTGCGACCCGGCCACGAGGCGCTCCGTCAGGCCGACGCCGCGTTCCGGCACACGGACAGCGAACTTGCCGTCCGTCGGCAGGAACGGGATACGCAAGCGGCCGCGCTGCGCCGCGCGCATGTGACGGCGGTCAACCTCGCGGAACGCGTCGACCGGCTCGCGCAAACGCAGTTGCAGGCGCTCGACGCCGAACAGCGCGAACTCGATGCATGGTGCGCGACGCACGCGCAGCGCGCGACGCTCGGCGAACGGATCGGCGCCTGGCGGCAGCAGTTCGCGCAGCGCGCGGCGCGCGGCGCCGATCTCGACGCGCGCGCGAACACCCGGGCCGAGCTGGAACGCAAACGCACGGCGGCGCACGACGCGCTCGCTCAGCACCAGACACGACTACAGCAGGCCGAGCAGGCGCGCGCCGCATCCGATGCGCGCGTGCGGGACTTGCACGCCGCGCAGGAGCAGCGCCTCGCCGGCCGCACGCTGATCGGCTTGCGACAGCACTGGCAAGCCGCGCAGCTTGCTTGCGGCACATGGCAGAAGCTCGACGCGCTGGCCGCGCGGCAACGTGCCCGCGCAGCCGATCGCGACGCGCTGGCGTCGCGCCTGGCCGCGAGCGAGGCGGAGATCGCCGTGCATGCGGGGCAACTGACGGAGCGGCAAGCGGCGCTCGATCGACTGAGCACGCAGGTGACGGACAAACAGACCCTGCTCGAACAGGAGCAAGTGATTCGCAGCCTCGCCGAGCATCGCGACCGGCTGGAATCGGGCAAGCCATGCCCGCTGTGCGGCGCGACCGAGCACCCGGCCATCTCGGCATACAGCAAGCTCGACGTATCGGCGACCCAGCGCGCGTTGCAGGCGCTGACCGCCGAGCGGCTCGAATCCGAGAAACACGTCCGCGCGCACGCCGAGGCGCTGTCCGCGCGTCGCGCGACGCACGACCAGCAGCGCGCGCAGCAAACGGCCCTGCTGACCGAACTCGCCGCCGCGCAACAGGAGTGGGACACCTCGCGCGCCGCGCTGACGCCGGACGGCTCGCTCGCGCCGGACGACTGGCGGCACGGCGAACGGATCGCCACGGGCCGAACCGCGGCGGAACGCGCGACGGACGCGCTGAAACACACGCTCGACGCCGTCGAGCAGGCGGAAGAGACCTTGAACGGCGCACGCAAGGCCGAGGCAGGCAACGTCGCGGCGCTCGAACAGGCACGCTCCGCGCATGCGCTGCACACGCAGTCGATCCAGGCACTGACCGAGCGGCTGGACGGTCTTGGACGCGAATTGGCCGACCTGCGCGCCGCGCACGCGCGCGACGAGGCCGCCCTGCTGACCTCGCTCGCCGAAGCGGACCTCGCCCGCGACGCCTTGCCGAACGATCCCGACGTCTGGCTGCGCGAACGCGACGACGCATGGCGGGAATGGCAGCGGACCCAGCAGCGCCTGCAAGCGCTGGCGCAAGCGCGTTCGCGGCAACAGACCCAGTGCGAGGTCGCCCGCGCCCAGCTCGCCGACTGGCGCGCGCGCACTCACACGTCCGCTCCGCAAGCGGACCTGTTCAGTTCGGATCAGGCCGTGGCGCACGACGAACCGGCCGACATGCATGCCCTCGACGCGCGCGACGACCCCGCGCAAGCACTCGCCGTCTGCGCGGCGCGCATCGACACCCTCACGCACGACGTCACCGCGCTCGAAGGCCGCCTCGCACAACTCGAGACATCGCACGCGCAACAACGCGCGGCGGTCGCGACGGCGGAAACCAACTGGCTCGCCGCACGCGCCGCCAGCCCCTTCGCCGACGACGCGGCCTTCCTCGCCGCGCTGCTGCCCGCCGACGAACGCAAGCGCCTGCATGAACTGAAGCACGGACTGGAACGGGAACAGCAGACGGCGCGCGCGCTGCTGCAAGCCGCGCAGGAAAAACTCGCCGGCCTGCGCGCGCAGGCGCGCACCGACGCGACGCTCGACACGCTGACCGAACACATCGACGCGCTCGACAAGGAAACCGCGGGCTTGAACGAACAGCTCGGCAGCGTGCGCGGCCTGCTCGCGCGCGACGACGCCTTGCGCCGCAGCCAGCAGGCGCTGCTCGAACAGATCCAGGCGCAGACCGCGGACACCGATCTCTGGCAACATCTCGACGCGCTGATCGGTTCGGCGCGCGGCGACAAGTTCCGCAAGTTCGCGCAGGGGCTCACGCTCGACCATCTGCTGATGCTCGCGAACCGTCACCTCGACCGCCTGCATGCGCGCTACCTGCTCAGGCGCAAGCCGAGCGGCGAGCTGGAACTGGAGATCGTCGACCGCTGGCAGGCCGACGTGACGCGCGACACGCGCACGCTGTCGGGCGGCGAAAGCTTCCTCGTCAGCCTGGCGCTCGCGCTCGCGCTGTCCGACCTCGTGAGCCACCGGACCTCGATCGATTCCCTGTTCCTCGACGAGGGATTCGGCACGCTCGACGGCGACACGCTCGAAATCGCCCTCGACGCGCTCGATGCGCTCAACGCGAGCGGCAAGATGATCGGCGTCATCAGCCACGTCGACGGGCTCAAGGAGCGCATCGCCACGCAGATCCGCGTGGAGAAAGGCGGCGGCATCGGGCATTCGCGGCTCGTCGTCTAGGCACGGCGTGCGCGGCGGCCGCCGTAGTGGAATAATCGACGCTCGGCCCGTCGTCCGGAGCCGGAGCCACATACGCACGAGGAGACAGAGCCATGACGCGCAGCGCATCGCAAGACCCGTCGTCCGCATCCCGGCTGATCGACGCGCGCATCGCGGAACTCGCCGATTGGCGCGGCGCGCTGCTGGCGCGGCTGCGGGCGCTGATCCACGCGGCCGATCCCGAGGTCGTCGAGGAATGGAAGTGGCGCGGCGTGCCCGTCTGGTCGCACGACGGCCTGATCTGCACCGGCGAGACCTACCAACGCGTCGTGAAGATGACCTTCGCGAAAGGCGCGGCGCTGCCGGATCCGGCGGGGCTTTTCAACGCAAGCCCCGAAGGCAGCACGCGCCGCGCGATCGATTTCCACGAAAGCGACGCGGTCGATGAAACGGCGTTGAAAGCGCTCATCCGCGCCGCCGTGCAGCTCAATCAGTCGAAAACCCGCCGTTGAACCGTCCCGCGTCCGTCGCGCCGCGCCTCACCCCGCCACGGCGCGCGCGATCGAGCCCAGCCGCCGGAACGTCGCGCGCAGCTCGCGCTCATCGAGGTTGCCGTACCCGAGCCGGATCGCCTGCACGTCCTCGTCCCGCTCGGTAAAGCGCCGCCCCGCCAGCAACGGAATGCCCGCGTCGGCCGCGCGCGCGACGAACGCGGGCACCGGCAAGCGCTCGGCGAAGCGCAGCCACAATGCGAGCCCGCCTGCCGGCAGCGTGAAGCGCACGTCGTCGCCGAAGCAGCGCTCGACCAGCGTCGCGCACAGATCGCGGCGCTGCGCGTAGGTCTTCAGCGCGCGCCGGATGTGCCGCCGCAGCTCGCCGCTCGCCATCAGCTCCGCGCACGCCAGCTCCGTCAGCGCGCTGCCTTGCCGGTCGATCAGCATGACCTGCGCGGCGCAGCGCTCGATCACCGCCTTCGACGCCACCACGAAGCCGATGCGCAGCCCCGGCGCGAGCACCTTCGACAGCGAGCCGATGAAGAACACCCGCTCGGGCGCCGCCATGCTCGCGAGCGGAAACACCGGGTTGTGCGTGAAATGAAACTCGGGATCGTAATCGTCCTCCACGATCATGAAGCCATGCCGGCGCGAGAGGTCGAGCAGCTTCAGGCGGCGGTCGGCCGGCAGCGTCACGGTGGTCGGAAACTGATGGTGCGGCGTCGTGAACACGGCGCGCACCGGCGTCTTGCGGCACACCGCATCGAGCGATTCCGGCACGAGGCCATGCTCGTCCAGCTCGACCGACGCGAGCGACGCGCCGCACGACAGGAACGCCGCGCGCGCCGGCGGATAGCTGAGCGATTCGAACGCGACGGTATCGCCGGGGCGCACCAGCAGGCGGGCCGCGAGAAAGATGCCCATCTGGCTGCCGCGCACCACGCAGATATTGTCCGCCGTGACCGTCAGCGCGCGCTCCGCGCGCAGCATCGCGGCGATCGCCTCGCGCAATGCCGGCTCGCCGCGCGGGTCGCCGTAGCCGAGCGGATTCGCGCGCGTCGCGGCCAGCGCATGACGAAACGCCCGCGACAGCGCATCGACCGCGACGAGCCGCGTGTCCGGCGTGCCGTCGCCGAACGCGCGCGGCGGCGCATCGGCGGCCGTCGCGCGCATCGCCGCGCGGCCGAGCGCGACGCCGTCGTTCGCGAGCCCCGCGTCGAAAACGGGTGCGTCCTCGCACGGCCGCGCCGTATCGCGCGACGGCAGCCGCGACGACACGAAGCTGCCGCGCTTGGGTTCGGTGTCGATCCAGCCGAGCGCGGCCAGCTCGTCGTAGGCGAGCACGACCGTCTTGCGGTTCACGCCCAGGTCCTGGGCCAGCACGCGGCTGCCGGGCAAGGCCGAGCCCGGCGTCAGGCGGCCGCTGCGAATGTCGTCGGCAATCGCGCGCACGATGCGCGCGTGCATCGATTCGTCGGCGTCGCGCGCCGGCTTGAGCAGCAGCTTCCAGTTGCGCAGCATCCGTACCCTCCTCCTCCTCATCTGGACCAGTAAAAATTATAAATCTGGATGTTTTTAATCATCCAGATTCTTCATAGGATGGCTTCTCCGCACCGGCATCCGGCCCACCCATCCGCGACGCCGGCCCGCCTTCCCCCTCGATACCGGGAGTTTTTCGATGGCCAATACCTTGACGCTGTCCAAGACCGAACTGATCGACACCGCGCACCAGCAGATGCGCACCGTCGTCCCCGAACTGCCGTGGTCCACGCGCGAGAAACTCGCGCTGACCTGCCGGATCCTGTTCGAACAGGGCCACGACTCCGGCCTCGCCGGGCAGATCACCGCGCGGGCGGATACGCCCGACACCTATTACACGCAGCGCTTCGGGCTCGGCTTCGACGAGATCACCGCGTCGAACCTCGTGCACGTGGATCAGGATCTGAAGCTGGTGTCGGGCGAAGGCATGCCGAATCCGGCGAACCGCTTCCACACCTGGGTCTATCGCGCGCGGCCTGATGTGAACTGCATCATCCATACGCATCCGCTGCACGTGGCCGCGCTGTCGATGCTCGAAGTGCCGCTCGTGATCGCGCAGATGGATCTGTGCCCGCTCCACGACGACTGCGCGTTCCTTGAACGCTGGCCCGGCGTGCCCGTGGGCAACGAGGAAGGCGAGATCATCTCCGGCGCGCTCGGCGACCGGCGCGCGATCCTGCTGGCGCATCACGGGCAGCTCGTGACCGGGCGCACGGTCGAGGAGGCGTGCGGGCTGGCGCTGCTGATCGAGCGCGCCGCCCGGTTGCAGCTGCTCGCGATGGCGGCGGGCGAGGTGAAGCCGATTCCGCCGGAGCTGGGCCGCGAGGCGCACGACTGGATTTCCACGCCGAAGCGCGATCAGGCGACCTTCGGGTATTTCGCGCGCCGGGTGCTGCGCAGCGATGCGCATCGCGACTGTGTGAACTGATGCGATTTCGACACTGAACAGGAGTACGCCTCATGACCTCCCCTGCTTTTCACGGCATCATCGCCTATCCCGTCACGCCGTTCCGCCACGATGGCGGCGTGGATCTGCCCGCGCTCGGCGAGCTGATCGACCGGCTCGTCGCGCGCGGCTCGCACGGCATCGCGCCGCTCGGCAGCACCGGGGAAAGCGCCTATCTCGACGACGCGGAATGGGAACAGGTTGCCGAGGCTTCGATTACGCGCGTCGCGAAGCGATTGCCCGTGATCGTCGGCATTTCGGACCTGACGACCCAGCGTGCGATCCGGCGCGCGCGCTTCGCGGAGCACACCGGCGCGGATGCGGTGATGGTGTTGCCGATCGCGTATTGGACGCTGAGCGAGGACGAGATCTTCGCGCACTACGCCGCGATCGCGGGCAAGATCGGCGTACCGATCATGGTCTACAACAACCCGGCGACGAGCGGCATCGACATGCGGCCCGAGTTGATCGCGAGGCTGGCGCGCGAGATCGACAACGTGACGATGATCAAGGAAAGCACCGGCGACATTCAGCGCATGCATCGGATCGTGCAGCTGACCGACGGGCGCGTGCCGTTTTTCAACGGAAGCAATCCGCTGGCGCTCGAGGCATTCGCGGCCGGCGCGGCCGGGTGGTGCACGGCCGCGCCGAATCTGTTGCCCGATGCGCCGAGGCGCTTGTATGACGCGTGCCGCGAGGGTGATCTGGCGCGCGCGAGAGAGGTGTTCTATGCGATGTTGCCGGTGTTGCAGTTCATTCTGAAGGGTGGGCTGCCGACTACGGTGAAGGCCGGGCTTGCGTTGCGCGGCCTTCCGGTGGGAGCGCCGCGTCCGCCGCTCGCGCCGCTTGCCGCGCCGGAGGTGGCGGTGCTGCGGGCGTTGCTTGCGGAGGCGGGCGAGGTTCAGTAGGCGCGGTGACGAGACGGGTGCGCATGCGCGGCGTTCGGCAGCGGCTTGCGCATCCGGATCGGATCGATTGGCGCGTCGCGAGATTCGGTTTCGCGGCGAAAATTTACTATTTTTAAGCGTGATTTTTCCCTAGAGGCACGTTCGCAGTCCCGATGACACCATTCGGGCAAACAGCCGCGGCACCCACCGATGCGATGCCATCGGAGATGGAGGATTCATCTTCGTGGCAGGGCGTCGCTTCATCCGCGTGCATACGCGGAGTACCCATCGATTCTTGCTGCGAGTAACATGGAGTCCTTCGGGCCGAAGCGGAAAGCGCGGCCATCCCGGTGCTGGAGCGACGATGACCAAACGCGAACCCGTGGCAGGATTACAGCCGGAATTGCTTCGATGGGCCAGAGAGACGGTCGGTCTTTCAGTCGAAGACGCGGCAATCATGTGCAAGGTCGCGACCGCCGATGTCGCGGCTTGGGAGGCCGGATACGACGCGCCCACTTACGCCCAGTTGGAAAAGCTCGCGTATCAGGTCTACAAGCGCCCCTTGGCTGTGTTCTTTCTCCCGACGCCGCCGGAGGAACACGCCCCGCAGCGCGAATTCCGAACACTTCCCCAGAGCGACATGCAGTCGCTTGCCCGCGACACCTACCTCCAGATCCGTCGCGCACACGCCTTCCAACTGTCGCTCGACGACGTATTTGCCGGCCATAACCCGGCAGACGCGCCCGTCTGGAAAGCGATCCGCCTTTCTCCACTCGCCCCGATCGTCGAGCAGGCAAAACGCGTCCGCGATGCCCTTGGGATCACGCTGCAAGAGCAGTCCGGATGGAAGAGCGACGAGCTGGCATTGAAGCGCTGGAGAAAAGCCGTCGAGGAGGCGGGTGTTTTTGTATTCAAGTCTTCCTTCAAGCAGGAAGATATTTCGGGCTTCTGCCTGATCGACGATACGTTTCCGCTGATCTACCTGAACAACGGCACGACGAAGACCCGGCAAACGTTCAGCATGCTTCACGAGCTTGCACACATACTGCTCGGCGTGAACGGTCTCAGCAAGTTCGATCCAGGCTACATCGATCATCTTCCGCAGGCCGAAAGGAACATCGAGCGGTTCTGCAACGCCATTGCCGCCGAGGTCCTCATTCCGTCGGCGGATTTCTCGCGGCATGCGGCCATGCTCCCCGGCAACGCCGAATCCGCTTCGGAGCGGGATTTTTCAGATCTCGCCGGCCGATACGGCGTGAGCCGCGAAGCCATTCTGCGCTGCCTGCTCGATCAGGGCCGCGTCAGTGCGTCGTTCTATCGCGACAAGGCAGACCAGTGGGCGTCGCAGAAAAAAGAGAGGGCCGGCGGCAGCTACTATCTGAACCAGGGCGCATACGTGAGCGATCGCTTTGCGCGGGAAGTCGTTGGCCGGCACTACCAGCACCAACTGACCCTGGAGCAGGCTGCGGATTTCCTCGGCATCAAACCCAGGAATTTCGCCGGCTTTGAAGAGCGTGTCCTGCACGGGGCGGAGACATGACCTATGTCTTCGATACGACTTCCATCCGCTCCCTTCAACACTTCTACCCGCGTGTCTTCAAGCGTATCTGGGAGGGTCTTGAAGCGCTTGTTTCGCAAAATCGGTTGATTTCGACTCGTGAGGTCCTGAACGAACTCGATCGTCAGGCTATCAGCGACGACGTGCTGAATTGGGCCAAGGAACATCGCGCGATTTTCTTGACCCCGAATGCCGAGGAGCTTCGCTTCGTCGCGACGATATTCCAGGTTCGGCATTTTCAAGCGCTGATTGGTCAACAGCAACGCTTGAAAGGCATGCCGGTCGCGGATCCATTTGTTATCGCATGCGCAAAGGTTCGCGATGGAACCCTTGTGACAGAAGAGGGATGGGCACGACCGAGCACGTCACTGACGCCGAAACCGCATGCCGCAAAGATTCCCAACGTTTGTGCCCACTTCGGCATTCCCTGTATCGATCTCGAAGAATTCATGCATCCGCAGGAATGGCATTTTTGACCATCCGCGCAGGATGGGGAGGCCGGCCCGCGTCAACGCACACGGGCTATGAGAACCGCCTCGCCATGCCGGACATCCTGGAATGGAAATCCGTGCACAATACGCCCATGCAAGCCCCAGACCTCGAACGCCTCGTCACCCTCGCCATGCCCTTCGGCAAATACAAAGGCCGGCTCATTGCCGATCTGCCCGGGCCGTACCTCAATTGGCTGGCTCGCGAAGGCTTCCCGCGAGGCGAGATCGGCCGCTTGCTCGCCCTGATGCACGAGATCGACCACAACGGGCTGACCCGCCTGCTCGAACCGCTGCGCAAACGCGTATAACGCCAATCAAACGCCGTCGACACGCCGCATCGATTCCGCGTTGATCGTCGATCACGATAAGACGAACCGCCTGAAACCTCCCGCAGGCCCGGAAGCATCGCGATACGCCCGTTTTCCCACGTCCCGAAGCGGCATGCACCACCCCGTCCGGCGATCTGCGGCGCGGAACCCTACTCGGTCACCTTGATTGTGTCGCGGATCTTGTCGATCAACGAAGCGCCTTCGGCCCCGTTCGAGCTTGAATAGCCCTGCGTGATGACGATCTGACGGCGGTCCGTCAAAACAGCCGTGATGCGAACCGTCCTGGGCGCTTCGCCGGCCTTGCTTCTTTCATAGCGGGTCACCAGGGCAGGTCTTCCGTCGAACGCCTCCAGCTTCGTCCCGTCGAAACGGATCAAGCTGGCACCCGTGGCCGTCAACGCCTCTCGCAGATGCGCTTGATTCAGGCGCGACACGGCTTCCGGTTCTTGCTGGGCCTCGCGTCGCACGACATCCGCAGCGCCGGGCGCCAAATCGATGGATTGAATCGACATCGACGCCGCTGCCGGCCCGGGGCCGGTTCGGGCAGCAAGCAGGGTGCGGGTCGATGCGGCCAGTTGGTGCTCGCCGATGCCGTTCGCTGCTTCGTTCACGTCATGCTGCAGACGATTCTTTCTGGAGTCGCTCAGCAGCAGCCAATCCGCCGGCAGGCTCAGGTCGATCCCTTCCGGCAGGTGAATCGGCACCAGCACCGGCGCGCCGGGTTGGCCGAGCGGCGCGGCATCGGCGGCGCGCGACGCGAGCGGCGCGAACAGCGCACCGACCGCGACGAGAAGCAGGGTGCTGCGGCGGACAGCGCCGATAAACCGGTGAGCGTGAGCCATGTTTGCGCGTTGTTGTTTAGCCGGGCTGCCGCGATTCTACCGAAAGCCCTCATGGCGGCTGTGCGCCGGGTTCCCGGCATCCGCGCCCGGCTCCGGCGCGGCCGTCGATTGAACGTCGACGCACGACTCGAATAGGCCTCACCGCCGCTCTCCGGCACACCGCATACGGGCCCGCGTTAGTATGCGGGTTGCCGTGCGGCTTCGAGCGCACCCCGTATCGCGGCGTGACATCGACGCCTTACCGCCCTCTCCCATGCCCAGGAAAAAAACCAGCGTCTGGCTCAGCGGTCTCGATCTGCTCTCCAGCCTGACGGGCGTGCGGCCGGGAAAGCGGAAAGCCGTCGCGCGCAAACCGACGACGGTCAAGACCGCTCCCCCGGTCGCCGCGCCGCGCGTCGGCACACCACGCACGGCTCGCCCGCCTTCGATACGGACAGCGGGACAGTGGGTCCGCTCGTTTCATTCCGCGCCTCCGCTGGCGGGACATCTCGTCAATCACCTCGCATACGCACTGTATCTGCCGCCCACGGCGGCGGCATCGCCGACGGGGCTGCCCCTCGTCGTGATGCTGCATGGCTGCCGGCAGACCGTGGAATCGTTCGCCGCCGGCACACGCATCTGCCAGCTCGCCGATCGCGCCGGATTCGCGGTGCTGCTTCCCGAGCAGGCGAAAACCACGCACCCTCATCGATGCTGGCACTGGCACGCGCATCCCGAGCACGCCGAAGCGCCGGCCGTCGCCTCGCTCGTCGCGGCGGTCGTCCGGGAACACGGCTTCGACCGCGAGCGCGTCCATCTCGCGGGCATCTCGGCGGGAGCGGGTCTCGCCACGGTTCTGGGGATCCACTATCCCGCGCTGTTCGCCGCCGTGGGCCTGCACTCGGCGCCCGTGTTCGGCGCGGCCGATTCCACCCTGAGCGCCATGCGCATCATGCGCAACGGCAGTCACGACGATCCGCTGCGCCTGATCGAGGCGTCCGTCGACCTGTCCCGCTATCCGGGCATGCCCGCCATCATCGTCCACGGCGAACTCGACGCCGTCGTCGCGAAGCGCAACGCCGAACAACTCAGCAGCGAATTTGCGCGGCTCAACCGGCTGGTCGATGCGGAAGGCGAGTTGCGCGTCGGCGAGCAGCGAACCTACACCCGCGATGCAGCCGACTATGTGGACTACCTGAAATCCGGCCGGCTCGTCGTGCGGGTTTGCATCGTTCGAGGCCTGGGCCATGCGTGGAGCGGCGGCGATCCTCGCGAAGCGTTTCATTCCGACAAGGGCCCCGACGCAACGGCGATGCTGTGGGACTTCTTTCGACGCCAGCGGCGCGGCTCGACGTGAAGCGTCCGGCGCCCCCCGCGATGCGCGGCGATTCCAGGAGGAATCGACCGTTCGAACGACACCTTGCCGCTCGGGCAAGCGGCGCCGACCCACTGCCGCGCAAGCGCTGACCGGCCATGACAAACGTCGCGCCGCGCGGGCGGCATCGGCCGTCGCGCGAGGCTATCGGCCCCTGCTTGCCGGCGTCGCGCGCCCCAGCCGGCGACATGTCCCGGACCTTCAAAAAAAATGGACAGGAGAACTCCCTGTCCAAAGACCACCAACGCTCACCTTCTCTCGAAACCGGCGGCATGCGCCGCCCGCCAATCAGGGCTTCGTATCCGTCGACGCGGTCAGATCGGCCTCGGTCAACCCGCCGCCCAGCGCCTTGTAAAGCGCAACCGAATTACTGAATTCGGCCAGCCGCAGATCGAGCAAGGTCTGCCGCGCCGCATACAGCTGCCGCTGCGAATCGAGCAACTCCAGCCGCCCCTCGACCCCCGCGCGATAACGCAGGTTCGACAATGTCGTGCGCCGTTCGGCGCTCACCACGACCCGAGTCTGCGCATTGATCTGCCGGCCGAACGTCTCCTGCCCGGCCAACCCGTCCGCGACCTCCTTGAACGCCACCTGAATCGCGCGCTCGTATTCCGCAATCGCGCTCGACTTGCGCACCTCCGCGAGCCGCAGCTCCGAGCGCAGCCGCCCGCCCTGGAACAGCGGCACCGTCACCTGCGGCGAAAACGCCCAGGTGCGATGATCGCCGTCGAACAGGCTTCCCATCGCCGGGCTGATGAACCCGAGCGACGTCGTCAGCGACAACCTCGGGAAAAACGCCGCGCGCGCCGCGCCGATATCCGCATTCGCCGCCACGAGATTCTGCTCGGCCTGCAGGATGTCCGGCCGACGGAACAGCAGTTCCGACGGCAAGCCGGCCGGCAGCTGCGTGATGACCGGCTGCTGATTCAGCGGGATCGGCTCGGGCAGATCCGTGGGCAACTCGCGCCCCACCAGCAGCCGCAGCGCATTGCGCGCCTGCTCCACGGCGCGCGAGCGCGCTTCCAGATCGGCATCGGCGCTCGCCACCTGCCCTTCGGCCTGCGCGATATCCAGTCCGCTCGCCTGATGCGCCTCCTTCAGGCGCCGCGCGAGATCCAGCGACTGCTGCCAGTCCGCCAAGGTGTGCTCGGCCAGCGCCCGCTGCTCGAACGCGGCGCGCTCCGCGAAATACGCGTCCGCCACCGCCCCGACCAGCGTGATCTGCGCCGCGCGCCGCCCTTCGTCGGTCGCCAGGTAACGCGCAAACGCCGCATCCGACAGCGACTTGACGCGCCCGAACAGATCGATCTCGAACGAACTGATCCCGATCCCCAGGCCCACCTGTTTCTGGATGCTCTCGGGCACCGGCGGATTGAGATCGGCATTGGCCGGCGTCCGCTGGCGCGAGCCGCTCAGCGACGCATCGACCGACGGCAGGCGCGCCGCCCGCTGGATCCCGTACTGCGCGCGCGCCGCCTCGACGTTCAAGGTCGCGATCCGCAGATCGCGATTGTTCTCGAGCGCCAGCTCGATCAAGCGCTGCAAGCGGCGATCGCCGAACATGCCGCGCCAGCCCAGATCCGCCGCATGCACCCGGCTCGCGGGCGCGGCGGCGCCCGCCGACGTCGTATAGGCCGCCGGCACCGGCAGGTCCGGCTTGACCAGCGTCGGGGCCAGCGAACACGCCGACAGCGCCAGCACGATGGGAAGAATCAGCAACCTCATGACATCCACTCTTTTCTCAACGTGAAGAACAGGCCGTGACATGGTCTCAACCCTCCTGTGCATGGCCCGGCGCGGCGGGCTTGCGCGCCGCGCGCCATGCTTCGATGCGTTCCTGGATGCCCATCACGAACACGTAGAACACCGGCACGAAGAAGATCGCCAGCACGGTGGCGGTCACCATTCCGCCGAACACGCCGGTCCCGATCGCGTGCTGCGTCTCGGCGCTCGCGCCCGTCGCGATCACGAGCGGCACCACGCCGAGGCCGAATGCCAGCGAGGTCATCAGGATCGGGCGCAGGCGCAGCTTGGCCGACTGCACGGCGGCCTCGATCAGCCCCTTGCCTTCCTCGCGCAGCTGCTTCGCGAACTCCACGATCAGGATCGCGTTCTTCGCCGACAAACCGATCACGGTGATCATCCCGACCTTGAAGAACACGTCGTTCGGCAGGCCGCGCAGCATCACCGCGCCGATCGCGCCGATCAGGCCCAGCGGCACCACCAGCATCACCGACAGCGGGATCGACCAGCTCTCGTACAGCGCGGCCAGCACCAGGAACACCACGATCATCGACAGCGCCATCAGCATCGGCGCCTGCGACGCCGACTGGCGTTCCTGCAGCGACTGCCCGGTCCACGCGACCGAGAAGCCCTTCGGCAGCTGCTCGGCCAGGTGCTCCATCTCCGCCATGGCCGCGCCGCTCGAATAGCCGGGCGCCGCGGTGCCCGAGATCCGCGCGGACGGGTAGCCCTGGAAGCGCACCAGCTGCAGCGGCGTTTCCGTCCACACCGGCTGAACCACTTCCGACAGCGGCACCATGCCGCCGCTCGCGTTGCGCACGTAGAGCTTCATCACGTTGTCGAGCTGCATCCGCGCCGACGTATCGGCCTGGATGATCACCTGCTGCATGCGGCCCGCGTTCGGGAAATCGTTCACGTAGGTCGAGCCCATCGCGGCCGACAGCGTGTCGCTGATGCTCGTGAACGACACGCCGAGCGCTTCGGCCTTCTGCCGGTCGATGTCGAGGCGAATGCTGGTGCCCGCCGGCAGGCTGTCCGGATAGACGCCCGTCACGATCCTGCTTTGCGCCGCCAGTTCGAGCAGCTTGGCTTCGGCCGCCTTGAGCGCCGCGTTGCCCTGGTTCGCGCGATCCTGCAGGCGCATCGTGAAGCCCGCGCTGTTGCCCAGCTCGTCGATCGCGGGCGGCATCAGGCTCATCACCATCCCTTCCGTCACGCCGGCCATCGCCTGTTGCGCGCGCAACGCTTCGTCATACGCGGTCGCGCCGTTGCGCGCGTCCCAGTCCTTCAGCACGCTGAAGTTCAGCGCGGCGTTCGGCCCCGAACCCGAGAAGCCGTAGCCGATCACCGACACGCTCGCCTTGATCGACGGCCGCGACGCGAGATGCTTCTCCAGTTTCCCCATCACGTCCGAGGTGCGTTCGCTCGTCGAATCCGCGGGCATCAGGAAGCTGGTGATGAAGTAGCCCTGGTCTTCTTCCGGCAGGAACGACGACGGCAGCATGCGGAACCCGATCACCAGCGCGCCGCAGAGCGCGACGAACAGCAGCATCACGCGGCCCGCGCGGCCGACCAGGCGGCCGACGCGGGTTTCATACCAGTGCGTGAGGCGGTCGAAGCGGCGGTTGAACCAGCCGAAGAAGCCGCGCTTCTCGTGGTGGCCCGGCTCGACCGGCTTGAGCATGGTCGCGCACAGGGCCGGCGTCAGCGTCAGCGCGAGCAGCGCCGAGAACAGGATCGAGACCGCCATCGACAGCGTGAACTGCTGGTAGATCACGCCCACCGAGCCGCTCGCGAGGCCCATCGGAATGAACACGGCGGTCAGCACCAGCGTGATGCCGATGATCGCGCCCGTGATCTCCTTCATCGCCTTGATGGTCGCCTCCTTCGGCGACAGGCCTTCCTCCGCCATCAGGCGCTCGACGTTCTCGACGACCACGATGGCGTCGTCGACGATGATGCCGATCGCGAGCACCATGCCGAACATGGTCAGCACGTTGATCGAGAAGCCGGTCGCCAGCATCACCGTGAAGGTGCCGAGCAGCGCCACCGGCGCGACGATCGCCGGGATCAGCGTGTAGCGCACGTTCTGCAGGAACAGGTACATCACGAGGAACACCAGCACCATGGCCTCGATCAGCGTGTGCAGCACCTTCTCGATCGAGATCTTGACGAACGGCGAGGTGTCGAACGGCACCGAGTAGGTCATGCCGGACGGCATCGCCTTGCCGATCTCGACGAGACGCGCGCGGATCGAGTCCGCGGTCTTGACCGCGTTCGCGCCCGGCGACAGCTGCACCGCCGCGAACGAGGCGGGCGTGCCGTTCTCGCGGTTCACGAAGTTGTACGACTGCGAGCCCAGCTCGACGCGCGCGACATCGCCGAGCACGACTTTCGAGCCGTCCGCGTTGGCGCGCAGCACGATCGCGGCGAACTGCTCGGGCGTCGACAGCTGGCCCTGCGCCGTCAGCGGCACGGTCACGCGCTGGCCTTCCCGCGCCGGGTTCGCGCCGATGCTGCCGGGCGCGATCTGCACGTTCTGCTGCCCGATCGCGTTCGTCAGGTCGGTCATCGACAGGCCGTAGGTGATCAGCTTGTTCGGATCGACCCAGATGCGCATCGCGCGTTCGGAACCGAACAGCTGCACGCGGCCCACGCCTTCGATCCGCCGCAGTTCCTCCGCGACGCTGCGCGCCATGTAGTCGTTCAGGTCGCCTTCGCTGAAGCGGCCCGAATCGGAACGCAGGCTGATGAACATCAGGAAGCCGGACGACGCCGATTCCACGATCACGCCGTTCTGGCGCACCACGGGCGGCAGGCGCGGCTCGACGGCCTTGAGCTTGTTTTGCACGTCGACCTGCGCGAGCGCCGGGTCCGTGCCGGGCTTGAACGTCACGGTGATCTGCGCGCCGCCCGAGGTGTCGGCCGACGATTCGAAGTAGAGCAGGTTCTTGACGCCCGACAGCTCACGCTCGATCAGGCTCAGCACCCCGTCGCTCATGGTTTGCGGCGTCGAGCCGGGATAAGTGGCGTTGATCGTGACGGACGGCGGCGCGACCGACGGATAGCGTGCGATCGGCAGCTGCGGGATCGCGATCAGCCCCATCAGGATGATGAAGAGCGCGATCACCCACGCGAACACCGGACGCCGGATAAAGAATTGAGCCATGACGCTGTGCTCCCCGTGATTCAGTGCCGGGCGGCCGAGGCCGCCTCGGGCGACGTCCAGTCGCTCGCGGTGACCGCCGCGCCGTCGGTGAGACGCTCCATGCCCTCGACCACGACCTTCTGGCCGGGCTGCACGCCGGCGCGGATCCGGTAGCGGCGCTCCGCCAGCTCGCCCAGCTCGATCTGCTTCAGGTGCACGTTGCCCTTCGCGTCGAGCGTCCAGATCTGCGGCTTGCCGCCCGAGCGCACCACCGCCTGCTGCGGCACCGTGAGCGCATCCTTGTAGTTCGCGCGCGTGAGCCGCGCACGCACGTACATGCCCGGCAGCAGTTGACGCTGCGGGTTGTCCACGAGCACGCGCACGAGCACGTCGCCGGTGCCGGCGTCGACGTTGACGCCCGAGAACAGGATGCGGCCCCGCATCGCATACGGTTCGCCATTGTCGCGCAGCAGCGTGACCGGAAGGCCGTCGTTCGCGCCGCCGTGCCTGGCGAGTTCGTCGCGCAGCGCTTCGAGCGACGCCGCCGGCTGGCGCACGTCCACATACACCTGGTCGATCTGCTGGATGCGCGCCATCGGGTTGGCGTCCGTGCTGGCGACGAGCGCGCCTTCGGTCACGAGCGCCTGATCGATGCGGCCGGAAATCGGCGCGTCCACCGTGGCGAACTTCAGGTCGAGCTGGCGGCGCGCGAGCGCGGCGCGCGCCTGCGCGACGTCGGCCGCGGCCTGGTCGCGCTGCGTCACCGCGTCGTCATACACCTGCCGGCTGATCGCGTCCGCCTCGACGAGCGGCTGGAGGCGCGCGGTCTGCACCTTGGCGCGCGCGAGCGCGGCCTCGGCGCGTTGCAGCGCGGCCGCGGCGGTATCCATGTCGGCCTTGAACGGCGCGGGGTTGATCTGGAACAGCGATTGGCCCGCACGCACCTCGGTGCCCTGCTCGAACATCCGCCGCAACACGATGCCGCTCACCTGCGGACGGATCTCGGCGATCCGCACGGCCGCCACGCGGCCCGGCAGATCCTCGGTGATTTGCAGGGGCGCCTGCCTCACCGCGGTCGCGGCCACCGGCACCGCGACCGGTCCGGCCTGCTGCTCGGATTGTCCACATCCCGCCAGCAACGCGACCACCAGCGCGCATACGCCGCCCGTGCGGCATAGTCGTTCGTTCTTCATATCAATGGTTCCTCAGGTTGCCGGCGGCCAATCGCCAGCTCAACACGGACGCCAGTGTGAACGGGTCCGATGGGGTTTCCTCTGCGTTAATATGGAGATTCAATGGAGATGCAACCGAAACGCGAAGCCCCCGCCATGCCCGATCCCAATTCCCCGTCCGACGCCGCCCAGAACGGCCAGGCGCTGATCCTCATCGCCGAGGACGAGCCCGAAATCGCCGAGATCGTCGCGGCCTATCTCGCGCGCAGCGGCTATCGCAGCGTGCATGCGGCCGACGGCCGCCGCGCGCTCGACCTGCACCTGTCGCTCAAGCCCGACCTGGTGCTGCTGGACGTGCAGATGCCCGAGGTGGACGGCTGGCAGGCGCTCGCCGAGATCCGCCATCGCGGCAGCACGCCCGTGATCCTGCTGACCGCGCTCGACCAGGACCTCGACAAGCTGATGGGCCTGCGCATCGGCGCGGACGACTACGTGGTCAAGCCGTTCAACCCGGCCGAGGTGGTCGCGCGGATCCAGGCCGTGCTGCGCCGCTCGATGGCGGGCGCGCGGGCGGAGCAGCGCATCCTGCGCGCCGCGCCGTTCGAGATCGACCTGGACAATCACGAGGCCGTCGTGCAGGTCGGCGCGCGGCGCCACACGCTCACGCTGACCCTGACCGAATTCAAGCTGCTCGCGCAGCTGGCGCGCGCGCCGAAGCGCGTGTTCAGCCGCGCCGAGCTGATGGCGACCTGCCTGCCGGAGGGCGATGCGCTGGAACGCACGGTGGACAGCCACGTCAGCAAGCTGCGCAAGAAACTGGACGACCTGGGCGTCACGGGCGTGCCGGTGGGCGTGCGCGGCGTCGGCTACAAGCTGTGGAGCACCGAATGAGGTTGGATGGCCTGAGCCGCCAGATCGCGTTGTCGATGGCGGCGATTTCAGTGGGCGTGACGCTGCTCGTCGTGCTGACCGCGACCGCGTTCTACTACGTGGCCTTCAAATACTGGGCGGCCCACTACACCGAGCACGGCAACTGGCTGATCCCGACCGGCCCGGAATGGGTCTGGCTGAGCCTGACCACGCTGGCCGGCCTCGCGCTGGCGGTCGCCGTCGCGGTCAAGCTCGCGCGCCGGATCCTGGTGCCGTTGAACTCGGTCGCGGAGGGCATCCGCCGGGTCGCGCAGGGCGATCTCGGCGCGCGCGCGATCGCGGGCGACCGCTCGCTGCACGAGATCGCCCTGCTCGCCGACGATTTCAACGCGCTGGCCGGCCAGTTGCAGCGCGTGACCAGGGAGCAGGCCTTCTGGAACGCGGCGATCGCCCACGAGCTGCGCACCCCGGTCACGATCCTGCGCGGCCGGCTGCAAGGGCTCGCGGAAGGCGTGTTCAGCCCCGAGCCCGCGCAGTTCCGCAGCCTGCAGACCCAGGTCGAGGGGCTGGCTCGGCTGATCGAGGACCTGCGCGTGATCAGCCTCGCCGAAAGCGGCCACCTCGACCTGCAACTACAGCACACCGATCTCGTCGCCGACATCCAGTCGGTCGTCACGCTGTTCGAGGCGCCGCTGCGCGAAGCCGGTCAGCGCGTGGAGCTGGAACTCGATCCGCGGGCGACGCGCTGCGATCCGGTGCGGATCCGCCAGGTGCTGCTCGCGCTGCTCGAAAACGCGCGGCGTCACGCGGACCCCGGCGCGATCCGGATCCGCACGCGGGTGGCGCGGGGCGTCTGTCGGTTGAGCGTCGAGGATGACGGTCCGGGCGTGTCGCCCGAACTCGCGCCGCATGTGTTCGAGGCGTTCCGGCGCGCGGACAACGTGCGCTCGGGCGGCAGCGGGCTCGGGCTGGCCGTGGTCGCGGCGATCGCGCACGCGCACGGCGGGCAGACCCGCTGCGAGCCCGCGGGCGGCGGCACGCGCTTCGAATTGAGCTGGCCGGTCGACGGCCCGCCCGCGCGCAAGCACGCGGCCTAGCCGGGCGGGCGCGCAGCTTCGCGGGCCGCCGTGCCGCCGTCGACCTCGCGTTCCAGCAACTGCGTGACGGGCGGCTCGAAACGCAGGATCAGATAGGCCCGCACCGGCACCTCCGCCCGGGCCGCCGGGCCGACCACCGCCACCGCGCGCACCCGGCCCGCGCGATCGCGCGTCAGCGCCGCGCCGACCGTATCGTTGCGCAAGGCCTCCAGTTCCTCGATGCGCGCGACCGCGAGCTTGCGCACCGCGCCGGACACGTAGACCGGCAGGAACACGAGCGCGATGAACATCGAGAACGCATCCTTGAGCGCGGTATCGAGCAGCGGCAGGTCGTACAGCGCGAGCGACACCGAGGTCGCGCTGACGAAGATCGCGAGCACCGTCGCGCCGACGCCGAGCGATGAAAAGCGCTCCGCGGCCTGCTTGGCGCGCGCCTTCGTGACCGCGCGCGTCGCGGCGGAGCGCAGCAGCAGCTCGCGCTTCGTGCCGTGAAAGCCGGCGACGCCCAGGAATACCGTCATCACGGCGCTGAAGATCAGCGCGCAGACGATCTGTTCGAGCAGCAGCAGGCCGAACACCACGACGAACACCAGGACGAGCGGGACCAGCAGCAGCCTGAACGTGTAGCCGTCCTTTCCGTGCCCCTGGATCCACCACTTCACCAGTTGCCAGCGCCAGAAGCCGCGCTCCCGGCGCAGCCGCAGATCACGGGCGCCCGGCGCGATCTCGTCGGGGAAATCCGATGCCATGTTGTCCTTGCATGACTTGGGGGGTGAAACAGGCGGCCGGCGCGCGGGAGGCGCGCCGGGTATGACGTTGGGGGAGATTATCGCAGCGACGGGCGGGGGTGGGATATGCCCGGGGGCGTTTGGGGCGTTTGGCCTTTTGGGCCGGGCCGCGCGGAGCCGGGGGCCATAGATCCTTAGACCGTAGGCCGCGAGCCGTAAGCCGTGGCCGTGGCCGTGGCCGTGGGCCCGTGGGCCGTGAGCCGTGAGCCGTGGCCGTGGCCGTGGGCCGTGAGCCGTGGCCGTGGCCGTGGCCGTGGCCGTGGGCCGTGGGCCGTGGGCCGTGGGCCGTGGACCGTGGACCGTGGGCCGTGGGCCGTGGGCCGTGGGCCCGGAGCCACGAGCTGTGAGCTGTGAGCCCAGCGCCGAAGGCCGGAGCCATCAACCGTACAGACCGCGAAGCCCCCGACCCAGCCCGTCGATCGCGCCCCCGACCCGCCCGCGCCTCACCGGAGTCCCACCGGCCCGCCCCCGCCTCCGGGCCGGACACGTCACCCCGCGTCCAGCCCCTCGCCGTCTGTCAGCCGGCGGCCGGCTTCGTCGCGGCCGGCGCGCGCGGCGGCGCGTTCTTCACATAGCGGTCGAACCACGTCAGCATCTCCGCCACCAGCTGCTCGTTCGACTCCAGCGCCGTATACCAATGCGGTTCATGCGGCAGCATCACGAGACGCGTGGTGCCGCCGTTGCCGCGGATCGCCTCGTACAGCAGGCTCGCCTGCAACGGCGTCGTGCCGGGGTTCGCGTCGTCGGCGCCGTGCACGATCAGCAGCGGCGTCTTCAAGCGGTCCGCATAGAAGAACGGCGACACCTTCAGGTAGACGTCCTGCGCCTGCCACACCGAGCGCCGCTCGTTCTGGAAGCCGAACGGCGTGAGCGTCTTGTTGTACGAGCCGCTCGTCGCGACGCCCGCGCGGAACAGGTCCGAATGCGCGAGCAGGTTGGCCGTCATCAGCGCGCCGTGGCTGTGACCGGTGACGCCGATCCGGTCGGGGTCCGCGACGCCGAGCCGCACCGCCTCGTCGACCGCCGCCTTCGCGTCGGCGACGAGCTGCTCCGTATAGGTGTCGTACGCGCGCTTCGGGTCGCCGACGATCGGGAACGACACGTTGTCGATGATCGCGTAGCCCGCCAGCAGCAGCAGCCGGTAGTTCTTCAACGTGGTGAAGGTCTCCTGCGAGCCGCTGATCTGGCCGGCCTTCGATTCGTCGGCGTAGTCGAGCGGATACGCGTAGAGGATCGCCGGCACGCGCGTGCCCTCGCGATAGCCGGGCGGCGTGTACAGCGTGAACGACAGCTCCACGCCGTCGGCCCGCTTGTACTTGACGAGACGCTTCTTGATCTGCCGCACCGCCGGCGCCGGGTCCTCGACATGCGTGAGCGCCGCGCCATTCGAGGCGAACGCGGGCTCGCCCGTCGCCGGCGCGTCGAGCGGCTCGCCCAGCGTGCGCACGTGGACGTTCGGCGGATCGACCGGCGACTGATGCCAGGTCAGGAAGCGGCGCGAGTCGGCGCCCGCGAACGCGATGAACTGCTCGTAGCTCGACGTGTCGCTGCGGAACAGGCGCGCGGTCTTGAGCGTCGCGAGGTCGAGCCGGTCGAGGAACGGCCGGTTGCCCTGCGGCGACGCGCCCGCGCCCGCCAGGAAGATCGCGCCGCCGTCCTCGCGCATCACGCGAAAGCCGTTCGGCAATGCGCGGGTCACCGGCACGCCCGGGTTCCCGTACTTCTCGTCGGTCGACAGATCCCACAGCACGCGCGGCGTCGGTTGCGCCGCATCGACGTCGACCAGCAGGCCGCGCCGCCAGTGCCGGTTCAGGTCGTACTCGGACAGCAGCGCGAGATCGGGCCGCCCGCCCCAGACGAAGCCCGCGTAGCGTTGCTTGAGCCGCAGCACCTCGCGCGGCGGCTGATCGAACGGCGCCTTCGACATCATCACGCGGTCGCGCTCGGGCGCCTCCACGTTCCAGTCGCCGCCGTCGAGCGCTTCCGCCCACACCAGCGTCGCGGGCTCGGTCGCGCGCCACGAGAACGCGCGCGGCCCGAGCGGCACGCCGCCGATCGGCACCCGGTCGGTCAGCGGGCGCGACGCGATCGCATGCGTCGCGGGATGCGCGCGGTCCGCGAGATCCCAGACCACGAAGTCGTGCGGGAAACGCTCGGCCGTCGTGATGTACGAATATGGCTTGCCGATCGTCGATACGAGCACGTGGCGGCCGTCCGGCGCGGGCGCGAGCCCGTCGTAGCGCCCCACGCCGCCGACCGGCGTGACGCGCGCGTCGCGCGCATCGACCAGCGCGAGCTGCGACGCCGCGTAGTAGTCGAACAGCGCGACGTCGTGCGCGTTCTTGAGCGTGTCGCGCGCTTCATAGGTGCTGCTCTGGCCGGACTTGCCGTCCGACTGCTGGATGCTCGGCCCTTCCGGCAGCGCGGGCGCGGGCGGCGGCGGCCCGAGGCGCGCGGGCACGAGCTTCACGAGCAGCGTATGCTGGTCCGGCATCCACTGGAGTTCGTCGTCAAACATCGGATTGAGCTGCACGCCGGCCACCTGGCGCACCGCGCCGGTCTCGCCGTCGCCGATCCACAGGTCGACCGAGCGGGCCGTGGTGTTCTCGAACGCGAAGCGTTTGCCGTCGGCGCTCCACAGCGGGCGGCTCGCACACACGCCGGCGGGCAGCGCGACCGTGCGCGCCGCGCCGGCCGGCGCATGGACCAGCGAGAAGCGGGTCGCGCACGGCGTGATCCCGTAGCCGCCTTCCGTGTCGTGACGGCTGTGATTGCCGGGCTCCACGCGCACGCCGGCCAGACGCAGGAATGGCGTGGCGACACGGGAAATCGACGGATAGTCCTGCCACGACACGAGCAGCAGCCGGTCGCCGGTCGGGCTGACGACGGGCATCGGCACGGGCGGCGCGCGCATCACGTCGAGGATCGGCTTGGGCGGCTGCGCATACCCGGACGCCGGAATGGACGCGGCGGCGTCGGACACCGGCGGCGGAGCGGCCAGGACGACGCCGCTGGCGGCCAGCGCGAGCGTCGCGGCGGCGAATGCGATGCGGCATGGAACGAAAGAGATGAAGCGCTGGGTCATCTGGAATTCGCGGAAGGGTGGATCGGAGCCCGTGGCCGATCCCGACGATCCGGAATGCGCCACGCAACGGCGACGCACATCATAGCGCGAGGTCCGCCCGGCGCGCCGGCCGCTTTACGAAAGCCGCGGAACGATGGATGCCCCGGCGTGCGGCGCGAAGCGGCCCCGGCGCGGGATCTCCAGCTCGAACAGCGAGCCGCCGAGGCACGAGGCGCGATAGCGCGCATGGCCGCCGTGCGCATGCGCGATCGCCCGCACCACGGACAAGCCCAGCCCCGAACCGCCGAACTGGCGCGAACGCGAGACGTCCGCGCGCGTCCACGGATCGAACGCATGGCGTGCAAACTCCGGGCTCAGGCCAGGCCCCTCGTCCTCCACGCGCAGCGCGACGCTCGCGGCCCGCACCGCGAGTTCGACGCGCAGCTTGCCGGGCACCGCGTAGCGCCGCGCGTTGTCGAGCAGCGCGAGCAGGGCCTGGCGAATGCGCGCGCCGTCGCAGGGCAGCACCGCGCCGGCGGCGAGCAGCTCGACCGAGAAGCCCGCGTCGTGCAGCGTGTCGCCGATCGAATCGACCGCGTTGCGCACCTCGAGCCCGATGTCGGTCGGCTGCATGTTCATGTCGAGCCGTCCGGTGTCCTGCAGCGTGACGATCTGCAGATCGTCGACGAGCCGCGTCAGCCCTTCGACATGGCTGAGCAGGTTGCGCACCAGCGTGTCGTCGAGTTCGAACACGCGATCCCCGAGCCCCTGAAGCCGGCCCTTGAGGATCGTGAGCGGGGTGCGCAGCTCGTGCGCGACCGCCGCGTTCCACGCGCTCATCTCCGCCGCCATGTCCTGCAGGCGCACCGCCATCGCGTTGAAATCGTCGACCAGCAGCGCCGTCTCGGCGAGCGAGCGGTCGCCGGGCGCGGCCCGCGCGCTCAGGTCGCCGGCCGCGATCCGGCGCGCGCTCTCCGCGAGCGAATTGAGCGGCTTCAGAATGCGCCGCGCGAGCCGGGTCGCGACGATCACGGCGGCGACCAGCCCCGTCAACAGCAGCAGGGCGAAGAACAGATAATCGTTCGCCTGCGGAATCGCGCTGTCGAGCGCGCCGCCGTGCCGCGGCGGCGACAGCCGATAGACCACCCCGTAGATGACGAACGAGCCGACGAACACGAACAAGGTCGTGGCGATCGACGCGAGACTCATCGACAGGACGATCTGCTGGCTGAGCCGGCTGCGCGCGTTCACTGGATTTTCTGCAATCGATAGCCGACGCCGCGCATCACTTCCGGCATGCCGGGCGCGCCCGCGCAATCGAGCTTCTTGCGCAGCCGGCTGATGTGGCTGTCGACCGTGCGCTCGAGCGCGCCGCCGCCGCCCAGGCAGGCGTCGACCAGCTCGCCGCGCGTGAAGACGCGGCTCGGCGACTTGGCCATGTGCGCGAGCAGCCGGAATTCGGTCAACGTCAGCGACACGAGGGTCTCGCCGGCCTCCGCGCGAACCTTCGTCATGTAGCTCTCGGTATCGATCTCGAGGCTGCCCACGCGGATCACGTTGCCGTTCGCGGTGGCGCCGGAGCGCCGCAGCACGGCGCGGATGCGCGCGACCACCTCGACGGGATTGAACGGCTTGGAGATGTAGTCGTCGGCGCCGATGCGCAGACCCTGCAATCGATCGATGTCCTGATCGAGCGCGGTGATGATCACGACGGGCGTGTTGCCTCGCCGGCGCAATTCGGTCAGCACTTCCCAACCGTCCTTCTCGGGCAGCTTGATGTCGAGCAGGACCAGGTCGGGTTTCAGGAGCGGATGCAGATCGAGCACGGCCTGGCCGTTGCCGACGCGATAGGTGCGAAAACCCTCGCGAACCAGATATGCCTCGAGTATCTCCGCGATTTCGGGCTCGTCTTCAGCAATCAGTATCAGCGAATTCATCGTAGGGACCAGCAGTTGAGCAATCGGGAATGTCGTGCAATGGTGGCGTTGCCCGGAGTACAGAACAATGCCCGCCACGAAACCTCAATTTTGTCTCAACACTGGCGATGAGATGCGCCGAAATCGGGACTATATTTCTTGCGCCTCCACCGAAACTACACACGATTTCCGCGCGTTCCGCACCGCATCGCGCCAGGCGTCGCGGCGCATCGCGCTCAGGCTGCGTCGCGCGCGCCGAGGCGGAAGTGTCGGGCCGACACGGCTCGCACCGCGTGCAGTCGACGACGGGTGGCGCTGCTGAGTCGGCATCGCCATGCCTGTCGGAATACACCGTGGCCCGCGACATCGCGTCGGGAGCGCCGGCCGAGTTACTGAAGGAATACGAACTTACCAGCCTCGAAATCCAGGTCGCCTATTCGAATCGGCGTCATCTTCCGATCAAGGTCCGTTCGTTCGCGAACTATCTCGTCGAGCATTTCGACACGGCGCAATTCCCTTTCCGCCGTACACAAGGGTAATGCGGCAGCCGTCCCATCCCACCCGAAGCCGACGCGACGAAGAACGACATCGCACCCACCGCGTCACTCCCTCACGTCTCCCCGGCGCGCGAACCCGGCACAGCCGTCGCGCGGTGACACGAGCCGATCCAGCCGCACGCACAGGCGGCTGTCGCCCACGCTCGCGCCATACGCCGACCCGAACGACGCCAGGCCGCCGATGGCCGCCTCGAGCAGCGCGCGATCGTCGCGCCAGTGCACGCAATGGCGGCAGACCGCCGCATCCGGATCCGTGCGCGCGTTCATTGCCCGAGCGCCGACCAGTATGGCGCGAACACATGCGCGGACAACAGATAGCCGATCACGATGTTGACCGCGACCCCGGCGGTGAAGGCCGCGAACGGCCGGATCCCGGTCGACGCGAGCAACGCGAAACGCGTCGTGAGGCCGATGCTCAGGAAGCAGAACGTGAAGGCCCAGGTGCGCAACGCGACGATCGGCGCGACGAAGTCGGGGGTGACGATGCTGCGATAGTCGGCCAGCGTGTAGTGCGACGCGACCCACGTGACGAAGACCGAGGCGATCACGAAACCGATCACGAACTTCGGGAAACGCGTCCAGATCTCCTTCGCGCGCGCCTCGGCCCGTACCGGCTCGCCCTGGGCATCGCGCTCCCAGCGCGTGGTCGCGACGAGCGCGAGCACGAACGCCCAGATGCCGATCCAGATGTCGCGGCCGACCACCTTCATCAGCACGAACGCCTGCAAGGCCGCATCGGGCGCGCCCGCCACTGTGCCCGGCGCATGCCGCGCGAAATCGCCATACGCTTGCGCCGCCGCGATCCCGGCGGCGTCCGCGAATTCGGAGGTGCCGATCCACGCGCCCGCGATGCCGGTCGGCAGGCCGAGCGCGCGCGCGAGGGCCGGCAGCGCGAACACCATCACGATCGCCCATCCCACCACGAGCGAGATCGCCACCGAGGCCTGTTCGCGCCGCGCGCGCACCGCGCCGGCGATCGCGATCGCGGCTGACACGCCGCACACCGCCCCGCCCACGCCGAGCACGGCAGCGAAGCGCCGATCGAGCGACAACGCGCGCGCGACCGCATAGATCACGAAGAAGGTGACGAGCGACACGATCGTCGCCTGTCCGACGGCAACCGGGCCGGCCCAGACGATGAGGGTGAGCGGCAGGGTCGCGCCGAGCAGCACGATGCCCACCTTGATGTAGAACTCGACGCGCAACGCGGGCGCGAGCCACGCGGGCAGCGTGAACAGGTTCGATGCGAGCAGGCCGAGCAGCAGCGCGAGCAGCGGCGGTTCGAGATTGTAGGCGCTCGCCCGCGCCCAGGCGCCGATCGCGACGATCGCGGCCGAGACGGCGAACACGACGAGAAAGCCCGGCACGAATTGCGCGACCGGCAAACGCAGCGCGGCGATCGCCACCGAGAACACGAGCGCGAACGCGACGAACAGCGCGGCATAGCCCGACGCGTGCCGGCCCAGGTCGCCGGCCAGCTGCCCGACCTCCGCCCACTTCGCCGGCGCGACCGCGAGCCCCTTGAGGCTGCCGCCGAAGACGAACAGCAGATAGGCGACGACGATCACGAACAGGCCGATCGCGACGGCCCACCAGTCCTCGGTGCCGAACGGCCGGCGTCCGGCCGTGCCGGCCGCCGTGTCGCTCGCCGCATGCGCGCGGTGAATCGACGTATCGCTCATGGCGCTCCCCCTGACGATGTGATGACAGCCGCGACGATGGCACACGCGGCGCGTGCGCGGGCTCGCGCGCCAAGCACGCGGGCTCGCGCAATAAACCAGTATGGAAGTGCCAAGGCGACGCCGGAAATGACGAATTTGTCTTTGCTTATGCCCGCCTGCGCAAGTCGAATGGAGACGCCCCGCGCGCCGTGGCGACGGCTTGCCGCGTACCCGCGCAATAATGGCGACCGAACGGTTTCCGGATCGGCGCGCCGCCCATGTCCCCTTTGTCATGAGGGCGATTGCGCCGTCGGCGCGCCCGGCAAGCCCGGTCGATGCAGGCGGGAAAGGCGCGATCAAATCGTCGCCATGCGCCGCGCGACCCATGCGCGCGAGTCCTCCGCGCCCAACGACGCGTTCCCGCGAGCAGTACGCCCACGCACGTCCGTTGCCGATAACGAAGCGGACAAAGAAATCATATTGAGTTCAAGTTAACTTCAACTTCTATACTGCGACACATCTCCTCGAACCGGAACCCGAACCATGTGGAAGAGCGATGCAGACCTGACCCTGGCCGAACTGCTCGACGCCAATGCGCGCTTCGCGCTCGGCGGCCGGGGCACGACCAACCACTGCCCGATGGCGCTCGTCGCGCTGCGCCGGATGGGCGCGTCGCCGGCCCGGCTGCGGGCCTTCTTCGACTATTGGACGCGCACATACGCCCTGGACGCCCCACCGGTCGACACCGTCATCGCGCGGCGCGACTGGGCGCGGCATCTCGGCGACGCGAAAGCATTCGGCGCATTGCGCGCCGTCTTCCTCGACTGGATCGCGGAGGACGGCGCGCCGCCCGTTCTCGTTGCGGTGATGCGGGATATCCCGTTCGCGCCCGCGTCAGGCGCGTTTCATGCGCTGATCCGGCTTGCCTACGGTCTCGAAGCCGGCCATGCCGGCGAGATCGCCTCCGGTCTCGCGGCGCTGGTCGCCGGGCATCTGCCGCTCGACGTCGCGCTCGACGGCGTTCCCCGGGCGGACAGCGTCGGCGCCGCGTTCGAACAGGCCGCGCGCGCGATGGGCGAAGCCGGCGTGCAGGGCGAGATGATCACGAGCCGCCTGCGCAAGGTCGGCGACGACGCGCGTTTCAGGCAGGCCGTCCTCGCGCCGCCGCCCAGCGCGTCGCTGATCGACGCCATCGCGGCGGCCACGCTCGACGCGTACTGGCGCACGCCCGACTTCACGATCCTGCACACGGTCACGGCCACGCACGCCGCGCGCACGGTTTTCGCGCGGCTGCCCAAGGTGCAGGTCGCCGCCTTGCTGCCGCCGTTGTGGGTCGCGCTGTGCGCGGCCTATGCGAGCGTACGCAGGCCCGCGCGAAGCGAGGCGTCGGCGCTGGACCTCGACCTCGACCTCGACCTCGACCTCGAATGGCACGAGATCTGCCGGATGGCCGTGGAATCGGACGACGACCACGTGATCAAGATGACCTACACGTGCCTGTGCGAGGACCAGCGGCGTCCGTCGCCGCTGTACCGCGCGGCGGCGACGCGGCTGGTGAGGCGGGATCAGGCGCGCCGGCTCGCGAAGGTATCGGCGTAGCGCGCCGGCCGGCGGAAGCAGCGGGAGAGGCCGGAGCCACGGGGGCGATGGAAGCAGGGGAAGCGACGGAAGCGGAAGCGGCAGCGGCAGAAGCAGAAGCAGAAGCAGAAGCAGAAGCAGGCAGAAGCATCAACCTTCCACCACGCGTTGCGCGGGCCGCCCGTGCGGCGACACCGCCCCCCACAGCGCCCGCGCCTGTCCCACCCCGCTACGCGCGCCCTTGCACCGTCCGGCTCGCGGCTTCCGCTTCCGCGTGCATCAGCAGCACCGCGTCGCGCTTCTCCAGCAGGTGACGCCGCAGGATCGCCGCCAGCGCGCGGCCGTCGCGCGCTTCGAGCGCCTTGATCATCTCCTCGTGATCGTGCACGGCGCGATCCCATTTCTCGGCAAGCTGATTCGAACGGAAACGCATCGACATGATGCGTCGATTGATCGACTGATAGGTGTTGCGCAAGGCCGAGTTGCGCGCGGCCTCGTTGATGCGGTCGTGGATCTCCTGATTCCGGCTGTAATAGCCGGGCAGATCGTTCTGCACGCGACACGCCAGCATCGCATAGTGCAGCGCCTTGATCTCGGCCAGCTCGGCGGGCGTGATGCGCTCGCACGCCAGCTCGCCGGAAAAGGCCTCCAGCCCCGACATCAGCTCGAAGGTCTCGCGGATCTCCGCCTCGCCCATCCGATAGACGCTCGCGCCGCGATTGGGCGACAGCACGAGCAGGCCCTCGGCCGCGAGCACCTTGAACGCCTCGCGCAGCGGCGTGCGCGAAATGCCCAGCGTCTCGCACAGCTCGCGCTCGTTCAGGCGCATGCCCGGCGCGAGCACGCCCTCGACGATGAAGCCGCGCAGATGGTCGACCACCGTGTCGTGCAGCCGCTGGCGTTCCAGCCGGGGCAGCGCCGGGGCCGTCGCGCCGGGCCCCGAATTTTCTGAATCTTGCATGCAAAACCCTTCATTCTTGCTCGCAACGATTCTACTTCAACTTCCCTGACCCGCGATATTGCACTGCAAACAACGGGTAAACACCGCCATTTCCGCTTAATTCTTCACTTTGAATCCATCGGCTTGCTCTGCTAAAGTATTTTGCATGCAAAATTCAAAATGCAAATCAGGAGACAGAACTACCATGCAAGCGCTCGATTTCCACCCGTCCGGCCGCCACTTCCTCCAGATCCCGGGCCCGAGCCCGGTGCCCGACCGCATCCTGCGGGCCATGAGCCACCCCACCATCGATCACCGCGGCCCGGAGTTCGGCGCGCTGGGGCTCAAGGTGCTGGCCGGCATCAAGCAGGTGTTCAAGACCACCCAGCCGGTGATCATCTATCCGGCGTCGGGCACGGGCGCGTGGGAAGCCGCGCTGACCAACACGCTGAGCCCCGGCGACGCGGTGCTGATGTACGAGACCGGGCATTTCGCGACGCTGTGGAAGAAGATGGCCGAGGCGCTCGGCCTGAAGCCCGGGTTCATCGGCCTGCCCGGCATCGAGGGCTGGCGGCGCGGCGTGCAGGCCGACCTGATCGAGGCGCGCCTGCGCGCCGACGCCGCGCACGAGATCCGCGCGGTCTGCGTGGTGCACAACGAAACCTCGACCGGCGTCACCTCCGACATCGCGGCGGTGCGCCGCGCGATCGATGCGGCCGGGCACCCGGCGCTGCTGATGGTCGACACGATCTCGGGGCTCGCCTCCGCCGACTACCGCCACGACGAATGGCGCGTGGACGTGACGGTCTCCGGTTCGCAGAAAGGCCTGATGCTGCCGCCCGGCATCAGCTTCAACGCGGTGTCTCCGAAGGCGCTCGCGGCGAGCCGCACGGCGCGTTTGCCGCGAGCGTTCTGGGGCTGGGACGAGATCATCGAGGCCAACCGCACCGGCTACTGGCCGTACACCCCCAACACCAACCTGCTGTACGGCCTGTCGGAAGCGCTCGACATGATCCTCGGCGAGGGGCTCGACCGCGTGTTCGCGCGCCATCAGCGGCTCGCGGAAGCCACCCGCCGCGCGGTGCGCGCGTGGGGCCTGCCGATCCAGTGCGCCGATCCGGCCGTCTACAGCCCCGTGCTGACCGGCGTGATGATGCCCGACGGCATCGACGCCGACGCCGTGCGCAAGCTCATCTACGAACGTTTCGACATGTCGCTCGGGCAGGCGCTCGGCAAGCTGCGCGGCCGGATGTTCCGCATCGGCCACCTGGGCGACTGCAACGACCTCACGCTGATGGCCGCGCTCGCGGGCTGCGAGATGGGCCTCAAGCTGGCCGGCGTGCCGCTGGCCGACAGCGGCGCGGTCGCGGCGATGGACTACCTGGCCTCGACCTCGCATCCGACCGCGCTGCGCGCGGCGGCCTGACCGGGCGTCCCGCGCGACGGCGCGACGCGCGACGGCGCGACGCCCGACACGACACGCCCCGCCCGCGCGGCCGGGGCGCGCCCGCCCCCTCATCCGTTTCACCAGCCGGACGCAGAGCCGGCCCGCCGCACGCCCGATGACATCCAGGAGACGCAACATGAAGCTGTTCCGAGCGACCAGCATCGTGCTGGTGATGCTGTGCGTGATGTACTTCATCACCTACCTCGATCGCGTGAACGTCAGCACCGCCGCCGCCGGCTTCGGCCGCGAATTCGGCCTCAACAAGACGGAGATCGGCCTGGTGTTCTCGGCCTTCGCCTATCCGTACCTCGTATTCCAGATCATCGGCGGCTGGGTCAGCGACCGCTTCGGCGCGCGCCGCACGCTGCTCGCGTGCGGCCTGCTGTGGGCCGTGGCGACGCTGCTCACCGGGATGGCGGGCGGCCTCGTCTCGCTGCTGGCCGCGCGCCTGCTGCTCGGCCTCGGCGAGGGCGCGACCTTCCCGGCCGCGACCTCGGCCATGGCGCGCTGGGTGCCGCGCGAACGGCGCGGCTTCGCGCAAGGCATCACCCACGCGTTCTCGCGCATCGGCAACGCCGTCGCGCCGGCCGCGGTGGTCGCCATCATGGCCGTGCACGGCTGGCGCGAATCGTTCTACCTGTGCGCCGCCATCAGCCTGTTGTGGGTCGTGGTGTGGGCGCTCGTCTACACCGAGCATCCGAAGGATCATCCGCGCATCACGCAGGCCGAACTCGACGCGCTGCCCGCGCCGAAGCAGAAACCCGCGAACGTGCCCTGGGGGCCGCTGTTCAAGCGCATGCTGCCGGTCACGACGGTGTACTTCTGCTACGGCTGGACGCTGTGGCTGTTCCTGAGCTGGATTCCGCAGTACTTCCTGCACAGCTACGCGCTCGACCTCAAGCAATCGGCCGTGTTCGCGTCCGCCGTGTTCTTCGCCGGGGTGCTCGGCGACACGCTCGGCGGCGTGCTCACCGACCGGCTCCACGCGCGCACCGGCAGCCTCAAGCAGGCCCGGTGCTGGATGGTCGCGATCTGCATGCTGCTGACGCTGCTGTCGCTGATCCCGCTGCTGGTGTTCGCGCACGACCTGTATCTGTCGGTGGCCTGTCTCGCGGCCGGCTTCTTCTTCGCCGAGATGACGATCGGCCCGATGTGGGCGGTGCCGATGGACATCGCGCCCGAGTACTCCGGCACCGCCAGCGGCATGATGAATTCGGGTTCCGCGCTGGCCGCCATCCTCTCGCCCGTGATTTCCGGCTACGTGATCGACCGCTTCGGCGATTGGCAACTGCCCTTCATCGGCAGCATGGTCCTGATGGGCGTGGGCGTCGTCCTGGCCTTCCGCATGCAGCCCGACAGCCGCTTCGCGGGCGAACCCGCCGCCCCGGCCGTCACCAAGCAATCGCCGGCCTGACGCCGCGCCCTCCACACGCTCCCCCGCTCGCCATGATCCACGCTACCCAGGAACTCGCCGCCCGGCTCGACGCCGGCTGGCAGGACGGCATCGCGTTCGATGCGCTGCCCGCCGAACTCGTCCCCGCCGGCCTCGACGCCGCCTACGCCGTGCAGACGCAGCTGCTCCACGCGCGCCGCGCCGCCATCGGCGGCTGGAAGGTCGGCGCGAAAACGCCCGACGGGCCGATCCAGGCCGCCCCGCTGCCCGCCGACGGCGTGCACGCGGGCGGCATCGCGCTGCCGCGCCGCGCGTTCCAGCCGCTCGGGCTCGAACTGGAGATCGCCTTCCGCTTCGGCCGCGACTTCGCGCCGCGCGCCGCGCCCTACGACGCCGACGACGTGCTCGCCGGCATCGTGCAGATGACCGCGGCGATCGAGATCGTCACGAGCCGCTATCGCGAGTGGCCGGCCGTCGCCCCGCTCGCGCAGCTCGCCGATCTGCAGAACCACGGCGCGCTCGTGGTCGGCGAAGCCGTGCCCTACCGCGCCGACTTCCCGTTTCTGACGCCCGCGCCCGTCTTCACGTTCGACCGGCACACGATCGTCGACGGCCCCGCGGCCAACCCGGCCGGCGATCCGCGCCGCCTGCTGCCCTGGCTCGTCAATCACGCGACGCAGCGCGGCATCGCGCTGCCGGCCGGCAGCGTCGTCACCACCGGCTCCTATACCGGCATGCACTTTCCGCGCGCCGCCGGCATCGCGACCGGCCGGTTCCCGGGCCTGCCGCCCGTCAGCGTCACGCTCGCCTGAGCCGCCCGTCGGCTCGCCCTTCGCTCACCGCCACCGACCGCCGCCATGACCTCCGCCGTCCGCGCTCCACTGCTCCAGCCCGTCCACCTGATGCCCTCGCCCGGCGGCGCGCTGTCGCCGCTGTTCGCGCGCCTGCGCAAGGAACTGCGCGGCGACGTGTTCGCCGATCGCGCCGCGCGCGGGCGCTACGCCACCGACGCGTCGATCTACCAGATCACGCCGCTCGGCGTGGTCGTGCCGCGCGACCAGGACGACCTGCTGCGCGCGCTCGACATCGCGCGCGAACACCGCGCGCCGATCCTCGCGCGCGGCGCCGGCACGAGCCAGTGCGGACAGACCGTCGGCGAGGCGCTCGTCATCGACACCAGCAAGTGGCTGAACCGGATCGTCGCGTTCGACGCCGAGGCGCGCACCGTCACCGTCGAACCGGGCCTCGTGCTCGACCACCTGAACGCGTGGCTCAAGCCGCATGGCCTGTGGTTCCCGGTGGACGTCTCGACCGGCGCGCAATGCACGATCGGCGGCATGGCGGGCAACAACTCATGCGGCTCGCGCTCGATCGAATACGGCAACATGGTGCACAACGTGCTCGCCATCGACGCCGTGCTCGCCGACGGCAGCGACTGTCATTTCGGATCGCTCGCGCAGCCCGTGACGCACGCCCGCACGCGCGCGCTGCTGCGCGGCGTCGAGCGCATCGCCGCGCGCGAGCGCGACGCGCTCGTCGAGCGCGTGCCCAAGGTGCTGCGCCGCGTGGGCGGCTACAACCTCGACCTGTTCGATTGCCAGAACCCGCGCGCCTACACCGACGACGGCCACGCCAATCTCGCCCACCTGCTCGTCGGCTCCGAAGGCACGCTCGCCTGCAGCCGGCAGCTCACGCTCAAGCTCGCGCCGCTGCCGACGCACAAGGTGCTCGGCGTCGTGAACTTCCCGACCTTCTACGCGGCGATGGATGCCGCGCAGCACATCGTCACGCTCAAGCCCGTCGCGGTCGAACTGGTCGATCGCACGATGATCGAGCTGTCGATGGAGAACCCCGCGTTCCGGCCCGTCATCGAGCGGGCGCTGGCGGGACGGCCGCAGGCGATCCTGCTCGTCGAGTTCGCGGGCGACGCGCGCGATGCGCTGCTCGCGCAACTGGCGCGCCTCGTCGAGCTGATGGCCGACCTGGGCCTGCCGGACAGCGTGGTGCAAATGCCCGACGCGGTCGCGCAGAAGGCGCTGTGGGACGTGCGCAAGGCCGGCCTGAACATCATGATGAGCATGAAGGGCGACGGCAAGCCGGTGTCCTTCATCGAGGACTGCGCGGTGCCGCTCGAACATCTGGCCGAATACACGCGCCGCCTGACCGAGGTGTTCCACCGGCAGGGCACCGAAGGCACGTGGTACGCCCATGCGAGCGTCGGCACCCTGCACGTGCGGCCGATCCTCGACATGCGGCGCGACGGCGCGACGCGCATGCGCGCCATCGCCGAGGAAGCCGCGGCGCTGGTGCGCGAATACAAGGGCGCGTATTCCGGCGAGCACGGCGACGGGCTGTGCCGCGGCGAATGGGTGGCCTGGCAATACGGGCCGCGCCTCAATGCGGCGTTCGCGGAGATCAAGGCGCTGTTCGATCCCGAGCATCGCTTCAATCCCGACAAGATCGTCGATCCGCCGCGCATGGATGCGCGCGAGCACTTCCGCTTCGCGCCCGGCTACGCCGCGTCGCCGCTGCGGCCGGCGCTCGACTGGTCGGCCTGGAACGTCACGCGCGATCCGCTGAGCGGCGTCGAAAGCGCGCCCGGCACGGGCGCGGATGCCACGCACGGGCTCGCCTCGGCGGTCGAGATGTGCAACAACAACGGCCACTGCCGGAAATTCGACGCGGGCACGATGTGTCCGAGCTATCGCGTGACGCGCGACGAACAGCACGTCACGCGCGGCCGCGCGAACACGCTGCGGCTCGCGGTGACGGGCCAGCTCGGACCGGACGGCCTGGCCGGCGACGACGTCAAGGCCGCGCTGGACCTGTGCGTGTCCTGCAAGGGCTGCAAGCGCGACTGTCCGACCGGCGTCGACATGGCGCGCTTCAAGATCGAGGCGCGCCACGCGCGGCGGCGCAGCCACGGCATCACGCCGCGCGAGCGGCTGATCGCCTATCTGCCGCGCTATGCGCCGTGGGCCGCGCGCCTGCGCGGCGCGCTGACGCTGGCCGAGCGGCTTCCGGTCGCGACCGCGCTGCTCAAGCGCTGGATCGGCCTCGCGCCGCAGCGCCGGCTGCCGGCCTTCGCGCGACCGTTCCTGGCGGAAGCCGGCGCGACGCACGCGCCGCATGGCGAGGCCGCGCGCGAGGTGCTGCTCTTCGTCGACACGTTCAACAACTACCAGGAACCCGAGAACGCCCGCGCCGCGCGCGCCGTGCTGCAGGCCGCGGGCTACACGGTGCACGTCAATGCGCGGCCCGGCGAACGGCCGCTGTGCTGCGGACGCACGTTCCTCGCGTCGGGCCTCGTCGACGAGGCGAAGGTCGAGGCGCAACGCACGCTCGACGCGCTGGCGCCCTATCTCGAACGCGGCGTCGCGATCGTCGGGCTGGAGCCGTCGTGCCTGCTGTCGATGCGTGATGAATTCCTGTCCTACGGGTATGGCGACGCCGCGCGGCGGCTGGCCCGCCACGCGTTCCTGTTCGAGGAATTCCTCGTGCGCGAGCAGCAGGCCGGACGGCTGTCGCTGCCGCTGCGGGCCATCGAGGCGACCGAGGCGCTCGTGCACGGCCACTGCCACCAGAAGGCGTTCGACGCTTTCACGCCGGTGCAGACCGTGTTGAGCTGGATCCCGGGCCTGAAGGTGTCGCCGGTGGAATCGTCGTGCTGCGGCATGGCGGGCAGCTTCGGCTACGAGCTCGAACACGTCGCCGCGTCACGGGCGATGGCGGAATTATCCCTGCTGCCGGCCGTGCGCGCGCGCTCGGCGACGACGCTCGTCGTCGCCGACGGCACGAGTTGCCGTCATCAGATCGAGGACGGCGCGCAGGCGCACGCGCTGCATGTGGCGCGGGTGCTGGAACAGGCGCTGGCGCGCCGCTAAGCGGCATACGGAAAAGAAAACACGTTGGACGACGCAAATCTGTATTGAGATCGCAGATTGCCATTTTGAAAGTTGATTGTTGGAAATGGAAACGGAGCGGCACGACAAACGACGCACAGGCAATCAAATTGATTGGCCAAGCGACATCCTTGATTGCCTGTGATGTCGTCGAAAAAGGCGATCCGCCTACAATGCGGAAGTCGCGCTCCGCTACGGACGCGCCGCCCCGATCACTCCTCCGGACGGACCCTCACATGAAACTCACCAGCCACAGCTTCGAGAACGGCCAGCCGATTCCCGGCGAATTCGCGTTCGCCGTACCCGATGCCGCCACGCACGTCGCGCTGTCGGCGAACCGCAACCCGCACCTCGCCTGGAGCGGCGCGCCCGAAGGCACGCAGTCCTTCGTCGTCGTGTGCCACGACCCGGACGTGCCGAGCCGCGGCGACGACGTGAACCAGGAAGGGCGCATCGTGCCGGCCGCGCTGCCGCGCGTCGATTTCTTCCACTGGCTGCTGCTCGACATTCCGGCCGCGACGACCGAGATCGCGGCGGGGTCCGAGTCAGACGGCGTCACGCCGCGCGGCAAGCCCGGCCCGCGCACCGCCACGGGCCTGCGTCACGGCGTGAACGACTACACCGCCTGGTTCGCCGGCGACGCGCAGATGAAGGGCGATTACCACGGCTACGATGGTCCCTGCCCGCCGTGGAACGACACGCTCGTCCATCACTATGTGTTCACGGTGTATGCGCTGGCCACGCCGACGCTGGACGTCGACGGCCCGCTGAACGGGGCGAACGTCCGCGCCGCGCTGGCCAAGGCGCGCGTGCTCGGTCAGGCGAGCCTGACCGGCCTCTACACGCTGAACCCCGAAGTCCGGATCGGCTGAACGGCAACGCAACGCGCGCGATTCGCGCATGCCCCGGACCGTTTCCGCCCCCGCCGCGCCCGCCGCCGGACAACCGGGCGCGGATGCGCCGGCCCGGTGGAATCGCCGATGGCGGCGCGCAACCCCGTTCCATCCGCGCGCTTTCACGTACGGTGGCTCGGCTCCAGTTTTTCGCATCCCTCCACCATTCGACGGCAAGGACCATGGAGCTACGCCACCTGCGCTATTTCGTTGCCGTCGCCGAGGAGCGGAGCTTCACGCGCGCGGCGCAACGCCTGCATATCGCCCAGCCGCCGCTGAGCCGGCAGATCCAGCAGCTCGAGCAGATCCTCGGCGTCCTGCTGTTCGAGCGCAATTCACGCCCGCTGAAACTCACCGAAACCGGCCGCTTCTTCTACCAGCATGCGGTGCAGTTGCTCGCGCAAACCGCCGAACTCGAATCGATGACGCGCCGCGTCGGCAAGATCGAACGCAGCCTGTCGGTCGGCTTCGTCGGCTCGACGCTCTACGGCATGTTGCCGAAAATCATTCGCCGGTATCGTCAGCAGCATGCCGAGGTCGAACTGAGCCTGCACGAGATGTCGACGATGGACCAGATCAAGGCGTTGAAGGAAGGCCGCATCGACGTCGGGTTCGGGCGCATCCGCCTCAACGATCCGAGCATCCGCCGCGTGGTGCTGCGCGAGGAACGCATGATCGCGGCGCTGCCGTTCGGCCATCGGCTGTGCGAAGCGAAGGCGGTGCTGTCGCTGCACGACCTGATCAACGAAACGCTGATCATTTTCCCGAAAGCGCCGCGCCCGAGTTATGCGGACCAGGTACTGGCCGCGTTCCACGATCGCTCGCTCAAGCCGGCGCGCGTGCTGGAAACGCGCGAGTTGCAGATCGCGCTCGGGCTTGTCGCGGCCGGCGAAGGCGTGTCGATCGTCCCGCGCAGCGTGTACGGCCTGAAGCGCGACGACGTGTCGTACAAGGATCTCGACGACGCGAAGCTCGTGTCGCCGATCATCATGAGCATGCGCATGCTCGACGAATCCGAAGACCTCGAACGCATGCTCCGCCTCATCTACGATCTGTACGACGAGGAAGGCACGGACTATCTGTCGCCGGCCGGGCGCGACGACCCGGCCTCGCAAGGCTGAGCAGCCGCCCGCCCCGGGCCGCGCCGCCGCGCTCACTCCGGCAACACGGCAACCGCCTTGATTTCCACGATATAACCGGGCGCGCCGCCCAGCATGTGCGCGCCGGCGGGTTGGTTGCTTTCGAACAGAAGGCGCGAGCCATGGCAACGCTCGCGTGCACGCATGCCTGACGTCGCCTCGCGGCGACGCGCGCCGCTCAACCCGTATCGCCGCCCGCGACCGGCAGCACCGTGCCGGTGATGTAGCTCGCTTCGTCGGACGCGAGAAACAGGATCGGCGCGATCTGCTCGTCGAGGCTGCCGTAGCGCTTGAGAAAGGTCGAGCCGGTCACCTGGCGCACCGCCTCGCTCATCCACGCCTGTTCCTGCACGGTGTCGCCGGCGGCATTGCGCGGCACCCGCCGCGGCAGCGCGCTGGTGCCGCCCGGCGCGGTCGCGACGACGCGGATGTTGTGTTCCGCGTATTCCATCGCGAGCGACCGGGTCAGCGCATTGACGCCGCCTTTCGCCGCCGAGTACGGCACGCGACGGATGCCGCGCGTGGCGTTCGACGAGATGTTGACGATCGTGCCGCCGCCGCGCGCCAGCAAATGCGGCAACACGGCGTGGCATGTATAGAGCGTCGGCATCAGCGAACGGCGGATTTCCGCGTCGATCTGCGCCGGTTCGAATTCGGCGAACGGCCGCATGCGGATCGCGCCCCCGACCCCGTTGATCAGGATGTCGATGCGACCGAACGTCTGGACCGCGCATGCCATCGCCGCGCCCGCGCCGTCGTACGTCTCGAGATCCGCGACGCATCCGGCGCCGTGACCAGACGGCGCTTCCGCGGCGACCTCGGCCACGAAATCCGCGCGGTCGACGAACAGCACCTTGCCGCCTTCAGCCGCCGCGCGCAGCGCGACGCCACGGCCGATGCCCTGCGCCGCGCCGGTGACGACGACGACCTTGCCCGAGAATCGTTGCATGGTCATGCCGCCTTCGCCGTGACGTTAGGGGTGAACTTCTCGTAGTGGAAGCTGTTCGGCTTCACGCCTTCGTCGTCGAAATACTGGCGCACCGCGTCGACCATCGGCGGCGGCCCGCACAGATAGACATCCACGTCGCCGTCGTTCAGCGCCTCGGCCGGAATGTGCTGCGTCACCCACCCCTTGCGCGGATGATCCGACGCGGCGTCCGCGACGACAGTCACAAAGCTGAAATCCGGCAGCCTCGCGGCCAACGCTTCGATCGCATCGACCAGCACCAGGTCGAGATCGCGCGTCACGCCATAGATCAGATGCACCTTCTGCTGCGAACCGCTGCGCGCGAGCACGTCGAGCATCGACAGGAACGGCGCGAGACCCGTGCCGCCCGCGAGAAACAGCAGCGGCCGCTGCACATCGCGCAGATAGAAGCTGCCGAGCGGCCCGTGCAGATCGAGGCGGTCGCCCGCCTGCGCCGATGCCAGCCACGTGCTCATCACGCCACCAGGAATCTTCTTGATCAGGAAGCTGATCGTCGCGTCGCCCGGCGCGGACGAGAACGAATACGACCGCTGCTGGCCGCTGCCCGGCACGTCGATATTCACGTACTGGCCCGGCAGGAACACCGGCACGGACGCATCGACGTCGAGTTCGAGCACGACGGCCGCGTCGTGATGCGGGTCGACCCTGCGCACGGTCGCGGCAAACCCGCTTTGGCCGGTCTTGCACGCAACCGAGGACGTCGGCACCGCGATCACGCAATCGCTTTGCGGCACCATCTGGCAGGTCAGCACGAGGCCACCCTCCTTCTCGTCCCCGGTCAGCGCGGCGTCGATATAGTCGTCACCGAGATCGTAGCGGCCGCTTTCCGCGCGGCACTTGCAGGTGCCGCACACGCCGTCGGAACAATCCATCGGCAGGTTGATTTTCGCGCGGAAGGCGGCGTCGAGCACCTTCTCGCCCGCCTTGCAGTCGATGAAACGGGTCACCCCGTCCTCGAAGTTCAACGCAATCTGATAGCTGGACATGGCCATCTCCTCCACTTCCCTTTCAATACGAAACGATCGACGTCAGACGTGATAGACGTCGAGCACCTGCCGGATGTAGTCGTTCTTCAGCACGATCTTCTTGTGCGAGATCAGCAGATCGTCGCCGACCCTGCGCAACGTGACGAACATCGTGCCGAAGAAGTGATCGGTCACGCGGTAGCGATGGTTGAGCGTCTGGAAGTTGTAGCGCACGTCCACCTCGTCGTCGCGTTCGGCGAGCACCTCGACATTCGCCACGTTGTGGCTGGTGCGCGGTTCGGGCGTCGATGCGCCGCTGCGCTCGGTCTTGATCCGGAACACGCGATCCTCGAGGCCGCCGCGATCCGGGTAATACATCAGCGAGATCTGGCTTTGATGATCGTCGGTCGGCCGATCGTCGTCGTCCCACGCGGGCATCCAGTAGGTGACGTCCTCCGTGTAGCAGGCGAGCCAGTCGTCCCACCGGCGATCGTCGAGCAGGCGCGCTTCGCGGTACAGCGCCGCGCAAACGGTTCGATAGTCGAAGTTCATGCCCGCACCTCGTCACGTTCCTGTTTCACCGCATCGCGCATCACGTTCACCCAGTATTCGTGCTGACACACGAACAGCCCTTCGTCCTCGCTGCGCTCACCCGAAATGCGCGGCTTCAGCCCCATCCGCTTCGCGTTCTCGTCCGGGCCCTCGACCCACAGCGGCGCGCCGCGCGACAGGTCGTTCCACATCGCCGTGCTGCCGGCATAACCGGCCTGGCACGCGCGGAACTCTTCCAGATCGTCGGCGGTGCCCATCCCCGATACATTGAAGAAATCCTCGTACTGGCGGATGCGGGTCGTGCGGTCGGCCTCGCTCTCGCCCTTCGGCGCGAAGCAGAAGATGCTGACTTCGGTCCGGTCCACGCCGAGCGGCCGCACCACGCGGATCTGCGTGCTGAACTGGTCCATCAGGAACACGTTCGGATACACGCACAGGTTGCGCGTCTGGTTGACGATGAAATCCGCGCTGACGTCGCCAACGCGCGCCTTGATCTCGTCGCGATGCTGGAACACCGGCCTCACTTCCGGGTTCATGGTCTGCGTCCACAGCAGGATGTGGCCGTGGTCGAAGCCATAGACGCCGGCGACCGACTTGCTCCAGCTGTTTGCGTCGACCGCCTTGGTGCCGTCTTCCTTGCGCCGGCCCATCGTCGCCGCGTAGTTCCAGTGCACGGTGCTGACGTGGTAGCCGTCGCAGCCGTTCTCCATCTGCATCTTCCAGTTGCCCTCGTAGACATACGAGGAATTGCCGCGCAGCACTTCCAGCCCGTTCGGCGCCTGGCCGACGATCTGGTCGATGATCACGCGCGCTTCGCCGAGGTAGTCTTCCAGCGGCGCCACATCGGCGTTGAGACTGCCGAACAGGAAGCCGCGATAGTTCTGGAAGCGCGCGACCTTCTTCAGGTCGTGCGAGCCGTTGGTGTTGAACTGCACCGGATATTCGGTGGTCTTTTCGTCCTTCACCTTCAGCAGCCTGCCGGTGTTCGAGAAGGTCCAGCCGTGGAACGGGCACGTGAAGCTGCCCTTGTTGCCGTGCTTGCGCCGGCACAGCATCGCGCCCTTGTGCGCGCAGGCATTGATGATCGCGTGCAGTTCTCCGGTCTTGTCGCGCGTGATGACCACCGGCTGGCGGCCGATCCACGTCGTGTAATAGTCGTTGTTGTCCGCAATCTGGCTTTCGTGCGCCAGATACACCCAGTTGCCCTCGAAGATGTGCTTCATCTCCAGCTCATACAGGTCCGGATTCGTGAAGATGTCGCGGCGGCAGCGAAAGACGCCGGCTTGCCGGTCGTCCTGCACGGCGGTGGACAACAGTTGATCCAGTTCGTCGGTTTTGTCGATGATCGCGGACATGATGGTTCCTCCTGCGCGCACACCTCGCCCTGCAAGGCGTGCCTGCATATCGGTGGTATCGATGAGTATCGGAAGACCCGGCCGGTGGCGACGCGCGCGCCGCCCGCGCCGGGCCGCATCGGATGGCTAGGCCCCGGCCGACGCCCGCGGACGCTCGACGATCTGGTCGTCCTTGCCGTGCACGCTCGGCGTCAGCACGACGTCGAACGTGATGTCCTGGTACGTGTCGGCCTTCATGCCGAGCGCCGCGCCGCCGGTCCTGTCGACGACGGGCGGGATCAGTTCCTCGCGGGTCGCATACGCGAAGTCGTCCCAGATGAGCGGATCGCCGTCGATGTTGAATTGCGTCGTCAGCTTGCGGTGACCGTCGCCGGTCACGAAGAAGTGCACGTGGGCCGGACGGTTGCCGTGGCGGCCGAGGCCGTTCAGCAACTGCTGCGTGGCGCCATGCGGCGGGCAGCCGTAGCCCACCGGCATCAGCGTGTGGAATGCGTACTTGCCGTCCGCGCCCGTCTTCACCGCGCCGCGCAGGTTGAAAGCGGTCTGCGCACCGGTCGGATCGAAGTGGGAATAGAAGCCGTGCGAGTTCGCGTGCCAGCATTCGACCACCGCCCCCGCGATCGGCTTGCCGTCGAGACCGGTCACCGTGCCGTGGATCACGAGCGGGCCCGCACCGTCGTCGGCATCGAGGTCGATCTTCGACAGGCCGTCGCGCACCGGCGCGCCCGCCACGTACAGCGGTCCCTCGATCGTGCGGGGTGTGCCGCCATCGAGGCCGGCCGCCTTGTCCGCGGCGTCCATGCGGATGTCCAGATACTTCTCGAGGCCGAGCCCGGCCGCCAGCAATGCCGCCTCGCCGTCCTGCCCCAGCTTGTTCAGGTAGTTGACGCCGGCCCACACTTCGTCGGGCGTGATGTCGAGATCGTCGATGGCCTTGAACAGGTCGCCCAGCAGGCGATGCACGATCTGCTGCACGCGCGCGTTGCCGCCGCTGCCGCCGGCGTTGGCGGCGGCTTTCAGCAGGTCCCGCACTTCGCCGGTGTCGAATACCTTGACGCTCATGATGGTGTCTCCATGTGTATTTGGGGGAATGACGGCTGTTGCGTGGTTCGGGCTACCGGGTGACTTTCGTCAGCCCTTCGCGGGTGAAGCGCCGGACCGCGGCCTCGTCGAGCTCGATGCCCAGCCCCGGGCCCGCCGGCACGGTCAACGCGAAATCGCTGTAATCCAGCGGGCGCGTCAGAATTTCTTCGGTGATCAGCAGCGGGCCGAACAGTTCGGTGCCCCACTGCAGGTTCGCGAAGCTGGCGAACAGGTGCGCGGAGGCGATCGTGCCGACCGCGCCCTCGAGCATCGTGCCGCCGTAGAGTTCGACGCCGGCCGCATCGGCGATCGCAGCCACGCGCTGCGCGGCGAACAGCCCGCCGCTCTGCTCGATCTTGATCGCGAACACGTCCGCGCCATGCTGCTTCGCGATCTCGAACGCGCTGTCGGGCCCCTGCAGAATTTCGTCGGCCATCAGCGCGACCGGGAAGCGGCGCATCAGGCGCGCGAGCGCCGCGGCGGACGCCACCGGCTGCTCGACCAGCTCGCAGCCGGCATCGGCCAGCGCCGCAATGCCTCGTGCCGCCTGTGTTTCGCTCCACGCCATGTTGACGTCGACGCGCACCGACGCACGCTCGCCGAGCGCCCGCTTGATCGCGGCCACGTGCCGGATATCCGCGTCGAGCGCTTTCGCGCCGATCTTCAGCTTGAACACGTTGTGGCGGCGCAGGTCGAGCATCCGCTCGGCCTCGGCGATGTCGGTCGACGTGTCGCCCGAAGCAAGCGTCCACGCGACCGGCAGGCGGTCACGCCGGCGGCCGCCGAGCAGTTCGCTGACCGGCACGCCGAGCCGCTTGCCGTGCGCGTCGAGCAGCGCGGTTTCAAGCGCGCTCTTCGCGAAGTGATTGACCTTCGCCAGCTTGCCGAGGAACGCCATCGTCGACTGGATGCGCATCGCGTCCTGGCCGATGAGGGCCGGTGCGAAATACGTGTCGATCGCGAGCTTCATCGCCTCGGGGCTTTCCGGGCCGTAGGCCATCCCGGCGATCGTGGTGCCTTCGCCGATGCCCGTCACGCCATCGCTGCAGACCACCTTCACCAGCATCAGCGTCTGCCCGTGCATTGTCGCGACCGACAGCTTGTGCGGACGGATCGTCGGCAGATCGACGAGACGGGTTTCGATGCGTTCGATGGCGATGGGGGACATGGGGCACGCTGCGTGGTCGGGGTTCATGGAACGGATTTATAGCCCCGGCCCATACCAGCGTCCAATACTTTTGGACATCCATTTCCATACCCATCAGGTATCAGATTTCAGCAATATCCCTGAATCGATCCCCAAAACAATACCTTTCATGGCGGGTTATTCCCCGGAAAGCCTTGCCGGGACGAGCGCACGCCGGCTTCAGGCATTGAGTGGATGCATCGAATTCGCAAGAGGCGGTTCGAGCTCTGCGCGCTCGGGCTCAATGACACGGCAGCGCCCGCTATCTGGAATTCCATCCTGTTCAATCAATCAGGCATCCACATTGATACGGATGTCGCTCGGCCGAACCGGCTATGCGCACCGCCGCCAGCCTGCGCAAGGCGAGGGCGCTGCTGCTCGCCGGCCACACGCCCGATGCGCTCGTCATGCTGTCCGGCTGACCCGGCCCGCCGGCCGGCGTCATGACCCGCGCCGCCGCGCGGCCCGCCTGGGCGCATGCGCCTGCCGTTCCTCGCTGAGGCCGGCCGTCACCGGCGCCTGATCGATTCGCGCCGCGAAACAGAGGTACAATCGCGCGCCATGAACGCACTTCGCCACTTCCTGCTTCGGGGCGGCCTCGCGCGACAGCTGATTTGGGGGGTTCTCCTCATCGTCCTGCTGTCCCGCGCGCTGATGTCCGGAGCCGTGATGCTCGATCCGGATGGACCGGACGCGGGCTCGGTGGTGCTGTGCTCCGGACGCGGCCCGCTGATTCTCGACGCCGCCGCCCTGACGGCCCGCTTCGATGCGCGCGCGCCGATCACGCCCGCCAACGACGCGCGTGCGCTGGCCGACACGCTCACGCACGCCGGCAAGGCCGCGCCGGCCGATCACGAGGCCGGCCTGTGCGCCTTCAGCGCGGCGCTGTTCGCCGCGCTGGCGTCGTTTGCGCTGCTCGTGCTGCTGTTCCCCGCCGCCGCGCCGCGGCGTGTCCCATTGCCGCCGGCCCCTCGTCCGCCGGCGCGATCGGCGCGCGACGAGCGCCCGCCCTCCCGCGCCCCGCCGCTTCCCGCCTGAACGTTTCGCTGCCTCGTCCGCCCGCGTCGCCGCGCGCGGACACCCCTGCCGTCACCGCCCTGCCCGCCCCACCGTTCCGCGCGCCGCCCCGCCGCCGCTGAACGGCGCCGCGCGCGACCCGCGACCCTGCCGTCGCGCGTGCGCGCCGGCAGGCGCGCCGCGTCGTGACGACGGCCGGCTCCGGCCGGCGACGACAACGAAGAGGGAACCCCCATGTCGACCACCGTCGAGCGAAGCATCTCGCCCGCCCGCTCCGCGAGCGCCGGTTACCGGACGCTCTGGCGCTGGCATTTCTATGCCGGCCTGTTCGTGATGCCGTTCCTCGTGATCCTCGCGATCACGGGCACGCTGTACGCCTTCCAGCCGCAGATCGAACCGCTGCTGTATCCGCACCGCCTGATCGTCGCGCCGCGCGACACGCCGAGACTCGACGCCGACACCCTGGCCGCGAACGCGCGCGCCGCGCTGCCGGCCGGCGCGACGCTCGCCACGGTGCAGGTGTCCACGGCGGCGAACCGCAGCGCCGAGTACGTGTTCCGGCTCGCCGACGGCAGCCGCGAAAGCGTCTACGTGAACCCCTATGACGGCGGCGTGCTCGGCACGCTGAGCGTCGAGCGCCGCTTCATGCAGGTCGACCGGATGCTGCATCGCAAGCTGCTGCTCGGCAAGACGGGCGAGCTGCTGATGGAGCTGGCCGCGTGCTGGACCCTCGTGATGATCGGCACCGGCGTCGCGCTGTGGTGGCCGCGCGGCGCGGCGCGCGTCGGGCGCGCGCTGCGCCCCGACCTGTCGCTGCGCGGCCGGCCGCTGTGGAAGAACCTGCATGCGGTGGGCGGCGTCTGGCTCGCCGCCGGCGCGCTCGCCTTCATCCTCACGGGGCTGCCCTGGTCGGGCTCGTGGGGCAAGTACTTCAAGGAATTCGCGGCCACCGTGAACCTCGGCGCGCCCGCCGGCGCGTTCGGCGGCCTGCCGCTGCGCTCGTCGCGTCCGGGCGCGACGCCGGCCGCCGACGCACCCGCCGCGCACGCCCATCACGGCGGCGACGATGCGATGCCGGGCATGGTCATGGACGACCTGCCGCTGCCGCAGACGCCCTGGGCGGTCGGCAACGTCCCCGTGCCGCGTTCGCCGTCGGCCCCGACGCCCGCTCCGCTCACGCTGGAACGCGCGATCGCGCTCGTCGCGGCGCGCGGCGTGACGAGCGGCTACACGCTCGCGTTGCCGGCCGGGCCGGACGGCGTGTTCACCGCGTCGTACTTCCCCGCCGATCCGAAGGCGGAGCGCACGCTCTACCTCGACCAATACAGCGGCGCGGTGCTGAAGGACATCCGCTACGACGACTACGGCGCGGTGTCGCGCGCCGTGTCGTATGGCACCGCGCTGCACATGGGGCGCTACTTCGGGCTCGCGAACCAGCTGCTGTGCGCCGCGCTGTCGCTCGGTCTCGCCGCGATGGCCGTGACGGGCGCGGTGATGTGGTGGAAGCGCCGCCCCGCCGGCACGCTCGGCGCGCCCGCGCGCGAACGCGGCGCGCCGCCGATGCGCGGCTGGATCGCCGGCCTCGCGCTGCTCGGGATCGTGTTTCCGCTGATGGGCCTGACGATCGTCGCGGTCTGGCAGGTCGACCGGCTGCTGTTCCAACGTGCGGCGTCCACGGCGGCCTGACGCATTGCGCGCCGGCGCGCCGCGCGCGCCGTTGCGACGAACCCGGGTCACGGCGTGGCTCGGGCTGTTCGCGCTCGCCCTCGCGCTGTGCGCGCCGCTCGTGTCGCAGCTGCGCGCGAGCGCGGCGGCGCGCGAGCGGGCCTTCATGGCGATCTGCTCCGCGACCGACAACGTCTCCGCCACGCATCCCGGCGTCTATTCGCCGCCGGCCACGCATCTCGACCGATGCGGCTATTGCGGGCTGCTCGCGGGCCATCCGCCGCTGCACTACACCGCACCGATGCCGCGCCCGCTCGTCGTGCGGCATGCGCTGCCCGACCCGCCGCCGACGCCCGGCCGCCGGGTCGCGGCACGCTATACGTTCGCCTCGCCGCGCGGCCCGCCCGCGCACGCCTGACCGCCCTCGCGATCCGCACGCCACGCGACCGCGCGGACCGGATCGCATCCCCGTCGCCCCGGCCATCCGCCGCCCGGTGTCCGCGCCTGAGCGCGCGCCGGGCGACGGCCGCCGCGCGCCGCGCCCGCCGCATCCGAACGTATTTTCGATACCGAGCCCATCATGTTTCCTCTATCCCGCCTCGCGGTCGCGCTGTCCGGCGTGACAGCCGCCTTCTGTACAGCCTCCGCCGGCGCGCAAACCGCCGACACCCCTGCCTCGACCACCTTGCCCGTCATCGCCGTCAACGCGACCCGGCCCGCCGGGCCGCTGACCGCGAAATCGACCGACGCGCTCAAGCGCGATCTCGAGGCGACCGTCGGCTCGGTCGGCTTCGTCGACGCCGACCGCTACCGGAACACCTACGCGTTCACGCTGCGCGACGTGCTGAAGGACGTACCCGGCGTATTCGTCGAGAACCGCTATGGGCAGGAGCTGCGTCTGTCGATCCGCGGATCGGGCATCGCCCGTTCGTATCACACGCGCGGCCTCGAGATCCTCCAGGACGGCATCCCGACCAATCTCGCCGACGGCAGCGGCGACTACTACCAGATCGACCCGCTCGCCTTGCAGGCGGCCGAGGTCTACAAGGGCGGCAACGGTCTCGCGTACGGCGCTTCGACGCTCGGCGGCGCGATCAATTTCGTCACGCCGACCGCCCATACCGCCGATGCGCCGAACCTCCTGCGCGTCGAAGGCGGCAGCTACGGCACGGTGCGCGCGAGCGCCCAGTTCTCGCGCATCTATGGCCCGCTCGATTTCCTCGCGACCTTCAGCGTGAATCACACGGACGGCTATCGCGCGCATTCGCGCGGCCAGTACGAGCAGTTCAACGCGAACGTCGGCTACCGCTTCAGCCCGACGGTCGAGACACGCTTCTACGTCGGCGCCTACGTGGTCGACCAGCGGCTGCCGGGCACGCTGTCGCTGGCCGACGCGCTGAACAATCCGACCAAGGCCGCGCCGAATGCGCTGTCGGGCGACCAGGCGCGCAACACGCGCACCGAGAGGATCGCGAACCGGACCACCGTGAAGCTCGAATCCGGCGAACTTCAGTTCGACACCTGGGCGATCCACAAGAGCCTCTATCATCCGATCTTCCAGGCGCTCGACCAGGACGGCTGGACCTATGGCTTCGCCCCACGCTACACGGGCCGCCTGACCCTGGGCGGGATGCGCGACGACCTGATCGTCGGCGCGCGCTTCTTCGGCGGCCGCACGCGGGCCAATCAGTACGTGAACGTCAACGGCGACAAGGGTGCGCAAACGCTCGACTCGACGCAGACCGCGTTCAACTACGAGGCCTACGTCGAGAACCGGCTGTTCTTCCTGCCGACGGTCGCGCTGATGACGGGCGTGAAGGCGCTGCGCTCGGTGCGCGAGTACGTCGACAACGGCGGGCTCCCGACCGACCCGAACTACAAATCGACGCGCGCGGCCTACAGTGGGCTCAATCCGAAGCTCGGCCTGCTGTGGCAGCCGGATCGCAACACTCAGGCCTACATCGACATCACGCGCAGCCAGGACGTACCCGACTTCACCGATCTCGCGCAGACCTTCGCGAGCACGACGCGCTTCACGCCGCTCGCGTCGCAGCACGCCTGGACCCTCGAAGTCGGCACGCGCGGCACGCGCGACCGCCTGAGCTGGGACCTGACCGCGTATCGCTCGCTGGTGCGCGACCAGCTGCTGCAATACACGACGAACCCGGACGTGCCCGCGTCGACCTTCAACGCGAACCAGACGGTGTTGCAGGGGATCGAGGCGGGTGCGTCGATCGAGCTGTTCCGCAACGTCACGGGGCGCGGCGCGGGCGACACGATCACGCTGTCGGGCATCTGGAACCTGAACGACTTCCGCTTCAAGGACGACCCGCAGTACGGCAACAACCGGATCGCGGGCGTGCCGCTCAACGTGCTGCGCGCGACGCTCGGCTATGCGCGCCCGAGCGGCTTCCATATCGCGGCGACGCTCGACTGGGTGCCGTCGGGCGCGTGGGCCGACGACGCGAACACGCTGCGCGCGCCGAGCTACACGCTGCTCGGCCTGCAAGCGGGCTATGACTTCCGCAACGGCCTGTCGCTGTACGTCGACGCGCGCAATCTGACGAACAAGCGCTACGTCAGCGACATCAGCACCGTCGCGAACGCACGCACCGCGAACACCACGATCTTCTACCCGGGCGAAGGGCGCAGCGTGTTTGCCGGCGCGCGCTACGCGTTCTGATGCGAACGCCGACGTCCGTGCCGGCATCCGATGCGCGCGCCGCCGCGCCCGCGCACGCCGGTCCGGCGTGCGCATCCCACCCCGTCGAACCCTGGAGGTACGTATGACCGCACGCCCGTCCCTGCTGGACCGGATCGCCCGTCACCGCCGCGCGCTCAACCTCGCGACCCTGATCGCATGCGGACTGTGGGCCGGATGGATCGCCTGGATGACGCGCCCCGCCGCCATCGACGCGCCCGCCTCGCGCGCCGCCTGGTGCACGCGCACGCCCACCTGATTGAACCCGCAGGCCGACGGCGGCCGAGCCGACATGCGCGCCGCCCGACGCCTCTCTTCGATTTCAAGGAAGTTGACTCATGACGTACCGTTTGATGCTCCCCGCGGCTGCCGCGCTGATCGCATTCCCGCTCGTCGGCCAGGCCCAGGACGACAACGCCGATACGCCCGGCGCGACGCTCGCGCCGATCCGCGTCGATGCGCGCAGGCAGCCCCCGCTGAAGCAGCCGCGCGACACCGGCAGCCATCTCGGCCTGACGCCGCTCGAAACCCCCGCCAGCGTCGAACAGATCGACCGCGCCCAGCTGGATACGCGCGGCGACAGCACGATCGTCGACGCGGTCAGCCGGGCCGCCGGCATCGGCGAATCGCCGCATCCCGGCAACGGCGGATCCGAGCTGAGCGCGCGCGGCTTCGTCGGCGCGTCGTCGGTCACGCAGCTGTACGACGGCGTGCGCCCGTATGGCGCGCTCGCCACCACGTTTCCATTCGATACCTGGTCGGTCGATCACATCGACGTGCTGCGCGGCCCCGCCTCGGTCATCTATGGCGAAGGCGCGATCGGCGGCGTCGTCAACATCGTGCCGAAGAAGCCGGCGCGCGCACCGATCCGGAATGAACTGCAGGTCGGCGGCGGCACCGAAGGCACGGCGCGCCTCGCGTTCGGCAGCGGCGGCGCGATCAACGACAAGCTGTCCTACCGCTTCGACATCAGCGGCAACCGTTCGTCGAACTGGGTCGATCGCGGCAATTCGCGCAACCTGTCCCTCTCGGGCGCGCTGCGCTACGACGTGACGTCCGACCTGTACGTCACGGCGTCCTACGCGCAGGGCTTCCAGCATCCGATGCAGTATTTCGGCGTCCCGCTCGTCAACGGCGCGCTGGATCGGGCGCTGGACAAGAAGAACTACAACGTCGGCGACAGCGACATCGCGTTTCGCGACAGCTGGGCAACGGTCGCGGCGAACTGGCAGCCGAGCGACAGCCTGAACGTGACGAGCACGCTGTACCGGATGAAAAGCAACCGTCATTGGAAGGACGCCGAATATTACGCGTACCTGCCGACGAGCGGGCGAATCCAGCGCAGCAGCTACACGGAAATCTTCCACGACCAGGAGCAGTACGGCAACGTGACGACGGCCACCGTGAGCAGCGCGCTGTTCGGGATGCGCAATACCTTCTCGGCGGGATTCGAGTTCAACCACACGCGCTTCCAGCACGACAACAATGCGCCGTACTCGGGCGCCTCGACCGTCGATCCGTTCAACTTCGATCCGGGCAGTTTCATCAACACGGCCGGCACCTATCCGAAGTACCGGAGCCAGGCGAACCAGTACGCGCTGTTCGCGGAAAACCGCCTTGAGATCACGCCGCGCTGGTCGGTCATCGGCGGGCTGCGCTACGACCATGCGAGCGTGAACCGCGACGATCTCGTCAACGGCAGCGCGTTCACGAAGGTATTCGCGAACACCGGCTGGCGCATCGGCACCGTGTACGACGTGCGGCCCGGCCTCGCGGTGTACGGCCAATACTCAGTCTCGGCCGACCCGGTCGGCTCGCTGCTGATGCTGAACGCATCGAAGGCGAACTTCACGCTCGCGACCGGCAAGCAGATCGAGATCGGCGTGAAGCAGTCGTTCCTCGACGGCAAGGCCGAATGGACGCTGGCCGCGTACCGGATCGTGAAGAACAACCTCGTGACGGCCGACCCGGTGAATCCGAACCAGTCGATCCAGGTCGGGCAGCAGTCGTCGCGCGGGCTCGAAGCGACCGTCGGCGCGGAGATCGCGAAGGACTGGCGCGTCGACGCGAACATCGCGATCCTGCGCGCGAAATACGACGACTTCCAGCAGGCGTCCGGTGGCGCGACGGTCTCGCGCGCGGGCAACGTGCCCATCTCGGTGCCGCAGCGGCTCGCGAATCTGTGGGTCAGCTGGCGCTTTCTGCCGGCATGGACCGGCATCGTGGGCGTCAAGTACGTCGGCACGCGCTACGCCGACGCGGCGAACCAGCTCGTGATGCCGTCGTACACGACCGTCGATCTCGGCCTCGCCTGGAAGCCGCGCAAGGATACGACGGTGACCGCGCGGGCCTACAACGTGTTCAACCGCCGCTACGTGCAGGCGGCGTACTACAACGGCCCGCAGTATCTGCTCGGCGCGGACCGCCGCCTCGAACTGCTCGTGAACCATCGCTTCTGACGGACGCATCGCCCCGCCGCGGGCGGGGCGATGCGCGCCGGCGTCCTGTCGCGCGAATCATATAAGGCAATAGCATGCGGCATTTCGACTATTTGCCATCATTGTTCATGTTAATGAAATTGATTTACTTGCAAATATTGATCTGATTTATTCTCGAAATGCACATATCTCAATATGTGCATCTTGCGCGAGGCAGGCTTGTCCGGCCCCTGCGCATGGGTTCGACAGCAGCATGATTCCCATCCATGTCGCCTGTGCAGGGCGACTTATTTCCAATGAAAAACGAGGGTAATCCATGAAAGTCCTGTTTGCGCTCAAAGATAAGCTCGCTTCCAAGAAAAGCCTGAAGGCCTATGCCTGGTATCTCTGGTATTGATACGCCGCACCGTCATCTTTTTTTCCTGAAGGAATCGCACTGATGACTCGAACCGCGTCCAGTGAAGCTACCGATCAGTTCGCCGGGCGTGGTTCCCTGCCCATCGCGCCCGCCCCCTCCTCGACCGCCGACGGCCGGCTCGCGCGGACGACCGTGTTCGCGCCCAGGCTCGACGCGCTGATGCGCGAGCATCGCGGCAAGGATCTGTTCAGGCTGGACGCCAATACCGTGGGGATCGCCGGGGCCGAACTGAGCCACCGGATCCTCGACGCGCGGCACGCCACCGAAGTCGAACGCCCGACTTTCAAGCCGCTGCACGGCCGCTCGATCCCGCGTCCACGCGCCTTGCAGCAGATGCAGGCGATCGGTCGCGACGTGCGCGCGGCGCTGAAACGCCCGCTTCCCGATGATCTCGACTTTCGCGGTCCGTGGCCGCATGTCGGGCACGTCTATCTGCGCGACCTGCTGCTCGGCGACGATCCGCACCGGCTGCGCTTCCTGATGAACCGCATCCTGGAGCTGACGCCGAAGCTCACCTGGGCCGTCATCGCCGCAGCCGCGCTGCGCCCCGTCAAACTGCGGAACGGCGCGTCCGACACCGCCGCGTTCGTGTCCGCCGCGTCCGGCTACGATGAGCGCCGCTACGCCATGGGCCTGTACCGGCGCACGGCCGCGCCGGTCTGCTTCACGATTTCCACGCTGGTCGCCAATGCGCTGTGGCTCGGCTCGCCCTTCGACGATCGCATGTCGAACCGCAACATCATCCATGAATCGCTACGGCTGCTGCCGCCGTCCTGGAACATCCTGCGCAACGCCTCGCCCGAGTATCCCGAGATCGACGACCGGATCCGGCCCGACGACGACATCCTGCTGCTGCCGCTGTTGAGCCATCGCGATCCGGCGCTTTGGGAGGATCCCGAAACGTTCCGCCCCGAGCGCTGGGACCACCTGGCCCCCGACAATCATCCGGGCTACCTGCCGTTCGGCCACGAGACCGAGCGCTGCTGGGGACGACACATGGTGATGCCGCTGGCCGAATCGATGCTCGACATCGTGCGCAGCAGCGGCTTGGTGGTGAACCCGCGCCAGACGAAAGCCGACGTGCGGCTCACCGGATTGCTGGCGGTATCGGAAGTCGATCTCGTGCGGGCGTGAATGCCCTCGGCGTGCGGGCGCACTAACGCACTAACGCATTAGCGCATTAGCGCGCTTGCAGCCGCTCGCGAATCCAGCGAAGACGATCGCGCGGATACGGCCCGTAGCAACTCTCGTCGACGAACAGCGTTTGCGCCGTCCCGGGCAACGGCTTGCGCAGCGCTTTCTCGAACCAGCCGACGGCGAGGTCGGCGCGCCCCATGCCGAGCGCGACATCCCCCAGCACGCAGCACGCCTCGGCGAGATCGGGATCGATGCGGTACGCGGCCAGCGCATAGCGGCGGGACGCTTCGAGGTCGCGCATCAAGAGCGCGCAGGTGGCTGCGCCGAGCACGGCAGTATAGCGGCCCGCCTGGAATTCCGCCTGCCGCCAGTAGCGCAGATAGAGGGGAATGGCCTCGGCATGGCGCTTCGCGAGCCGCAGGGCGCGTGCGTGATAGAGCACGGCGCGCAGATCGTCGGGGTCGTCGCGCAACGCCTGCGCGCACAGACGCAGATCGCGCTCGACCGCCGATTCCTTGCCCGCCTTGTCCGGATGGTTGCTCAGCGTGGCGCAGTTGGTCCGGCAGGTCGGCTCCCGCAGCACGATCCATTCATGCACGCGCCCATGCCACGTCGACCACGGCTGCTTCCGGAACACCCTCGGCAGATACCAGCGGGTGCCGCCGGACAGGATCACCAGCTCGATCGCCTGCAGATCGCGCCTGGCCATCAAGCGCCGCCACTCGGCGCGATCGCCGATCGCCAGCACCTCGTCCGCATCGACCGACAGGATCCAGCCGTTGCCCGCCATCGCCAGCGCCGCATTGCGCGCCGCGGCAAAGTCGATCATGCGGCCGCGCGCGTCCGCGAGCGACGGCATCACCCGCGCCTGCGCGCCGAATTGACGCGCGATGTCGACCGTCTCGTCGGTCGAACCGCTGTCGACGATGCAGCACGCGTCGATCCACGGCGCCAGCGACGTCAGGCACCGCGCCAATACGCGCGCTTCGTTATGGACGATCAGGCAGGCGGTCAGCATTGTGTGAGTTATGCGAAATAACGGAGTGTCGGGTTATATCTCCTATAATCGTTGCACGCCGTCACCATGCAACGATTGCCGTGATATCGCGGCGCGTCGTGTGTTGACCGGGGTTCCCTTCACATCGTTATGGAAAGGAGCAGACGTGGCAACCAAAAAGAAATCCAACAAAGTTTCCGCTGTTGATCCCGCCAAGCCTGCCGCCAAGCGCGGCAAAAAGGCACTGACCATTTCCATCGATCTCGACGCGCTCGAGCAGCTGTACAAGCGGCGCTATGAAATCACGCTGGATGGCGGCGACACGAAAGGCGGATCGATCCGGCGCGCCGAAGGCGACACGAAGGGCGGCATCATCATCCGGCCCGCCGAGAAACGGACCAAAGCCGCGGCGAAGAAGCCGGCCGCGAAGAAGCGCACGACGAAAGCCAAGGTCTGATCCCGCGCGCGCGCAAGCAGGCCTTGCCGATGCGAGGCGCGGCGGCGTTGACCGACGCGGGCTGCGCCGCGCTGCGCGAACGCGCCCGGGAAACCGCGCCGATCGGCTGCGGGCCAGCCAGCTGGCGCATCGACCCGCGCGACGAACGGATCGCCTGGGATGCGGCATCGCCGGACGGCGACACCGCCGACCTCGACGTCTCGCGTGACGCGCACGGCGCGCTGATCGTCCGGCGCGGGCTGCACGCGCGCGGCCCGCTCTATTTCCGCATCGAGCGCGACCGCATCGAGTGGGATCAGGATCCGCAGCGGCTCGTCGGCTCGCTCGGGATCAAGCGCGAATTCGACGTCGGGTCGCTGCTGCATCTCCTCTGGCGAGGTCGGGCGCGGCCAGGGCACGCGCTTCTGCAAGGCGTCCGGGCGCTGCACGTGGGCGAGGCGCTCAGGTGCGCGCCGGGCGAGCCGCCCGTCGTGCGTCGCGCCGCGTGGCCCGTTCACGCGCGGCCGGTGTCGCACGATGCGGCCTGCCTGCGGGAAGAGGCCCTGGCGCGGCTCCGGACCTCCGTGCATCAAGCCGCCGACGCGGAACGCCCGGTCGCCCTGTTTCTCTCCGGCGGTGTCGACTCCGGATTGCTGGCCGCGCTCCTGCGCGAGCGACACGCCGTCACCGGCTACACGATCGCCTTCGACGACGACTACGGCCTCAACGAAACCGACTACGCCGCCACCGTGGCGCGCGTCACCGGCATCCGTCACCGGATCGTGCACCTCGACGTCGACCACGCCCGGCAACTGCTGGATCGCATCCTGGCCGCCCCGTTCCCGCTCACCGCGCCCGCCGCCGTGACCCACGCGGCCCTGATCGAGGCGACCGTCGCGGACGGACACGCCGTCGCGGTTTCCGGCCTGGGCGCGGACGAATGCTTCGGCGGCTACCACAAGCCCCTGACGTGCCTCGCGGCGCAGATGCATCATCAACGCCGGCTCGGCATCGACCTCGCCGGCTTGTACGACCTGCCGCTCGCACGCCTGCTCGGCCTCGACGACGTGCTGTTCCTCGGCATTGCGGAATTCTTCACCCTCGACGAGATGCGCCGCCTGAGCCGTGATCCGCACGCCATCGACACGCTGCCCGCCGACGACGTCGGGTTCTATCGGCAGTTGCTCGCGGCCAAACCCGAGGCGCTGCCGACGGAGGCGATGTCCGCGCACGAGTATGTGTTCCGGATCGGCGAGCTGCTGCTGCCGGCGCTCGCCGACAACGCGCTCATGCATGGCCCCCGCCTCGAATTCCCGTTCCTGCGCCCGGACGTCTACGGCTGGGCGTCCGCGATCGATCCCGGCCTGAACTACTGGCACGAGGCCGACGCCTGGTGGGCCAAGCGCCTGCTGCGGCAGGTCGCCGGCCGCTACCTGCCGCCGGAGATCGTGATGCGCAAGCGGCAAGTCCTGCTCGCGCCGATCGCGCACTGGCTGCTGGACGCGCGGTTCCGCACCCGGGTGCTCGACGAGATCGCCGACTCCGGCCTGTGGAGAATCGCGCCGTTGAGCGCCCGGTTCCGGGCCACCCTGTTGTCGCGGCTGCGCGCTTATGACGAGATCGGCGACGACAACCGGTGGCACGAGCAGCTGTGGGTGATCCTGGTTTTATGCGGCTGGATCAATCGCCATTCGGCATCGAGATAAGGGAGCGGATACGTCATGCGCGACGTCGATCTGATCGTGGTGGGCTCGGGCTCGCTGGCGCACGCGGTGCTGATGAGCCTCGCCGGCCGCGGCGACGTACCGATGACCGTGGTCGCGGCGGCGCGCAACGAGACCGCCGTGCATCACATGGCGGCGCTCGCCAATGCGCTCGGGAACGGCGGCGCGGACCGCATTGCCGTGACACCCGTGACATGCGACTACGCGCCCGCGTCGCTGGCGCGCCTGTTCGATGCGTATCGCCCGCGCGTCGTGTTGACCGTGGCGTCGATGCAGTCGCCGTGGCATATGACGCGCGGCTGGCAGCGGCTGATCGCGCAGCTGGGCTACGGCTGCACGCTGCCCTTGCAGGCCGTGCTCGCCGACCGGGTCATGCGCGCGGCGACGGCCGCGCATCCCGGGGCGCATCTCGTCAACGGCTGCTATCCGGACCTGACCAACCACGTGCTGACCGCGCGCGGCCTGCCGGTCGCGGGCGGCATCGGCAATATCGCCATCGTGGCGTCGATGCTGCGCAACCGCACCGATCGCGCGCCCCTCTCGCTGCTCGCCCATCACGCGCACGTGAGCGCGATGACGCGCGGCGCATGGAACGGGCTGCCCGCGCCGGCCGTGTGGCTGGACGGCAGCCGGCTGCCCGAGCATGAGGCCGCCGCGTTGGCCGCGCCCGTGCGCCTGCCCGCCGATGCCACGCTCAACAGCCTGACGGGCGCGCTGGCCGCGCCGATGCTGCGCGCGCTGGCCGGCCGCGCCGACGCGTGGCATGGCCAAGCGCCCGGCGTGCACGGCCGGCCCGGCGGCTATCCCGTGCGCGCGGATGCCGGCGGCCTCCAGCTCGCGCTGCCGCGCGGCGTGACGCCGGAGCAGGCCGAACAACTGAACGGGACGTATGCGCTGCACGACGGCGTGACCGTCGAAGCCGGGCGTTATGTGCTGACCCGCGCGGTGGCGGATGCGGAACGCGCATTGGGCGTTCGTCTGCCCGCGTCGCTCGCCGCATGGCGGGCCGACGCGCTCGACGAACAGGTCGCGCTGCTGACGCACTTGCGCGCGACGCTCGACGCGGCGGACGGCTCAGGCTGAAACCGGGCTGCGCGTCGTCGCGCGCAAGGCGTCTTCCTCGTAGGTCCCGAGCCAATCGCCGCGATCGTAGTTGGCCAGGGCTTGCCGAAACATGCGGTCGCGGCTTTCCCAACGATCCTGCACGGGGGGATAGTGACGGATGCGCGCATCATCGTCGTGGGACACATGCAGCACGGCGCCGCTCTGGCGTCGCGCGAGCCCGGCGCTCAGCGTCAGCCGCGCGATCATGTCCTGGTCTTCCCAACCCCAGCCCACGAGGCAGCCGTTGTAGCCGCCGATGCATTCGAAGCCGGTGCGGCGCACCATCAGCAAGCCGGGCGCCTGGCGCGTGCCGTCCGCCGCGTCCTCTTCGTTGTCGATGATCTCGAGCGCGCGTCCGTTGGTGAGGCGCAGCTTCAGGTGATAGCCGAACATCGCGACCTGGCCGGCCTTGCGCGCGTTGCGCACGGTTTCCGTCACGCCCGCGACGGTGCCGAAGGCGGCGGGCTCGGCGCGAAGCTGCCGGACCAGCGCGTCGAGCTGACCGTCCGGAACGACGATGTCGCAATCGCAGAAGAACAGCAACGGGCGATGCGTATGCGCGGCGCCGATGTTCTGGGCGCGGGCCTTGTTGAACCAGCCGGGCTCGTCGACGTGCACCACCTCGACGCGCGCGGCGTGCCCGGCCATCAGATCGCGCAGCTGATCGGCATCGCCGCCGTAGTTGACCACGGTGACGCCGCCGTCATGCCGGGCGGCGAGTTCGCACAAGGAGGGCAGCGCCTGTTGCAGCTCGTGCCGCCCTCTCCAGGTGACGACGATATCCAGGCTGAGCGGCTCGAGAGTTGACATGTTGGCTTTCCTTGAGAATCCTAATGTCAGGGCAGTTCGATCCCAACCGGGCGGAGGGAATCGTATCCAGGATGAATAACACTACCGGTAAGCGCGCGACGTCCGACAGACAACTGGTGCGGCCAGAACTGGCCGAAGCCAGTGTAGCACCGCGGGTGCGGCAAGCGATATTGGAGGGATTGCGCGCCAACGGCGGCGGCCATCTGGGCGGCACCTTGAGTTGCGTCGAGATCCTGCTCGCGCTGTTCGCCGCGCGTGCGATGGCGGCGCTCGACGAAGGCGGCGACGCGCTGCTGCTGTCGAAAGGGCATGCGAGCATGGCGCTTTATGCCGTGTTGCAGCAGGCCGGTGTCGACCTGGGTCCGCTCGACAGGTTCGGCACGGTTGGCTCCCCGCTGCAAGGTCATCCCGATCGCACCCGGCTGGCCTGCATGGATTTTTCATCGGGCGCGCTGGGCCAGGGCGTCGCCGTCGGGCTGGGGATGGCCCTCGCGCGGCGGACGCGCCACGTGTGGGTGGTGCTCGGCGACGGCGAATGCCAGGAAGGCATGGTGTGGGAGGCCGTGATGCTGGCGGCCCGCTACGGCGTGTCGAACCTGCACGTGGTCGTGGATCTCAATGGCGAACAGGAATGCGGCTGGGCCCATGACGCGCGGCTGGATGCCACGCCCTTGCCGGACGCGCTCGCCAAGTGGCGGTCATTCGGCTGGACCGCCGATGAGGTGGATGGGCACGACGTCGATGCGTTGATCGACGCTGCGCGCGCCCAGGTCGAAGGTTCCCGGCGTGGGCCCACCGTCGTGCTGGCGCGCACGGTCAAAGGTCGGAACCTCGGGCTCGAACTCGATCGCTTCCGTCGCCATTGCACGCAATTGTCGGGAGACGAATGGGCGCGCGTCGCGGGTTCGTTCCCTGTTCCGGATCGATGAGGGGCTTGCGGTATGGAGCGACTGGCGCTGATGATCGTCGACGCGCTGCGGAGAACAGCCGAGCAGTGTCACTCGGGCTTGCATGCGATCGGGTTCGTCGGCGTCGCGGATTCCCTCCATGCCACGGATCGATGGGAGGCTTGCCGTATGCAGCGACTGGCGCTGATGATGGTCGATGCGCTGCGGAGAACAGCCGAGCAGTGTCACTCGGGCTTGCATGCGATCGGGTTCGTCGGCGTCGCGCCCGATCCTCTCGCGATGAACGGGCGCGCGTCGCGGATTCCCTCCAGGCCACGGATCGATGGGAGGCTTGCCACATGAAACGACTGGCGCTGACGATCGTCGACGCGCTGCGAAGGAAAGCGGAACAAAGCGATCGCATCTGGGTGCTCGACGGCGACCTGGGCGACTCGTACGGCTTGTACGACCCGCAGGGGCGACCCGTGTTTGCCCGGTTCGTCCAGGCCGGCATCGCAGAGCAAGCGCTCATCGGCGTCGCGGCCGGGTTGGCCGCGACCGGGCAATGGCCCTGGGTGTTCTCGTTCAGCGCTTTCCTGTGTCATCGAGGCGCAGATCAGATCCGCACCTGCGTCGCGTCGCAGGGGCTGCCCGTCGTGATGATCGGTTCGCACGCGGGCGCGGCGAGCGGCGCCAACGGCGCGAGCCATGCCAGCCTGTCGGATCTCGGCGTCCTCGCCTCCATCGGCGGCGTGGATCTCTGGGCGCCCGCGGACGCCGCCGACGTCGAACGGGCTGTCGAATCGCTGACCGCCTCGCCCCGCCCCGCCTACGTGAGAACGAGCCGGGAACCGGTCGGCGACCTGGGGCTGCCGCCGGGCGTCGTGCGCAGCAACGGCGTGGCCGGCGAGACCGTTCTGCTGTCCTGCGGATATGCATCGCACTGGGCGCAGGAGGCCGTGCAGGCGCTGGCGGCCAATGGCGCGCCGATCCCGTGGCGACATATCGCGCAGCTCGGCGACGCCGCGCTGGCGCATTGGATCACGAGCGAGCCGCGCCTGCGCGCCATCGTCGTCCTCGAAGACCACGGGCCGATCGGCGGCCTGGCCGACACCGTTCGCAGGGTCGCCCCGCCCGGCATCACCGTCCGCGCCCTGTCGTGGCCGTCGGGATGGCACGGCGAATCGGGCGCTGTCGCCGATCTGAGGCGCGCGCATGGTCTGGACACGGATGCCCTCGTGCGCCGCATAAAGGAAAACATGACGTGAAAGCGCATGCACACCCCCGCGCGACCCTCGCGAAAATTCTCGATCCGATCTCGGTCGACGCGTTTCTGCGCGAATCCTTCGGCAAACGCCCGCTCCTGATTCGCGGCCAACCGGGAAAATTCGATTTCCTGATGAAGCCGGCGAACGTGATCTTCGGATTGGACAAGGTGACCGAGATTCGCTGCGTATTCGGCGGATTGAAGCAGGCGACCATCAGCCCCGCCGACATACGGGAAATGTATGAGGCGGGGGCCACCATTTGCGTGACGGACCTGCAGCTCGCGCACCGCTCCCTGCAAACGGCGGCGCGCCGGGTCCGGCGCGAGATCGGCTTCGCCGGGCGGGTCGATTTCCGCGCGTATCTGTCGCCGCCGTCCTCGGGCTTCGACTTTCACTACGACGCGAGAACCGCCACCACGCTGCAACTCGACGGCGAGAAGACCTGGTGGTACGCCACGTCGCCCCACACGCTGTTTCCGACCGAAAATTCGGCGCGCACCGACATGGCCGCCGTGCATCGGGCCGTCGCACGGCAAAAGATTCGCAAGGTGACGCTCCATCCGGGCGACCTGCTATGCCTGCCGCCCGGCCTGTGGCACAAGGCGCGGGCGGGCGACGGCGGATCGCTCGCGCTGAACATGGCGTTCAACCACGGCGGCGCGACCGTGGGCGACGTACTGGTCGATGCGCTGAAAGCGTCGCTCGCCGACGTGCCGGGCGCGTCGCTGCCGTTCCTGACCGGCGCGGGCCACACCGACGCCGTCGAGCTTGAACCGCACCTCGCGGCGTGCATCGCCGCGCTGCGGGACACGCTCGCGTCGTTCGACAGCAAGCGCCTCGCGCCGCATCTCGCCGGCGTCGCGGACGAAGCCGGACGCACCTGACCACGAAGCCGCGATGCGCGACGCCGCCCTCGACGAAGACCGCCTGAACGCCACGCTGACCCTCGTCGCGGATGCGACGCGCGTCGCCCATTCCGGCTCGACGCTCTGGGATCATCTGCTGGGAACCTACGAGGTGCTGTCGGGGTGGGGAGCCGATCCCGACATCCGTCTCGCCGGCCTGATTCACAGCATCTACTCGACCCAGTACTTTCGTCATCGCGTCATCGCGCCGCGCGAACGCGACAAGGTTGCGAAAGTCGTCGGTCAACGGGCCGAGACGCTCGCCCATGCGTTTTGCGTTCTCGATCGAGACAGTCTTCGCGGGACCTCCGCGCGCCTCGGACGCGCGTCGGCGCGCGGGCCGCTGCGCATACGGATGCACGTGGGCGACGGCGAACTACGCGTATCGGCCGCGCAATGCCGCGCATTGCGGCTGCTCGATCTCGCCAACGAAGCCGAGCAACGGCGCACCCTGCTTCAGATCCATGTGCCGTGGTTGTCGAGCGTATGCGAAGGATTTCGAAGCATCGGCTTCGTGCCGCGATCGTTCCTCCACGCGCCCAGCATCAGCGATGTACAGGAACGCCGCTTGTCCACGCTGTATGAACAGGCGCTCGCGGCTCCGGCCAGCCATGCCGCGCAGGCGCTCAGGAGCTGCATCCAGCTTGCCCCCCAATGCGCGGAGCCGAGGTTCCTGCTGTCCGCCTGGCGACTGCAGGCGGGCGATTTTCACGCCGCCTATGTGGAGGCCGCGATGGGCATCGCCAATCTCGACGGCTGGGGCGCGCCGTGGGATGCACGAATTCCCGCTCACGCGTGGCGCTTCCTAGGCGAACAACTCGGCATGGCTGCGCGCGCAACGAACCGCAATACGCCCGATATCTACACGCAGATCCTGAGCCGTATTCGCCGATGAGCCCGAGCACGCCGATTCGCTTCGGCCCGCGCATCGCGTCATCGACGAAGCGGCGCTGCCGGATCTTGCCGCCCGCGACAGATCCCCCTGCGCGGCCGCCTCTCCCTCGGCCGCGAACACGCCTCACAGAAAAGGTTCGAGCTCGACCGCTGTCTCGGCGAAACGCTCGGCGAGGAAATCGAGCAGCGCACGCACGCGCGGCGCCAGGAACCGGCTGCGCTGGAACAGCGCATTGACGGGTGCGTCCGGGCTACGCCAGTCCGGCAGCAGCACGCCGAGCCGACCCGCCCGTAGATCAGCGTGCACATCCAACAACGACTTCATCACCACGCCACGGCCCTCCAGCGCCCATTCGCGCGCAATCGCGCCGTCGTTCGTCTCCCATGCGCGGCTTTCCGGCGCCTGGAATGCGACCGTCTCGCCATGCCGCGTGAAGCGCCACGCGTTTGCCGGGAGCCCCGACGACAGGATGAAGTCCAGCCGCGCCAGCTCGTCCGGATGATCCGGCGCGCCGTGCGCTGCGATATAGGCGGGCGACGCGCACAACACGCGCCGGTTCGCCGCCAGCCGCTTCGCCACCATCGAACTGTCCGGCGGATTTCCGAAGCGGATCGCAAGATCGATGTCGTCGTGCAGGAGATGCGAGAGTTGGTCGGACAAGGTCAGCGCAATGCGGATGTCCGGATGACGCTCCGCGAAGGCCTCGAGCCAGCGCCGCAGGGTACCGCGCCCGAAGTCCGACGTCGCGGAAACGCGCAGCTTTCCGCCGATCGACGCACGCCCCGCCTGCAGGGCGGCACGCGCGTCGTCGAGGGTCTGCAGCGCGTGCTGGCAGTGCGCAAGATAGACGCGCCCCTCGTCGGTCAGGCGGAGCTTGCGTGTCGTGCGCTCGAACAACTGCGTACTCAGCGCGGCTTCGAGCCGCACCAGCCTCGCGCTCGCGGCCGCGGGCGACAGGCCCAGCTTCCGGCCCGCGGCGGAAAGACTGCCCTGGCCGGCTGCCTCGACGAACATTCGGATGTCGCCGAGGTTATCCGTGCTCAGGTGTTCTATACCGGGATTGGGCATGATCGACTGCCTCGGGGGGCGACTTCATTCGGGAAAGGGCGGCACCTGGGCCGGCGGCGCACGACTGTATCACCATCCCCCTCCCCCTTCATGAAACGGCCCATGCAAGCAGCGGACCGGTCACGGCCGCCGCTCACATCTTGACGACGCCCACCTGCTGAAGGAACGTCAGGATGTCTTCGAGGTGCCAGTTTTCCGCGATCTGGCCATTCCGGATCCGGTAGATATCGGTGGCGATGAAATCGACCGGCTGCCCGTGGCCTTGGACGTCCTTCAGCTTCCCGGTGAAATGCCCCGTGAAGCGCAAATGCGTGATCACGCGATCCCCTGCCACGATCATCTGCTTCACCTCGCAACGCACATCGGGCACCGCGCCGCGAAAGAACTTCGATGCCGCGAGCGCCCCGGCGATGCCCTGCGGGCGCCCGGGCGGCAACGTCCGATCGGTGAAGTCGGGCGCGAGCGCGGCGCGCGCCTGCGCTTCGTCGCCCGTCGACCAGAACGTGTCGTAGGTCCGCGCCGCGAGTATCTGCTGCTCGACCTGGCCGGCCGGCAGGCTCTGATCGACGATGAGTACCTCCGGCTGCACGAGGTCGTCGCCGGCGGCATGCGCGGGCGCGATCAGCGCGGATGGAACGAGGGCGGCGGCAGCCAGTGCGCGCATGCGGCGGGCGATCGGGAAACGAATGCTCATGGGTTCTCCGGACACGATGAAAAAGTAGGGGGAATCTGCTCGGATCGAGCGTCTTTCCGGTTGCGTCGTCATCACGCCTGCCGGCGCGCGTCGACGGCGCGCGACGTGACGAATTCGACGTTCACGCCGGGGACGACGGAGACGAACACCTGCACTTCGCCGGACAACGGGACTTCGCTGACGCGGTATCGGAAGCCGTGCGCTTGCAGACGCGTGAACAGCGCCTGCCACTCGCCGCGCGCCTGAATCCGCATCGCGACGTGATCGATGCGCGACGCCGACGGCGGCAGGGTGGCGCGCGTGACGTGAATGACCGGCCGGCCGTCGAGATAGAGCCAATCGCCATCGACACGGAACGGAGGACGCCAACCCGTATCCAGGCCGACCACGACATTGAAAAAGCGCCGAACGCTTTCGATGTCGGTGGTCACGATCGTAGCGTGATCGAGTTGCATGTCGGGGCTTCACGAGTTCAAAGTGCAGTGATTCTGAGTGTCGGAACTCCCGTCGACAATGGGCCGGATGATTGAAGGATCTTCAATGTGGCTGGAAGAGTCGGCAAGATCGAAGCGTCGTGGATGCTGATGAGGGCGGCTGACCGGGGAAACCGGTGGGGCGAGAGGCGGGTAGGAGGGGTGCACGCGAGACGGGAAGCCGCTCGATGCTTCAGGCGTGCGAGGTGCTGGAGACGTCCGTTACTGCGGGCGGAGGAAGCGCTGCTTCATGGCTGCGCGCGCAACGAACCGGACGTCGCCCGCGATTCATCGCCCGGTCCTGATCCGGGTCGGACGGTGTCTGTGGGGAACCGGGAGAATTCGGGCGCGCAAAAAGCAAAACCCCCGCCGGGTGGGCGGGGGTTTTGGCAGAGGGAGCCTGACGATTACCTACTTTCACACGGGCAATCCGCACTATCATCGGCGTAGA
>NZ_JBXAPG010000028.1:0-22355 GCF_058803765.1 Burkholderia sp. GW821-FHT14F03
GGTTGGGTGTTTGGCGACTTCCAGTCTCCCAGACTCAGTCCGGATGAACCATCGATACAACCTATTGAAGCTTCACAGCTAGCGCATGAGCACAGTGTTCACATATCCAGCATCAAGCGCGCGATCCTTCGCGCTAATCCATATCGGCAGCCTGCATACCGCCAGTAAAGGCGGCTTTGCAGAGAGGGGAAGGGAGGCAAGCGACACTGCCTCCGACCTGGCGCATCGGTGCGACTCGCTACTCGGTCCGACGGGCCGCGCTGAGCCGCGCGACAAGCGCCCACGACTCCGCTATGCGGCCGTCGCCCTAAGCCTCTCCGCTCTCGGTCGGACACTCCTAACGCTAGACGCAGAATGCCTTTGAATGTAAAAGGCTGGACTAGATCAAATGGGTAGCGCCAGATCGGGTGGCCCAGTATGGACAAGATTTGCCGCTCGACAAGATTCTTCGGGTCGCCAGCCAAATAGGCTGGCCAGCTGATGGCGAGGATTTCAGAACTCAGAAGACAACGACAGTCCGACTATGGCCAAACAACTGACAAAAAAAGACCTATTACTGCACATGCAGCACACGATTATTCCTTTTCACGTTCAAGGAGTGAAGGCCGGGTTATCCGCGTTGGACTTAGCGGCGAAGCGCGACTTGTTTACTCCGGTGGAAATCCATATCGCAGGCGCCGAGCCTGAGGTGCGGCACGAGCTACTTTTGGGCTACGCACAGCCGATTTGGTGCATGGGCGCTATACATTCGCGGTTCCTATTGGAATTCATGGGGCTGAAAAGTAAAGGCTCGCCGTCGCGCCTGGAAACCATCACCGAAAAAGAGCGTAGGTCGAGCGATATCGGAATCGAATGCTTTCAACGTGCAGACGACACATTCCTGCGAAAACTTGATCCGTCAATCGTTGAGCTCGTTCCGGATCCCGAGACCGTGAGACGTGCATGGATTGGCACCTGTGATTTCGCTGGGCAGCGGCTCGCCCACGCTACCGACGATTACAAACTGCAGAACGGCGACGTAACGGAGATGCTACGGCGCACGTTCGAAACCATCCCGGACCTCGTTAGCTATTGCTTTCACAGCAAACTATGAGTTACCGCTACCTGTAAAGAATACGGGTATGGCGTACAAGAAGGCTTTGGTACGGTGCGGCTACAACATCCGAGAGAGCCGGCCATGCCAACCATCTGCACGTTCGCCCTAAATGGTGCGTCACTATCCACCCTACAATGCCCTGGCATAGGAGCCTTCGCGGCGTTCTCCGGGATGCCGCAAGACAGGAACAAGCCTGAGGCCGTTTCACACCTCGACAATGGGCCGCTGCCGCCCGGTCGATACTACGTGGTCGATCGGCAATCGGGCGGGCGCATGGGCTGGCTTTATGACTTCGCTCGCGAATATGGCTATGGGACGAACCGCAGCCAATGGTTCGCGCTCTACCGTGACGACGGGAAAATCGATGACGAGACGATTATTCAGGGCGTTCATCGCGGGGCCTTTCGCCTACACCCTATCGGACCACAAGGCCGTAGCGAAGGGTGCATTACACTGACGAGCATCCCGGGTTTCAATAAGCTCGCAGCCACCTTGCGCGCGCAAGGCGCAACGATTCCAATTCCCGGCTCCGGGATGAAGGCATACGCAATCATCGAGGTACGGTAATGAAAGTCACGCGGTACGCCCTTAACGCGCTCGCAACACTCGCGATCGGATACGCGCTGTCCCGCTGGATAGACCAGCTTCCATACGAATTTTCGCCACTCCCTGCGACGATTACGGCCGTCATGCGAGCCATCGGTATCGACACGATCGCCCATGCCGATGACATCGAAGCAATAGGCTTGCTCGTCATCATCGCGGGATCACTCGTGGTCGCAGCGCTACTGGTTTGGATCGCGAATCGAGTCATCGAGCGCCGACGGCGCGCATAGGAACGCCCTACAGCTGTTGCACCTGAAGGGGCAACAGCACCTCAGTACGCCCCTTCGATGCTGTCCGACCGCTCATCCAATCAGGAAGAAACGCCAAACCTGATCGAGTTTGTCGGGCGTGTGTCGCCGCTTTGCTACTATGCCGCGTTCAAGGCGGCCGTCGATGCGCGGATTGATGAAATCCATCTGAGTAGCGGTTGGCGGCTGATGATCGGCAGCGTATTGCACCGGGTCGGTGTCGGTCTCGATGTGAACTACCTACTGGACGACGGCATGAGGATGGATCGCATCCGCAGCGTCCAGCCCGAGTGCGCAAGCCACGTCGGCCGCTCTGGAAGCACCCGTTGTATCTCGCGATCTGGGAGCGCCTGCCGAATGGCTTGCAGATTTGTCTTCTCGAATACGAGGCGCGGCTTGAAATGCGACAGGAACGACGCGCGAAACGATGATGTTGCCGTTCGAAAGAAGGAAGATGCCGATCGTCGAGGCGTGGCGGTTTTTTGCCGTGTCGTTGATGGTTTGGGCGGCCAGCGCGCCCGCCTGCGCGGGATCGTTGTCTTCTTCGTGTCTTACGTCCGCGGAAGTCAAACAACTGGATGCGGCATTCTGGGGCCCGTTTCCGTCTCCCGACGGATTCGCAACCTATGCCGCAGCGGATTTTTCGCTCAGTACGAACATCGTGACGTTGTCGGAGTTGCTCGTGGGTGCATCCGGAGGGCCGGCGCGTGCGCGGGCCGTCGCAACATTCCTGAGCCAGCACCCGGATATATTCGGCGCATTCAAGACCGCGCATGATTCGACCTATCTTTACCATCCAGGCCGCGATCACAGCCTGGATGCGTTGCGTGCGTCTTCGACGTTTCCTGTAGCGCGGTGCGTGTCGGAATTCAATTTCGTGGCGAAGCGGATGCGCGACCGATGCGTATACGGTCAACGTATCCGCGCCTTCAGCCTATCGTTCATCAAGGACCGTGGACGCGTCACGCTTCAGACCGGCGTGTTGGGAATGGAAGCTTGCAGTTGAACAATGGTGTCGATGGTCTGGGGACGGGCGATCGATGGCAGATTCAGTCCGTCGTGCCGGCGGGCCGCCGGGAATTGGGATCCCTTCTGATCCGCGGCCTTCGACGCCCGCGCCGGACGGCAGGCGGCGCGGGACGTTTGCACCCAGGCGCTTACGGCGCACTCACCGGGTGGATCGGTTCGCCGTTGTCCGTGACCTCCTGGAAGGAGAAGAACACGATTGCTGCGCCGGCCTGTACGTAGTACGGCTGCGCCGTCGAGATACAGCACGAAGCCGCGCGGATCCTTGCGGTCCCAGCTTTCCGTGACCCCGGTCTTGACCGGGTACGGATTCGGGTCGCCGTGATTGCCCCAGGTGCTGATGGACACCTGGACATCTTCTGCCGATTTGTTCGTCACAGTAATTGCCATGGCGTTGCCTCTATCTGGATGGAGGTAAGGGAAGGGTGGCCTTTCCGGAATTCGACGGCGGGATGAGATGTCGCTGTCGTTTCGACTTGCCGGGAAAGCGCCCGGAATCAATGGTAGAGATCGCCTGATAAATTTGAACTGCGATTTATGGTGGTTTTTGATTATTCATTGGAATTTGATTTTCATGAAATGAGTGGTTTGTTTTTATCGTGATGGATTGTTTGATGTGAGTGCCGGGGAATCCTGGTGTTTGATTGCCGATGTGAAAAGCAAAGCATCGGAAGGGATGAGGATATTTGGGTTCCTGAATGTATCGCCGGTGCCGCAGCGGATGAATCGACGCAAAACCATCCGATGCGACGATGCGGTCATGACATGCTTCTTCGTTGCCTGCATTCCGTGCGTGGCTGTTCTTGCTCATCGACCATGAGGCGCCTGCCCGACATGAACGACGGGAGTGACGCGAGTTGGCTGTGCGACCACGTCGGCAGCAAGCCGATTGTCCATTGCGCGTGAAAGAGATCCAGGACGTATTCGGCGGCCTCGCGTTTCGCCATACCTACCCGGATGCGAGCGGGCGAATGCATCGTCGCATGGTTCTCACGCGTGATCGAAGACGGAGGCGCGGGCGACGCGATCGAGGTGCCGCCGCATTCCGGCGCCATGATCGCTCGACCGATTCCGCGCCGGCAATCTTGATTCCCTCAATCAACTTCGAAATAGCACACGGAAATCGCCTCGAATCATTCCATGCAGGCATGCCGCCAATTAATCGGACTTGATTCCCTGAATCAAGATTGACGCTTGAAGTCGGCGGGGAATAACCTCGGGTCGACTTGTCCGGAGGGAAATGAGCATGTCTGAAAATCTGACCTTGGCGCGGCCCGGCGAAGTGAACGTGGCGGCCTATCTGAACGACATCTGGCGTGCGCTGAACGCGGATCCCGACGACCTCGGCGCGTTGAGTCTCGTCGGCGAGGGCGTCTTGCCGTCGCTGTTCAACGTGACCGATTTCGCGTCGGCGGCGATCGGCGCGGTCGGCCTGGCGATCGCGGAACTCGTGCGGCAGGCGGGCGGTGCGCCGCCCGTCGTCGAAGTGAATCGCCGCCATGCGTCGCAATGGTTCGGCGTCTCGCTGCGGCCGCAAGGCTGGGCGCTGCCGCCGACCTGGGATGCGGTCGCGGGCGACTACCCGACGGCCGACGGCTGGATTCGTCTGCACACCAACGCGCCGCACCACCGCGACGCGGCGCTGGCGGTGCTCGGCGTCGCGCCGGAGCGCGAGGCGGTCGCGCGGGCCGTTGCGCGATGGCAGGGCGACGCGCTCGAACAGGCGGTGCTCGATCAGTACGGCTGCGCGGCCGTGATGCGCACGCAAGAGGCGTGGGCGCGTCATCCGCAGGGCATCGCGGTGCGCGCCGAGCCGCTGCTGATCCACGATGCGGTCGAGGTCGACGGCCGTCGACCGGACTGGACGGCGCCGGCCGCGCGGCCGTTGCAGGGCGTGCGCGTGCTGGACCTGACGCGCGTGCTCGCGGGGCCGGTCGCGACGCGCGCGCTCGCCGGATTCGGCGCGCAGGTGCTCCGCATCGATCCGCTGTTCTGGGACGAGCCGAACGTCGTGCCCGACGTCGTGCTCGGCAAGCGCTGCGCGCGCGTCGATCTGAAATCGGCCGACGGCCGCGCGCTGTTGCGCCGGCTGATCGGCGAGGCGGATGTGATGGTGCACGGCTACCGACCCACGGCGCTCGCGGGGCTCGGTTTCGACGCCGACGAGCGCCGCCGGATCAATCCGTCGCTGATCGACGTGTCGCTCGATGCGTACGGCTGGAGCGGCGCATGGCAAGGCCGCCGGGGTTTCGACAGCCTGGTGCAGATGAGCACGGGCATCGCCGAAACGGGCATGCGCGAGAAGGGCGCGGACCGTCCGGTGCCGCTGCCGGTGCAGGCGCTCGATCATGGCACCGGCTACCTGATGGCCGCGGCGGTGGTGCGCGCGCTGGTGCGTCGTCTTGCGACGGGGCGCGGCAGCCGGGTGCGCGCATCGCTGGCGAGAACCGCGGCGCTGCTGGTGTCCACGGGCCTGCAATCACAGGAGCGGCCCTTGCTCGCGCCCGGTGTGCCTGCCGACCTGGCCGCCGGCATCGAGGCGACGAGCTGGGGCGATGCGCGGCGCATCGTGTCGCCGCTCGCGGTGTCGGGCGCGCCGATGCAATGGGCGTACCCGGCTCGCGAACTGGGTTGGTCGCCGGCCACGTGGTGAGATGCGCATGCGTCGTTCGCCACGAACGACGCATGCGAACGAGCCTTGCCGATGTTGCGCCGATGCGGGCCGCCCGCTGGGCCGCCCGCATCGGCATGCTGCGGAGCAGCAAATCAATGACGGCGAGTATTGGTCGACTTGCACATGGCGTCGCGCCTCGCGGGTCGAATCGCTCCCACCCGAACGTCCGTGCGCGCCGAGCGCGCACGCTGCCGGTGCGCATACCGGCGCATGCGGAATTCCGCTGACGAATCGCGCACGGCGGCGCCCACGCGCCGCATCGATTCCGCATTAGTCTGCGCGGGGTGTGTTGCACCCCGGCGTTTGAAAATAACGATTTGACTCATGCCCCGCTTTCGGTTGAAGCTAATGGCTTGCTGTCCGAAGGGGGCTGTGCCTGCATGAGTTCGACTTTGACCGTTCGTCGTATCACCGCCGACCAGGGCGTCGTGTATCGCGAACTCCGCGCGTCGTCGCTGCGGGAGCCCTATGCATCCGGCGAAACGCCGGGTGCCGAATTGTCTGTCGACGCGGAGGTGGCCGCGTCGATCGCGGGCCAGCGCGCGACCTCCGATCAATCGACGATGTTCCTGCTGTACACCGAAGGGCATCCGGCGGGGATGATCGGCGCTTACTTCGACAACACGCCCGAGCATCGCGCGTTCGTCAGCGAGCTGTGGGTCGCCCATGCGGTGCGGCACCTGCGCGGCGGGGTGCTGCTCGTCGACACCGCGCGCACGTGGCTGGCCGAGCGCGGCGCGACCGAGATCTACGCGTGGATCGCCGACCAGAACCGCAGCGCGATCCGTTTCTACGAGCACGTGGGGTTCGGTTACACCGGCGAGCGTGCGCCGATCACGCGCATTCCGGGCGCGATGAAGTCGCTGTTCGTGTGGCGGCTTTTCAAATGACCCGCTGCCGTCCTGGCGGCGTCCCTCGCGCCCGCTGCCGGGCGCCCCTTCCCGAAAAAAATGGCTGCCGGCGTGGACGCCTGTAAAATACGCAAAAATTTTTTGCAGAACGTCCATGTCGCTTAAAAAATCGCCATTCTTCGAGCTACGCAGCGGCTCGGTCGACACGTTGCTGTTCATCGTGAAAACCACCGATCTCGATGCGTTGCGCAGCGAGCTGGTCAAGCGCTTCGAAGCGACGCCGGAATTTTTCGCCGATGATGTCGTCGCGATCGACGTGCGCCGGCTCGCCGACCACGAGCGCGTGCCGCTCGCGGACCTGCGCCAGATGCTGAACGACGTGCGGATGCGCCCGATCGGCGTGGTCGCGCAGGCGGGTCAGCATGCCTGGGCGGCGCAGGCGGGGCTGCCGCTGCTGGAAGCGCGCGACAAGCGCGCGCCGACGGCGAAGGCGGGCGGCGAGGAGGCGGCGGACGCGAAGCCGGCGGCGGCGGAAGCGGCGTCGTCGGGGGAGCCGGCGCGGCCGGAACCGGCCGTGGTCGTGGCCGCGGCGCCGTCGGGGGCGACACTCGTGATCGACAAGCCGCTGCGCTCGGGGCAGCAGATCTACGCGAAGGGCGACCTGGTGGTGCTCGCGCCGGTCAGCTACGGCGCCGAGGTGATCGCGGAAGGCAACATCCACGTCTACGCGCCGCTGCGCGGCCGCGCGCTGGCCGGCGTGCACGGCAATCACGACGCGCGCATCTTCTGCACGTGTCTGGAGCCGGAACTCATTTCGATCGCGGGTATCTATCGAACCACCGAGAACCCTCTGCCGGCCGATGTGCTCGGCAAATCGGTGCAGATCCGGCTCGAACAGGAAAAACTGATGATCGAACCGCTGCGCCTGACCTGAGCGCGGCGCGCGGCAGCGGATCGATCGGACCTCATTTGACGAAACAGGGTAGGGTAAATGGCAAAAATCATCGTGGTGACTTCGGGCAAGGGCGGCGTGGGCAAGACGACCACCAGCGCGAGCTTTGCTTCGGGGCTGGCGCTGCGCGGCAACAAGACGGCCGTGATCGACTTCGACGTCGGCTTGCGCAACCTCGACCTCATCATGGGGTGCGAGCGCCGCGTGGTGTACGACCTCGTCAACGTGATCCAGGGCGAAGCGAACCTGAACCAGGCGCTCATCAAGGACAAGAAGTGCGAGAACCTGTTCATCCTGCCCGCGTCGCAGACCCGCGACAAGGATGCGCTCACGCGCGAGGGCGTCGAGAAGGTCATCAACGACCTGATCGGGATGGGCTTCGAGTACATCGTGTGCGACTCGCCGGCGGGCATCGAATCGGGTGCGCTGCACGCGATGTATTTCGCCGACGAGGCGCTCGTCGTCACGAACCCGGAAGTGTCGTCGGTGCGCGATTCGGACCGCATCCTCGGCATCCTGTCGTCGAAGACGAAGCGCGCGACGGAAGGCGGCGAGCCGATCAAGGAGCACCTCCTGATCACCCGCTACAGCCCGAAGCGCGTGAGCGAGGGCGAGATGCTGTCGCTGGAAGACATCAGCGAGATTCTGCGCATCAAGCTGATCGGCGTCGTGCCCGAATCGGAAGCCGTGCTGCACGCGTCGAACCAGGGCCTGCCCGCCGTGCATCTCGAAGGAACCGACGTCGCGGAAGCGTACAAGGACATCGTCTCGCGCTTCCTCGGCGAGGACAAGCCGCTGCGTTTCACCGACTACCAGAAGCCAGGCCTGCTGCAGCGCCTCTTCGGCAACAAGTAACGGAGGCGCGCGATGTCAATTCTGTCTTTTTTGCTCGGTGAGAAGAAGAAGTCCGCGTCGGTGGCCAAGGAGCGTCTGCAGCTGATCATCGCGCACGAACGCGTGGGCGGCCGCCCGCCCGCCGACTACCTGCCCGCGCTGCAGAAGGAACTCGTCGCGGTCATCTCGAAGTATGTGAAGATTTCGAACGATGACATCCGCGTGAGCCTCGAACGTCAGGACGATCTCGAGGTGCTCGAGGTCAAGATCGAGATTCCGCAGGCCTGATACCGGAGTTCCCCCCCGCGCGGCGGCTGGTCCGCCGCGCGCGTCTTTCAAGCGCTTCATTACGCGCTGTTGCACTTTCAGGATCGCCGTAATACGGCGCCTGTCGACCGTTACACGCCTTCGCGCATTGAACGGATACGCTCTCGTCGCGTATTCGAACAACTCACCGGAGGTCGTGATGACTATCTCTCTTCGTCAAGTCGCAGCACCCCTGATCATCGCCGTCGCGGGAGCCTGGGTGGCCGCCGCGCCGCTCGCCTCGCAGGCGGCTGAAGTCCTGATCGTCGCGCCGAGCGCGCCGCCCCCCGTTCGCTACGAGATCGTGCCCGAGCCGCGCGTCGGCTACGTGTGGGATCGCGGCCACTGGAACTGGGAGCGCGGCCACTACGTGTGGGTCGCGGGGCACTGGCAGGCCGAGCGCGTCGGCATGCACTGGGTCGCGGGCCACTGGGCGCCGCGCGGGCCGAGCTGGGTCTACGTGAAGGGCCACTGGGCCTGAGGAGCGCAACGATGAAACGCACTCTGTTCGCGCTCGCGCTGGTCGTCGTGACGCTTGCCGGCTGTGTCGTGGTGCCGGCGCGGCCGGCCTACTACCGGCCCGCGCCCGTGGTGATCTATTGAACCCGCTTCAGCGCGCGGGCGCGTCGTCGTCCGCGCGCGTCGGCGCATCCGGCATGGGCGCATCGTCCGAGCGCAGCGTGTCGAGCGGATCGGCGGGGGCGGAGCCGGCGTCTTCCGGCGTGGTGATCGCGCTTGCAGCGGGCGTGATGGCCGCGGCGGTGGCGGGCGCGGCGGGCGTCGCCGGTTTCAGGTAGCGCTCGGCGAGCGATTCGTACAACGGCGGCACGAACAGGCGCGACACGCGGCTTGCAATCAGCGCGGTCGCCATCAGCGAGATCACGAGCGCATGGCCATTGATCATCTCCATCACGATCACGAACGAGGTGATCGGCGACTGCGTGACCGCCGCGAGATAGCCGACCATCGCGAGCGCGATCAGCACCGGCAGGTGCATGTCGCTGAACACGCTGTGCAGCAGGTTGCCGAAGCCCGCGCCGATCGACAACGACGGCGCGAAGATCCCGCCCGGGATCCCCGGCAGGTAGGACGCGACCATCGACACCATCTTCAGGAACGGATAAAGCGCGGACAGCTGCTCGCGTCCGTCGAGCAGCCCGCGCGCTTCCGCGTAGCCGCTGCCGAAGGTCGTGCCGCCCGAGACCAGGCCGACCACCGCGATCACGAAGCCGCAGCCGGCCGCGAACGTGATCGGATGCTCGCGGTAGAGCGCGAGCAGGCGCGGCGGCAGCCAGCGGCTCGTATTGAGCAGCAGCCAGCCGAACAGGCCGCCCGCGATGCCCGTGACGAGCGCGGTGATCAGCACGGCGAGCGCGAGCAGCTTCGGGAAGTGCTGGCCGATGTCGATCGTGCCGAAGTAGGTGTAGTTGCCGTTCAGGCCGAGCGCGATCACGCCCGCGATGATGATCGCGGTGATCAGCACGCCGCTCGCGCGTGCGGAGAAGCTGCGCGTGAGTTCCTCGATCGCGAACACGATGCCGGCGAGCGGCGTGTTGAAGGCGGCCGACAGCCCGGCTGCCGCGCCGGCAAGCACCAGCTGCCGTTCGATCTGCGCGTTCGAGCGCGGATAGAAGCGGCGCAGGTTGAACATCAGCGCGGCGCCGATCTGCACGGTCGGCCCTTCTCGGCCGATCGTGAAGCCGCCGAGGATGCCGAGGAACGACACCAGGATCTTGCCGAACAGGATGCGCAGCGTGAGCAGCCGCGCGCCGAACGCGCTCGGGCGCGCGTGCAGCGTCGCGATGACCTGCGGGATGCCGCTGCCCTCCGCGCCCCGGAAGAAGCGCCGCGTGAGCCAGACCGCGCTGGCGGCGATGGCCGGCGTGAGGATCAGGGGCAGCCAGACGTAGCGGTGCTGCAGTGTGCGGAAGGTGTCGTAGCCCCAATCGATGAGGCGGGCGTACATCACGGCCGCGAGCCCGACGGCGATCGCACCGAGCCAGAACACGCCGTACTGGCGCCAGATGCGCTGCGTATGGCGCGTGAGGGAGGGGAAGCGTGACGGGCGTGGCATGGCGAAGCGGGTGAGGCAAAGGCCCAATTATAGGGAGTCCGCGCGATCCCGACGGGATGAAAGGTGAGCGACGGGAAAAAATTGCTATCTCGTCAAAATGTAATTCTTCCGTAATGTATGTCGTGGTTTGTGTATTTAGAATAGCAAACTAAAGGCGAGGAGATTCGACTACCAAATGAAACGCATTCTCATCGTGAAGGTCACGTCGCTCGGCGACGTCGTGCAAACACTGCCGGTGGTCGCGGATCTCCACCGGGCGTTTCCAGGGGTGGAGGTGGATTGGGCGGTCGACGAGTCATGCGCCGACGTGGTGCGCTGGAGCGCCGGCGTGAGCCGCGTGCTGTGCGCGCCGCTGCGCCGTTTCAAGAAGGCCCGCAGCGTGGCCGACCTGAAGGCGATCGCGGAATCGATCGGCGAGTTGCGCCGGTATCGTTACGATGCCGTGATTGATCTGCACGGCGTATATAAAAGCGCAATTATTGCGTTTCTCGCGCGGGCCCGGGAGCGGTATGGTTATCGGAATCCCGATCTCGGCGAGCGCGGCGCGATGTTCGCGTACAGCGGCCGCTTCGGTCCGCGGCCCGCGTGCGACGCGTGGCACGGCATGCGCGTGAGCGCGGGCGAGGCGCTGGGCTACGAACCGCAGGGGCCGGCCGACTATTGGCTCGTGCCGCCGACGCTCGACGACGCCGCGCAGGTCGAGCCGGATGCGGCGCGCCCGTATGCGCTGTTCTTTCACGCGACCTCGAACGACGACAAGCGCTGGCCGACCGGCGACTGGGCGGAGCTGGCGCGCGAGCGGCTCGCGGGCGGCATGCGCGTGCTGTTGCCGTGGGGATCCGCGAGCGAGCACGAGGAGGCCCAGCGGATCGCGCTGCGTGCGCCGGGAGCCGAGGTGATGCCGCGCCAGTCGGTGACCGAGCTGGCAGCGCGTATTGCGGGGGCGGCGCTGGTGGTCGGCGTCGATACGGGGTTCGTGCACATGGCGCATGCGTTCAAGCGGCCGACGGTGATGATCTTCGTCGCCACTTCACGCCATCACTGCGGGATCGCCGGCGCGCCGCATTCGCTGTCGATCGGCGAGACGGGCGTGATGCCGAGCGTCGACGATGTGCTGGATGCGATTGCGCAGGTGCGGCCGGAGCCGAATCTGGTGCGCTACCGGATGGCGGCGTTCTAGCGGCGCGGCTCAGGCGAGCAGCGCTTCGATCGCGAGCACGGCGGCGATCGCGGCGACGTTCGCAAGCAGCGCCTCGCCCACCACGCCGATCCAGGTCTTCGGTCTGAAGCGCACGGCGAGCAGCAGTGCGCAGCCCAGCGCGAGCGCGATGATCAGGACGACGTCGGAATTCTGGAGATGGATGCGCATCGGGGGCTCCTGTCCGCAGCCGGGCCGCCGGGGCGGCCCCACGCGTCGAGTATAGGCGGGCCGGCATGGCCCGCCTAGCGCGGGTCAGCCCCTATCTGTCACAGCTGGGTGTCGCGGGTCTCGCGCATCAGCAGGACGCCGATCAGGCTCACGAGCGCCGCGACCGACACATAGCCGCCGACCCAGGCCAGACCGCCGCGCGCGGCGAGCAACTGCGCGATGTACGGCGCGATCGAGGCGCCGAGGATGCCGCCGAGGTTGTAGGCGACGCCCGCCCCCGTATAGCGGACATGGGTGGGGAACAACTCCGGCAGCAGCGCGCCCATCGGTGCGAACGTGACGCCCATCAGGAACAGCTCGATCGTCAGGAACAGCGCGACGAGCGGCATCGAGCCGCTGCCGAGCAGCGGCGCCATCGTGAAGCCCGACAGCAGCGCGGCGAGCGCGCCGACGATCAGCACCGGCCGGCGGCCGAAGCGATCGGCGGCCCAGGCGGACAGCGGCGTCGCGAGCGCCATGAACAGCACCGCGAAGCACAGCAGGCCGAGGAAGCTCTGGCGCGAGAAATGCAGCGTCGAGACGCCGTACGACAGCGAGAACACCGTCGAGATATAGAACAGCGTGTAGCAGACGACCATCGCGAGCGCGCCGAGCAGCGTCGGCTGCCAATGGCGGGTGATGAGCGTGGCGATCGGCATGCGCACGCGTTCCTGTCGCTCGAGCGCGGCCTGGAAGGCCGGGGTTTCGGCGATCTTGAGGCGCACGTACAGGCCCACGGCCACGAGCACCGCGCTGACGAGGAACGGGATGCGCCAGCCCCAGCTGCGGAACTGCTCGTCCGACAGCGAGAGCGCGAGCGCGAAGAACAGGCCGTTCGAGGCCAGGAAGCCGATCGACGGCCCGAGCTGCGGGAACATCCCGAACCAGCCGCGCTTGCCCGCGGGCGCGTGCTCGGTCGCGAGGAGGGCCGCGCCGCCCCATTCGCCGCCGAGCCCGATCCCCTGGCCGAAGCGCAGCACGCACAGCAGCACCGGCGCGAGCGTGCCGATCGCATCGTAGCCGGGCACGAGGCCGATCGCCGTGGTCGAGATCCCCATCACCAGCAGCGATGCGACGAGCGTCGACTTGCGGCCGATCCGGTCGCCGAAGTGGCCGAACAGGAACGACCCGATCGGCCGCGCGATGAACGCGATCCCGAACGTGACGAACGCGGACAACGCCTGCGCGGTCGCGGAACCGTGCGGGAAGAACACCGGACCGATCACGAGCGCGGCGGCGGTCGCATACACGTAGAAATCGTAGAACTCGATCGCGGTGCCGATGAAGCTCGCGAAGACGATCCGCCGGTGACTGACGGTGGGGGTCGCGCCGGCATCGGCGGCGACGGAGGAAGGCGAAGCGGACATGCGTGTCTCCGGTGGTAGCGCGTCGCGGGGCCGTTGCGATCCGCCCGTCGGGCGGCGGCCGGGCCGCGTCATTGTGTTGGGTCGTGCAAGGCGCCGGGTCGGGCGGCCGCCGTTTCGCGGACGGCGGCGATGCTGCGGGAACCGGGCGCGCGAGGTGCGGCGTACCCGATGGCGGCCGCGCGCGTGACGCGGCCGTGGTGTGGATGCGTTGTGGGGCGTGCCGGATAGGTGCGCCGTCCAAGCGAGGCCGAAGGCCGGAAGCAGGTGGCGGAAATTATAACGATGCCCGTCGCGGCGCAGCAATGGCGCCGCGTCAATCGAGCGTCTGCGCCTGGGCGACGGCGGTGGTGCGCAACTGGAACTGGCCGTTGTCGTTGAACAGCCAGCATTCCATCATCTCCAGCTCACCGCGGCCGTCCAGCAGGCGGGACGGTGGCGGCGGCAGCGGCGCGGCCGCGTGCAGCGTCGCGAGCGCGATGCTTTCCGCCTCGTCGTCGCCGTTGCTGCGATAGACCGACGCGTGGATCACGTGACCGACGCGGTCGACGGTGAACGACACGACGACCAGCGAGCGCAGCATCGCCTGCGGCGTGCCGTGCAGGATGCGCGACGGATTGCGCTCGGCGATGCGATGCGCGACCGCGAGCCGATACTGGGCGACGTTGCCGTCGGGCACCGGGGTGGGCGTCAGGATCAGCATGTCGGGCGGCGGAGGCGTGATCGTGCAGGCAACGAGCAGCGCGGCGATGGACAGCGGCAGCGCCCGGCGGAGCAGGGCGAGAAAGCGGGCAGGGGCACTCATGATCGACGCTCGTCGATGAACCGGCAGATTGCCGTTTTCATCATAGGCAGCCGCGCGTGCGCGCGCATCGGGACAAACGATCTGTTGCACGCGGCGCGGCGCACGGACCGCGACGGCGCGGGGTCAGCCGCGCAACGCGAGCTTGTAGCCTTCGTGGCTCGCGACGAAACCGAGCCGCTCGTAGAAGCGATGCGCGTCGTGCCGCTGCTTGTCGGTGGTCAGCTGGACGAGGTCGCAGCCGCGCGCCCGGCAGGCGGCGACGGCCCATTCGAGCAGCCGTTCGCCGAGGCCGGCGCCGCGCTGCGACGACGCGATCCGGACCGCCTCGATCTGTCCGCGCCAGGCGCCGAGGCGCGCGATGCCGGGGATGAACGACAACTGCAAGGTGCCGATCACGATGTTGTCGGCGACCGCGACGACGAGCTGCTGGTTCGCATCGGCCTCGATCTCGCCGAACGCGGCGAGGTAGCGCGCATCGAGCGGCAGGCGGGTGGATTCGCGTTGGCTGCCGAGCGCGTCGTCGGCGAGAAGCGCGACGATCGCGGGCAGGTCGTCGCGCGTGGCGCGGCGGAAGATGAGATCGGACATGATGGGCGGAGCGGGGAGCGCGGGGTCGGGAGCAGGCGCGCCCATTGTGCGGGTGGGCGGCGTATTCCGCAATCGCGCGGGGGATCTCGCGGGGGGCGAGGGGGCGTCCGGTTCGCCGGCGGGCGAGGGCGGAGGCAGCCCGGCGGCGCGCCGATACGGTGCGGGCGCGCCGGAAAAGAAAAATCCCGCCTGGGCGGGATCTGCTGGCGGAAGCGGTGAGATTCGAACTCACGGACAGTTGCCCGTCGCTGGTTTTCAAGACCAGTGCCTTAAACCGCTCGGCCACGCTTCCACGGCCGGCATTGTAACCGAAATGCCGGCCCCGTCATGCGCGATCCGCTTACGCGTCGCGCAGGAACAGCGCCTGCAGGTCGTTCAGGAAGCGCTGGCCGAGCACGGTCGGCGCGATCCGCTCGTGGCTGCGCGTGATCAGCCCGCGCTGCTCCGCCTCGCGCAGCGCGGGTTCGATCTTCGCCATCGGCATCCCGGTGCGCTCGGCGAAGCTGTGCACCGGAAAGCCCTCGACGAGCCGCAGCGTGTTCAGCATGAACTCGAACGGCAGGTCGCGCGGGCCCACCTCGCGCTCTTCCTGCACCGGCGCGCCGGCCTTCACCTGCTCGATGAAGGTGCCCGGGTGCTTGTAGCGCGCCTGCCGCAGGATCCGGTTCGGGAACGACAGCTTGGTGTGCGCACCCGCGCCGATCCCGAGGTAGTCGCCGAAACGCCAGTAGTTCAGGTTGTGCTTGCACTGCCGGTTCGGGCGCGCGTAAGCGGACACCTCGTAGCGCCCGTAGCCCGCTTCGGCCGTGCGTTCGTGGATCCAGTCCTGCATGTCGGCGGACGCGTCGTCGTCGGGCACGGTGGGCGGGAACTTCGCGAACAGCGTGTTCGGTTCGAGCGTCAGGTGATACAGCGACAGGTGCGGCGGCGCGAACGACAGCGCGGTCTCGATGTCGGCGCGGCACTGGTCGAGCGTCTGGTTCGGCAGCGCGAACATCAGGTCGAGATTGAAGTTGTCGAAGGTGCGCGCCGCGACCTCCACGGCCGCGCGCGCCTGCGCGCTGTCGTGGATCCGGCCGAGCGCCTTCAGGTGCTCGCCGTTGAAGCTCTGGATGCCGATCGACAGCCGGTTCACGCCGCTCGTGCGGTATTGCGCGAAGCGCGCGGCCTCGAACGTGCCGGGATTCGCCTCGAGCGTGATTTCCGCGTCGGCGTCGAGCGGCAGCAGCGCGCGCACGTCCGACAGCAGCCGGTCGAGCCCCGCCGCGGACAAGAGGCTCGGCGTGCCGCCGCCGATGAAGATCGTATGCACCTGGCGCCCCCAGACGAGCGGCAGCGCCTGTTCGAGATCCGCGCGCAGCGCGTCGAGATAGTCGTTTTCCGGGAACGCGTCGCCTTGCCACTCGTGCGAATTGAAGTCGCAGTAGGGGCACTTGCGCACGCACCACGGGAAATGCACGTAGAGCGCGAGCGGCGGCAGCGAGGTCAGGTGCACGCGCCCCGGCGATGCAAAGGTCGCGACGATGCGCGCGCCGTTGGCGGCAGCCTGGCTCACGACGCGTCTCCGAGCCGCGCGAGCAGTGTGCGCAGCGCGAGCGCGCGATGGCTCTGCGCGTTCTTGACGGCCGGCTCGAGTTCGGCGGCCGTCGCGCCGAGCGCGGGCACGAGGAAGTGCGGATCGTAGCCGAAGCCGTGCGCGCCGCGCGGCGCGTCGACGATCTCGCCGTGCCAGCGGCCCTCGGCGAACAGCGGTTCGGGATCGTCCGGGTGGCGCACGAGGGCCAGCACGCAGCAGTAGTACGCGCGGCGATCGGCGACGCCCTGCAGTTGCGCGACCAGGTGCGCGTTGTTGGCGGCGTCGCCCTTGTCGAGCCCGGCGCGCTGCGCATAGCGCGCCGAATACACGCCCGGCGCGCCGCGCAGGGCGCGCACGCACAGGCCGGAGTCGTCCGCGATCGCGGGCAGGCCGGTCAGGCGGGACGCATGGCGCGCCTTCGTCAACGCATTCTCGATGAAGGTCGGATAGGGCTCGTCGGCCTCCGGCACGTCGAGTTCGACCTGCGGGACGATCTCGATGCCGGCCGTCGCGAACAGCGCGGCGAATTCGCGCAGCTTGCCCGGGTTGTTCGACGCGAGCACGATGCGGCGCGGTGCGGCGTCGTCGAATGCGATCGACATGTCAGACACCCAGCGCCTGCTTCTGCAGGCGCACCAGCGATTCGATCCCCTGTTGGGCGAGATCGAGCAGCGTGTTCATCTCGGCGCGCGAGAATGGCGTGCCTTCGGCGGTGCCCTGCACCTCGACGAAACCGCCCGCGCCCGTCATCACCACGTTCATGTCGGTGTCGCAGCGTGAATCCTCTGCGTAATCGAGGTCGAGCAGCGGCGTGCCGTTGAACACGCCGACCGAGATCGCCGCGACGTAGTCGGTGATCGGCGAGCGCGTGAGCTTGCCGGCCGCGAGCAGCGACGAGACCGCGTCGTGCGCGGCGACGAACGCGCCGGTGATGCTCGCCGTGCGCGTGCCGCCGTCGGCCTGGATCACGTCGCAGTCGAGATGCAGCGTGCGCGGGCCGAGCGCCTCGAGATCGAACACCGCGCGCAGCGCGCGGCCGATCAGGCGCTGGATTTCCTGGGTGCGGCCGGTCTGCTTGCCGCGCGCCGCCTCGCGGTCGCTGCGCGTGTGCGTCGCGCGCGGCAGCATGCCGTATTCGGCGGTCAGCCAGCCCTGGCCGCGATCGCGCAGGAATTCGGGTACGCGCTCGGCGACGCTCGCCGTGCAGATCACCTTGGTATCGCCGAACTCGACGAGCACCGAGCCTTCGGCGTGTTTCGTATAGTGGCGCGTGATGCGCACGTCGCGCAGCTGATCGACGCGGCGGCCGCTCGGCCGGGAAGGGGAATTCGTCATGGGAACCAATGCGCTGGGGGGAAACCGTGATTTTACGCCGAACGGCGCGACGGCCGGCGCAAGGGGCGCGGCCAAAAATGGGATAATACGCGTTTAACGCCCCGCGCCCCTCAAGCGCCGGGCGCCTCGAATTCCCAGGCCGGGCCGGCCAATCCTACGGCGAGACGAACCATGATCTACAGCATGACGGGCTATGCGAACGCTACGCGCGAACTCGTGGCGGCTTCAGGCAATGGCGGTACCAGTGTGTCGGTGGAACTGCGCACGGTGAATTCGCGCTTCCTCGACCTGAATTTCCGCATGCCGGACGATGTGCGCGTGTGTGAGCCGTCGCTGCGCGAGATGTTGATGAACAAGCTGTCGCGCGGCAAGGTCGACGTGCGCATCAACCTGCAGCGCGGCGACCAGAGCGCCAACGCGGGCGCGCTGAACCAGACCGCGCTGGGCCAGCTGGCCGAACTCGAGCGCGCGGTGCTCGATGCGTTTCCGGGCGTCGGCCGCATGCGTGCGGGCGAGATCCTGCGTTGGCCCGGCGTGCTCGCCGAGAGCGGCGTGTCGGCCGACACGCTGCGCGATGCGGTGCTGGCCTGCGGCAAGGAGGCGATCAACGAGCTGGTGGTGGTGCGCTCGCGCGAGGGCGCGCAGCTTGCGTCGATGCTGCTCGCGAACGTCGTCGAGATGGAGGCGATCGTTGCGCGCATCACGCCGCTCGTGCCGGAGCTGATCGCGAAGCATCAGCAGAAGATCGTCGAGCGCCTGCAGGAGGCGCTCGGTCTCGCGGCGCCGGAAGGCAGCATGCCGCTCGTGTCGCGCGAGGAAGCCGCCGAGCGGATCCGCCAGGAAGTGACGATGTACGGGATCCGCATCGACATCGCCGAGGAACTGTCGCGCCTGACCGCGCACCTGAATGAAACGCGTCATGTGATCGAGAAGGGCGGCCGGGTCGGCAAGCGCCTCGACTTCATGATGCAGGAACTGAATCGCGAAGCGAACACGCTCGGCTCGAAGGCCGCGGCCAAGGAGCTGGCCGACGCCTCGATGGCGCTCAAGCTGCTGATCGAGCAGATGCGCGAGCAAGTGCAAAACCTGGAGTAACGCAACATGACCGACACGAACCGCGCCGGCGCCGCCGCGCATACGCTGCACGCCGGCGCTTATCCCGGCAACCTGTTCATGGTGGTCGCGCCGTCCGGCGCGGGCAAGTCCACGCTGGTGAACGCGCTGCTGGCGAAGGATCCGGAGATCTGCCTGTCGATCTCGTACACGACGCGCAAGCCGCGTCCCGGCGAGCAGGACGGCCAGCACTACCACTTCACGACGGTCGAGGATTTCCGCGCGCGCCACGCGCAGCACGAATTCCTCGAGAGCGCCGAAGTGCACGGCAACTACTACGGCACGTCGCGCGTGTGGATCGAGGAGCAGATGAAGAGCGGCCACGACGTGCTGCTCGAGATCGATTGGCAGGGCGCGCAGCAGGTGAAGAAGCAGTTCCGCAACGCGGTCGGCATCTTCATTCTCCCGCCGTCGCTGGACGCGCTCGAAGAGCGCCTGAAGAAGCGCGGCCAGGATGCGCCGAACGTGATCACGCGACGCCTGCTCGCGGCGGGCAGCGAGATCGCGCATGCGTCGGAGGCGGAGTACGTGGTGATCAACGAGAACTTCGAGCGCGCGCTCGCGGAGCTTGAGTGCATCGTCTCGGCCACGCGCCTGCGGGTCGCGTCGCAATATGCGCGGCACACCGAACTTTTCATCGAGCTCGGCATCCATCTGCCTCACGCCGAGTAACGGCGGGGGCAGAGGGACATAAGGTAGAATACAAACCATATTCAGAAGGAAACCCAACATGGCTCGCATTACCGTCGAAGACTGCCTGAAGCAGATCCCGAATCGCTTCGAACTGGCGCTCGCCGCCACTTATCGTGCGCGTCAGCTCGCGCAAGGCCATACGCCGAAGATCGAAAGCCGCGACAAGCCGACGGTCGTCGCGCTGCGCGAGATCGCGGCCGGTCAGGTCGGCGTCGAGATGCTGAAGAAAGTGCCGGTTTAAGGCACACTCAGATTTCGACAGTCATGTAATCCCCCGCGCAACCGACGTGCCAACCCGAGGAGGCGAATATGAGCACCACCCCATCGTCCGCCTCCGCGGATGCCAGCCCGGCTGAGGCAGCCGCCACGTCGCCCGCGCGGCAGTACATCGATGCGGTCCTCGAACAGTCGTTTCGCCATCTGTTCGGGCCGACCGCCACCCCGGAGCAGCCGCGCAAGCACGGCGTCGTTTCGATCGCGAAACTGACGGCCGCGCTTGCCGAGTATCTGAGCCCGGAAGAGGTCAAGGAAGTCAAGGCTGCGTTCCATTTCAGCGACGAAGCCCACCTTGGCCAGTATCGCCAGAGCGGCGAGCCCTACATCACCCATCCCGTTGCCGTTGCCGAGATCTGCGCGAGCTGGAAGCTCGACGCGCAGGCGGTCATGGCCGCGCTGCTGCACGACGTGATGGAAGACCAGGGCGTGACCAAGAGCGAGCTGGCCGAGCGGTTCGGCCCGAAGGTCGCGGAGCTGGTCGACGGGCTGTCGAAGCTCGACAAGATGGAGTTCCGCAGTCGCGAGGAGGCGCAGGCGGAGAACTTCCGCAAGATGCTGCTCGCGATGGCGCGCGACGTGCGCGTGATCCTCGTGAAGCTGGCCGATCGCCTGCACAACATGCGCACGCTCGGCGCCGTGCCGATGGAGAAGCGCCGCCGCGTCGCGCGCGAAACGCTCGACATCTACGCGCCGATCGCGCACCGCCTGGGTCTGAACAATACCTATCGCGAGCTGCAGGACATGAGCTTCGCGAATTTCAACCCGCATCGCTACGCGACGCTCGAGAAGGCGGTCAAGGCCGCGCGCGGCAATCGCCGCGAGGTGATCGGCAAGATCCTCGAGGCGGCCCAGCGGGCGATGGGCGACGCGAAGATCGAAGCGGAGATCACCGGGCGCGAGAAGACCATCTACAGCATCTACCGGAAGATGCGCGACAAGCAGCTGTCGTTCTCGCAGGTGCTCGACGTCTACGGCTTCCGGGTGGTGGTCGAGAATCCGCTCGACTGCTACACCTGCATCGGCGCGCTGCATGCGCTCTACAAGCCGGTGCCGGGCAAGTTCAAGGATTACATCGCGATCCCGAAGGTGAACGGCTACCAGTCGCTGCACACCACGCTCGTCGGCCCGTTCGGCGCGCCGATCGAGTTCCAGGTGCGCACGCGCAAGATGCACGAGATCGCGGAGGCGGGCGTCGCGGCCCACTGGCTGTACAAGAACGGCGGCGCCGACCTGAACGACGTGCAGTCGCGCGCCCACCAGTGGCTGAAGTCCTTGCTCGACATCCAGAGCGAGGCGGGGGATTCGAGCGAATTCCTCGAGCACGTGAAGATCGACCTGTTCCCCGATGCGGTCTACGTGTTCACGCCGAAGTCGAAGATCATGGCGCTGCCGCGCGGCGCGACGGCGCTCGATTTCGCGTATTCGATCCACAGCGATCTCGGCAACCAGTGCGTGGCCGTCAAGATCAACAACGAGCTGCTGCCGTTGCGCACCGAGCTGAAGAGCGGCGATATCGTCGAGGTCATCACGGCGCCGTACTCGAAGCCGAATCCCGCGTGGCTCGGCTTCGTGCGCACCGGCAAGGCGCGCTCGGCGATCCGTCACTATCTGAAGACGATGCGCCTGAACGAGTCGGTGCAGCTCGGCGAGCGGCTCGTCGACCAGAGCCTGAAGGGCTACGGGTTCGCGCTCGCGGACGTCGGGCCCGATGTCTGGGAAAAGCTCGTGCAGTGGACGGGCAACAAGAGCCGCCAGGAGATCTTCGCGGATATCGGCCTGGGCCGGCGCGTCGCGGCGGTGATGGCGAAGCGCATCGAGGTGCTGATGACCGGGCGCGACGCCGACGACGACCTGCCGCGCGCGGAGCGCCACGCGCACCATGCGCCGCCCGTCGTGATCACGGGCACCGAGGGTATGTCGGTGCAGTTGTCGGCCTGCTGCCGGCCGATTCCGGGCGACGACATCATGGGCTATATCGGCATCGGCCTCGGGATGGCGATCCACACGACCGACTGCCGGGTTGCGCAGCGGATCCACCGCCGCGATCCGGGCCGCTGGATCGACGTCGCATGGGCGCCGCAGCCGGGCCGCCTGTTCGACGTCGCGGTGAAGGTGCTGGTGAAGAACACGAAGGGGATCTTCGCGCGCGTGGCGGCCGACATCACGTCGGCGGACGCGAACATCGTGCACATCGCGATGGACGAGGATCTGACTCACGAGTCGACGGTGCTGCGCTTCGTGATCCAGGCCAGCGACCGCGTGCATCTGGCCAACGTGATGCGGCGCGTGCGGACCAATCCGGACGTGATGCGGATCATGCGCGAGCGATCGAGCGACGACGTCGTTCATGCGCGTCACGACGGCGGCATGCGGATCGACCGGGAGCGCCAGGATTATTGATGGCCTGCCGCGAGAGGCGGCGCGAAAACATTGGAACGGCAGCCTGCGGGCTGCCGTTTTTCATGGCGCCTGAAGGCGGCGCGCAAAAGAAAAGGGCCTTCCCGGAGGAAGGCCCTTCATAAATGGCGCG
>NZ_JBXAPG010000028.1:22452-69371 GCF_058803765.1 Burkholderia sp. GW821-FHT14F03
ACGGCTGGCAGGATTCGAACCCACGACCCCTTGGTTCGTAGCCAAGTACTCTATCCAACTGAGCTACAGCCGCACGCAAAGCGGTGCTACTTCGAATTGTTAAGGGCCTTCTCGGGAGAAGGCCCTTGGAAAAGTGGCGCGGCTGGCAGGATTCGAACCCACGACCCCTTGGTTCGTAGCCAAGTACTCTATCCAACTGAGCTACAGCCGCACGCAGAAGTGAGATTATAGCAAAGGAAAATAAAAAGGGAAGTGGTCTTTCGCAATTTATTGGGACAAGCCGTTCGTGTACCCTTGGAGGCCTCATCCATGCTGTTGACCGTGTACGTATGAACAAGGCGTTTGTGAAGGAGCCGGACGGGGACGACGACGACCTCGATCACGCGCAACCCGCGATTCCGGCGGGGGCGAAGAACTACATCACGCCCGCCGGGCACCAGCGCCTGCGCGACGAACTGCTGCAACTGATCGACGTCGAGCGTCCGGAGGTGGTGCGCCTCGTATCGTGGGCCGCCTCGAACGGCGACCGTTCGGAGAACGGCGACTACATCTATGGCAAGCGCCGTCTGCGCGAGATCGATCGGCGCATCCGCTTTCTCACGAAGCGTCTCGATCTCGCGGAAGTCGTCGACGCGAGCCGTCAGGAGAGTACCGACCAGGTGTTCTTCGGCGCGACGGTCGACTATGCGACGCGGGACGGCGAGGACCATACGATCACGATCGTCGGCGTCGACGAGGTCGACCTCGATCATGGGCGCGTGAGCTGGATCTCGCCCGTGGCGCGTGCATTGTTGAAAGCCCGTGTCGGCGATACGGTCACCTTGATGACGCCGCTCGGTCCGGAGCCGATCGACGTGCTGGACGTTCGCTATCCGGCGCCGGGCGGGGCGGTCTGAACCGCGTGCCGTGCGACCGATCATGAAAAAAGCGCCCCATCGGGGCGCTTTCCACTGCGGCGTATGCTGCCCGCTCAGAAGCGGTGGCGCAGGCCGGCCGTGACGGCGATCTGCTTCTCGCTCGACGACGCGCCGCCGATGCCGTTGATGTAGGCGCCGAGACCCGTGCCGTCGGGGCTGACCTTCTGGTATTCGCCCTGCAGGTACACGTCGGTCCGCTTGGACAGCGCATAGGCGGTCTGCAGGTTGAACTGGTTCCAGCCCGGATGGCCGTTGTTGAGGAAGCCCGCGGTGTAGGTGTACGAGCCGGCCAGCGTCCAGGCCGGCGTGAATGCATAGCGGGCATTCACTTCATAGTTGTTGAAGCGGACGAACGAACCGTTGAGCGACACGCCGTTCGACAGGCCCGACGCGCCGGAACCGATGGCGAGACCCGAATCCACGCGGGTCTGCGTGAACACGAAGCCTGCCGTCGCCGGACCGTAGGTGTAGTTGATGCCGCCGCCGAACACGCGCTGACGCTGGCCGACGAAGGTGTTGTCGCCCGCCACCGCGCCGCCCGAATTGCTCACCGCGGGAGCCGTCAGGCCCGTGACGCTGTTGTTCAGCTGCAGGTAGCCGGCGCCGATGTTGAAGCCGGCGTAGCTGTACGACGCACCGACGCTGTAGGCGCGATTGTTCGAGAACTGGGTGCTGTTCGAGAAGCCATACAACGCGCCGAGTTTCAGGCCGCCGTAGTTGGCGCTGGTGTACTTGACCGCGTTATTGATCCGGAACGAATTGTTCAGGTTGTCGTTGTCGAACGGGTGGGCGAACTGAGTGCCGCCGAACTGCGTGCCAGTCAGCGACAGCGGGCCGATGAAGTCGACGACGCTGTCGTATTGGCGGCCCAGCGTCACCGCGCCGAACTGGTCATGCGACAGGCCGACGAACGCCTGGCGGCCGAATTCGCGCCCGTTTTGCTTGAGCGTGCCGTTGTTGATGCCGAAGCCGTTCTCCAGCACGAAGATCGCCTTCAGGCCGCCGCCGAGATCCTCTGCGCCGCGCAGGCCCCAGCGGCTGCCGTTCACCGAGCCGCTCGTTTCCGACCACGCGCTGTGGCCACCTTGGTTGTTCGCGTAGGTGATGCCGGCATCGATCAGGCCGTACAAGGTGACGCTGCTTTGCGCGTACGCCGCGCTCGCGAAGACGCTGGAAAGGGCTGCCACGATGAGAGTCTTTTTCATTGATCTATCTCCGTTCGGTACAGGATGGATGACGCTCTGGCCCGCATTGTTGGGCGCCTCCGGGGCGGCGCTGCGAGAGGGGGGCGCCCCGGAGGGAAATGCATCGGGCGCCACGACGCCCGTTCCAAGCGACTTGAGTGTAGAGAGCGAGGTCCGCGTCCGCTGATTCCAGATTAAGCAATAATTAATTTAAGTTCACGCAATGATTTCGGACTCGGCCGAAAGCCTTGCCGGGCAAGGCCGGCTCGCAATTCGGAGGGGATTTTCAGGGTTACGAATCGATTACCGCGTTGCGCGTTGGCGACAAAGGAGGGGGCCGGTCAAGCGTCGTCCAATCGTGTGATTATTGACACTTTGGCAATAGAGGTTTGTGCGGAGCATGGCTGATGAAGCCATGCCAAGTCGCTATACTGCAATCTCTGCTTTACGAAGCAGACTTTTTCGTTGACGGAAAAGATCTCCAAACCTTTGTCAGCGCGACTTTCCGGTCGCGCTTTTTTTTGCCCGCCGATTATTGTTCATACCAGCGACGCCGACGTGCCGGCGGCGCTGCATCGGTGTCGTCGCTGGGCGGCATCGCGGGCTGCGCCCAGTCTTCCATCACATAGTGCCGAGCATCGAGCGGCGAGGCGAGCAGGTTTTGCCAGTGGTCGCCGTGCCAGTTCGTGTCGAAGGCGGGATCGAGCAGGTCGGAGGAAATCGGGGTGCGATCTTGTCCGACCCTGCGGCGGGCAAAACCGAGCCGATGAGCGAAGCGTCGGATTCCATCCAGCATGACAATCTCCCGAGCCATTCAGGCACTGTTCAGGCGCGAGTCAGCTTGACGAATGTTTTTATGAAATACAATGCGGATAAATACTGAGTCAATGTGACTTTTTCTTCTCGCAGGTAGAATTTGCGATCGAACGGATATTTCCTAATCCCACCCGGCAATAATGACAGGTGTCGTTGCAAAATATTAATCTTTTGTAGGAAGTGTACCGATTCCAGATGTATTAGCGTCAATTAAGATAAGCGGTCATCAAAAATTTTCTTGACTGAATTGGATGCTCCAATTTATAAAAGCAGCACTAAGCCTTCGGTGCTTTCTGCCTCCGGTTACGAGGGTGGGGGATGAGGGATTTTTAGTGACGGCATAAGGGCGCAGCCCGATTTATTTAAATTTAGTGGGGAACTTGGAATATGGATACCGGTATCGTGAAATGGTTTAACGATGCTAAGGGCTTCGGCTTTATTACGTCGGACAATGGCGGTGAGGATTTGTTTGCACATTTTTCCGAAATTCGGATGGATGGCTTCAAGACCTTGAAGGAAAATCAGCGGGTGTCGTTCGAAGTAAAAACCGGCCCCAAGGGCAAGCAGGCCGCGAATATCCAGGCGCTTTGAACGCCGGAAGCGCATGAGGGTCGTGCGAGCCCCCGCCCCAGGCGGGGGTTTTGGTTTTCATGACGGGTAGAATGCCGGCTGGCGCCGCGCAGAATCCGGCGCATACTGCACCGAAACAGGAAGCGCCGTCTCTAGCTACTCATGTCCGAATCGCAATTGCTCCACCCGGCGACCGACGCGCCGATCGTGTTCGTCGACCTGGAAACGACAGGCGGCTCCGCCGCCGACCACCGCATCACCGACATCGGCATTGTCGAGGTCGGCGCGGATGGCACCCTGTCCACCTGGACGACGCTCGTCAATCCGCTGCAATCCATTCCGCCGTTCATCCAGCAGCTCACCGGCATCACCAACGAGATGGTGCGGGATGCGCCGACCTTCGACACGCTCGCGCCCGCGCTGTTCGAGCGTCTCGACGGCAAGCTGTTCATCGCGCATAACGCCAGCTTCGATCGCGGCTTCCTGCGCGCGGAATTCCAGCGCGTGGGCCTCGCCTTCAATCCCGACGTGTTGTGCACGGTGCGCCTGTCGCGCGCGCTGTTTCCGCGCGATGCGCGCCACGGGCTCGACGCGTTGATCGAACGGCATGGGCTCGTGCCCAGCGCACGCCACCGTGCGCTCGCCGACGCCGACCTGATCTGGCAGTTCTGGCGACGCCTGCACGATCAGGTGCCGGTCGAGCGGCTGCGCGAACAGATCGCGCGCACGACGCGTCATTACCGGCTGGCGGGAAGCGTGACCGAGGAACTGCTGGAGTCCGCGCCCGCCGGACACGGCGCCTATGCGCTGTTCGGCGAGGACGACGCGCCGCTCTATGTCGCGCGCAGCGTGCGGGTCCGGCAGCGGTTGCGGTCGCTGTTGACGGGGGAGCGGCGCTCGGCGAAGGAACTGCGCATCGCCGCGCAGGTGCGCCGGGTCGCCTGGCGCGAAACGCCCGGCGAATTGGGTGCGATGCTGGCGGAGGCGGCCTGGATTGCCGAATTGACGCCTCAGTTCAACCGCAAGCCGACCGAGGCGAAGGCGCGTGGACGGGCCGGCGAACTGCCCTGGCCGTTCACCGGCCCGGTCGTGTTCGAGGAGCAGGGCGCGGTGAGCGGATTCCACGTGATCGACCGCTGGCGCTACCTGGGCGCGGTGCGATCGATCGCGGAAGCCGCCGCGATCGTGGCGGCGGGCGCCGACGGCGCCTTTGTGCCGGCGGTCCAGCGGATCCTCCAGACCCATCTGGCGCGCGGCCTGCAGCTGGTGCCGCTCGCGCCCGCGGCCGCGTGAGGCGGCGTCAGCCGACGCGGCTCGCGCTGCCTGCGCTGCAGACGTGCGACAGCGCGGTGTCCAGCGCGACGGACTGCCCGGAATCGTAGCGGGTCAGCGTTTTCCAGTTTGCGATGCTGCGCGCGAGCCGCGACGGGCAATCGGGCGCGTCGCGCAGCGGTGCGGCGCGCGTGAGGCCGGCGAGCAGCGCTTGCGTGAGGCGATCGAGTTGCGGGCGCGTCTGGGTCGCGAGATCGGGCGCCGGGCCATCCGGCGCGCGAGTGGCGCGCCACTGCGTGAACAAGGCGTCCTGCACGATCTTGCTCGCGGCGATCTGATCCTCGAAGAACGCACGCGCATAGGCCGGCTCGATGCCGCTTGCCGCCGCGCGTCGCTCGACGCTGGCCAGCAATTCAGCCTCGCGGCGCGGATCCGTGATCGGCTTGTGGTTTGCCCACTTCCAGCGCGCCACCGGCTCGGCCAGCGCAAGGCGCTGCGACGCGAGCGCGACGAGGTTGGTAAGCGCGGTGTCGTCGCCGTCGGCGCGCGCGAAGTGCGGGGCGGCCAGCATGGCGAGGCCCAGCGACGCGGCCGTGAGGCGCGCGAGAATCGTTGGTTTCATCGGGTGACAGGCGGTGCGGCGCGAGGCCGGGAGATTAAAAACCGAAGGATAAGCGAAGATACCGCGCTGCGGCGCGGCAGGAGATCAGCAGGCGCGGCCGAACACACCCGGCTGGCCGGTGCGGCCCAGGTGGCATATGGCTTGCCGAGACGGGAGGGCGGAAGTCCGCACGGAATCGTTCGCGCTCGCGCGACGGTTCACAGGCCGGAATGCGCCGTATCCGAACGAGCGGTCACTTCGGCGAGTACAGCTTGTGCTGCTCGTCGAAGAAGGCCCGAACGTGGTCCGGCAGTTCGGCGAGAAATTCGACGGCCACGGGTTCCGGATCCGGGCTCATCACTTTCTCGGGAGGCGGCATGCGCGTTGGCTTTTCGTCCATGATCATTCTCCTTGCGGTAAATCGATTATCGGCCGCAGCCTTTGCCTGACGCCAGTGTCGAATTGTTTCGACGCCGCTTTGTTGCGAAAATCGTACATGCTGCGGCGCGGCATGCCAGGGGCGAAGCGGGACAGGGTTCCGGGATCGCACGCCATCGCACGCCATCGCGCGCATCGCGTTCCTTGCGTGTGGTGATGGGGGGCGATGCGATGGCGGTCCGGTCCGGCGATTCCGCGTGTTTTCACCCATCGTCGACGGTGTGCGCATGAGCGTACTGCCGCGGAGTCGACGTGCCGTGCGGCGTCTGCGACCCTGCGCTGCAGACGCAGGATGACATCGGATCCGCTCGTTCCGCCGTTTCGGTTTCCGCGCGCATCTCGCCCTCGGCCGCAGTGTGACCGGGGGATTGATTCTTGTACGCGTGCTGGTTCACACAAATCGCATCGGGCGCCGTCTACCGCGCCCGCTTGGCTCGATCGCGTGGGGGCTCCCCGTATGCCGATGGGCTGGACATTTATCCATCATGGGCGCCGGCAGCGGGGCGTGCGGCGGACGGCACAGCCGCACGCCCGTCGGTTGTCCATTGTGCGGATTCGCAAGAAGCGCTGGCGGCGGTCGAATCGATCGTGCGTGAGCCGACATCCTCACGCATGAGCGCAAGCCTGGGCCGTAGTCGGGGAGCGGTGCGGCGGCATTGGTGATCTCGGCGCGGTGATCGGCCGTTGCGCATGGATCGAACCGAAGCGCGTCGATAAGCGAGTGAATCGCGTGCCGACGCTATCCGGCCCAAGCCGTTGCCGCTCGCGCACGTCGTTGGCCGGCGATGCGTAGGGCGCATGTGCGCTTCCGGAGGCATCGATACGGGAACAGCGGGGAAAGACTTGCCGACCGGCGTGCGCCGATGGAGGGAGAAACAGGCCCGGCGGCCGGAGCGGCCGCCGGGCGCAAGACCGTCAGGCGGCCCGCTTGAATAGACGGATCACGAACAACAGGATCACGGCGCCGATCACCGCGACGATGATCGAGCCGATGAAGCCGCTGCCGATGCTGATGCCGAGCAGGCCGGCCAGCCAGCCGCCGATGATGGCGCCGACGATGCCGACGATGATGTCGACCAGCAAACCGAATCCGCCGCCCTTGACGAGCAGCCCGGCGAGCCAGCCGGCAATCGCGCCGATGATGAGCCACATAATCAAGCCATGAGCCATGGTGGTCTTCTCCTTGTGAAGTTCTTCAAATGAACCGACGCTGGTGGTCGATCGGTACTCGACACAACGGGCGCACCGATCCGGAGCGTCGCCCACGCAATGTACTGCAAGAAGCGCAGCAATAGACGGGTCAGGATCGTTAAGTAATGTTATGCATCCTTGGGTCGATTTTCCAACCGTTTTTTGTACGTGGAATCCACCTCCGTGTGAAATGAAAATGTAAGCAGATGGCTCGGATGACGAATCAATTTTGCGCGCCGGTCGGGTAAGCCGGACGGCGCGCAGGCGGTCGAGGCCAGATCAGACGGGATGAGCGGCGGTGAAATTCTTGAATGCCGCGTAGGCTGTTTTTTTCGTGACGCCGTTCGTGTCGACGAGGCCGAACAGGTTGTTGGATAGATCGATCAATTGATAGAGCATGACCGACTCCAGGTTGTACTGCGAGCGGACCGTGTAATACTGGGTCAGTGCGCGCGTCACGTAATCGGCTTGTTGGGCCGGCGTATCGAGATTGGCATTGAAGCCCCATTCGGTCAGCCAAATTGGCACTCCGAACGAATCGGCGAGGATGCGCAGCACGTTGAGCGAGCCGCTCGGCCCCGCGTGTTCGATGTCGCCGGACGACTCGTACCAGTGGTACATCGTCACGTCCCAGCGCACCGGCGTCGCGCCGCCGCGCCCGCTCGCGGAACCGTCGGGCTGGATGCCGTTCCACAGCATCTGCAGCGCGCCATACGCGAGCGGCACGCCGACGTCGACGCCGCAGCGGATCGTCGGGTCGACCGAGCGCACGCCGTCGATCATGCCGCGGATCGCGCCGCGGAATGCCGGCCAGTAGGCGGGGTTGTAGTCGGCGGGTGACGGCCCGAGGCCAGTGACGAGGCCGTAGGCATCGAGTTCGTTGCCGCATTCGATGTGCGTGACGAGCCCCTTCAGTATGCCTGCGACCGAGGCGGCGAGCCGGAAGCCGACCGCGTAGGCGTCCGTCTCGGACATCGTCTGTTGCAGCGCGGCGCTGGGATTCAGGCATGGCAGGATCGTGACGCCGCTGTTCGCGAACGGTCCGTGCAGCGCGACGGCGAGCGTGCGCGCCATGTCGGCGCTGGCGACGTCCGCGCGATAGCAGGTCACGCCGAGGTCCTTCAGCGCCTGCAATTGCTGCGCGGCGGGCATGCTGGCATAGATCGACTCGGCCCACCCCATGTGGCCGTTCATACCGTAGAACAGCTTCTGCGCGGCCGGCGCGGGCCGGGTCGCGCGCGGATCGGTCGCGGCGGTCCAGTTGCCCGACTGATAGACCCACCATTGCGCGCTCGCGTTCTCCGCGTAGACCGTGTGGTTCCAGTAGAGCAGCAGTGTCGCGGTGGACGGAAAGCGCGTGTCGACCTCGTTGTTCAGAACCCGGCCATTCGCGATTCGCCAGCTTTGTCCGCCGCTGTCGGTCAACGTCGCGACGGGCGGGGTGGTCGTGCCGGAGGCCGATTCCGTGGGCGTCGATGTACCGCCGCCGCCGGATGTCGCTCCGCCGCCGGTGCCGGCAGACGCGTCGGCGTTGCCCGGACCACCGCCATCCCCGCCGCCGCATCCGGCGAGGGTCAGCGAGCCGGCGCCGGCCAGCAACCCCGCAAGGAATCGGCGGCGTGCATGGCGCGCATCGGCGGCGGAATCTACGAGTGGTGGGATGGACGGGGTGGGGGAGAGGCGAGACATCATGATCCCGTTAATTTCAAAAAATGGGATTATAGCGATGTAAAGTTGAAAATCTGAATTATTTATACTCCTAAGCAAATTTTTTTGAAAAACAATCGCAATTACGATTTGTTGCTTTTTGGGAGGCGTGGTGCTGTTGCTGGGGCAGTCTGCTGCGCGTGCTGGAGGGGCGGGCGAGATGGTGCAGGGCGTGCGGCCTTGTGCGAAAGCTCTTTGGGAGGCGCGGTGCGCTCCGTTGCATGATGGCGGGGCGGGTGCGTCGCGGGCAATTTAAGCAGTTTCTGGCGAGTGTTCGAAGGGGCGAATTGGACATCAGTCGATGATTCGTTCTTTTTTATTAATTATTTTGTGGTCGAACGTGGATTGATGTTTTTGTCGCTAATCGATTCGAATTCAATCGATGTAATTTTTACTTTGCATGTGTAAAAATTATCTGATCGTCGAGGGCGGTTGGCGTGATGGCGAGCCCGTGAAGCGTGGATCGTGCGACGGATGAGTGGGCTGGCCGGTGGTCGAACATCGGAGAGGGGCTGTCGATCAATTCCGTTCAGAGGCATCCAATATGAAGCCGCAGCGCGCTGCGGTGGTGTCGGCCGCGTCGGGGTCGTGTGTTCGGGTGCGCGCGGCCTGCCTTGTTTGGTCGAGGCGGGTGGCGACGTCGAGCGACGCCGATATGCGTGCATTCTCCGATCCGCACCCAAGCGCCTCGACCGGGGGAGCGCGATCGCGGTCGTGAGCGGCAAGCTTCAAAAGCGCCCGCAGTGCATCGTCGTCCATATCAGAGGCATGTCGGTCGCCGTGAGTTCTGCATGATCAGGCATGTGAGCGCGTGGGCGACGACGAATGCCTGCATACACGTCTGAAGAGGTTTCATGGGCATCATGAGCGACGACGTCATCGATCGCGACAGGGGCTCGCGCATACAAGGAACGCGATGCAGCTTGTCGTGTGCGGCGGCGTCATCGGGGTGCGCCGTTGCCGCGCCGGCGGGCAGATCGGGGCGCGGATCAACACGCAATTCTCGCGATCACGGGAAACCGGGGCCGGCGACGCGTCCGCGTTGCAGCGAGAGAGAGCGCAATGCACGAGGTTTCGCGGCCATGCGTTCGGAAGGTCGCGCAAATCGATGACGGCGAGTCGCACGCGATGAGTTCGCGTCCGTCACCCGCACACGCTCGGCATGCCGGACGGGGCGTGCCGACTGAATTCGGATGCGAAGAAGGCCGTGTGGCGGTTGCGTTCCTTGTCGCAGGCGTCGACGTGAGCGGGATTCGATGCGACCGACGGGCCATCGCGGCGATTTGCGGCAGGCGTGCCGGCGTGAATGAAAACGAGAGCGGGCAATCGCCCAAACGGAAAAGGGGTACAACGAGAACGTTGTACCCCTTTTGGATTCTGTTGGTGCCGGAGAGAGGAATCGAACCACCGACCTTCGCATTACGAATGCGCTGCTCTACCGACTGAGCTACTCCGGCAACAGAGAAATGAAATTATAGGGTGATATCCAAGGGCTTGGCAATAGGTTTTGCGAAATTTTTTATGCCCATCGGGCAACTCTCGCTAACTCTTTGATCTGGCGCGATTCTTCGTCTGCACGCATGGCGCGTGCAGGCCGGAAGGCCGGACATATCCCGAAAAATCCGGCGACCGACGCGTACACGATCGATCGCCCGGACATTCCGTCGTCCCACGATGCGCGATTTCCCGCGCATCGTGGTGGGGCACGTCAGCGTGCTTCCTCGTGATAGCGGACGACGCGCTCGACTTCGTTCTTCGAACCGAGGATCACCGACACGCGCTGGTGCAGGCCGGTCGGCTGCACGTCGAGAATCCGTTCGGCGCCGGTGCTGGCCGCGCCGCCCGCCTGCTCGACGATGAACGACATCGGGTTCGCCTCGTACATCAGACGCAGCTTGCCCGGACGATCCGGCGTGCGCTTGTCGGCGGGATACATGAAGATGCCGCCGCGATTCAGGATCCGATGCACGTCGGCGACCATCGAGGCGATCCAGCGCATGTTGAAGTTCTCGCCGCGCGGGCCTTCCGCGCCTGCGTTCACTTCATCGACATAGCGCTTCACCGGCTCGTACCAATGGCGCGCGTTCGATGCGTTGATCGCGTATTCGCGGGTGTCGGCCGGGATCTGCATGTTGCTCTGCGTGAGCACCCAAGAGCCCACTTCGCGATCGAGCGTGAAGCAGTTGACGCCGTTGCCGGTGGTGAGCACGAACACCGTCTGCGGGCCGTACACCGCGTAGCCCGCCGCGACCTGGCGCGTGCCCGGCTGCAGGAACGATTCCTCGGTCGCCTGCTTGCCGTCCGGGCAGCGCAGCACCGAGAAGATCGTGCCGATCGAGACGTTGACGTCGATGTTCGACGAGCCGTCGAGCGGATCGAACACCAGCAGGTATTCGCCGCGCGGGTAGTTGGCCGGGATCGGGAAGAAGGTTTCCATTTCCTCCGACGCCATCGCGGCGAGGTTGCCGCCCCATTCGTTGGCGTCGAGCAGGATTTCGTTCGACAGGATGTCGAGCTTCTTCTGGACTTCGCCCTGGACGTTCTCGCTGCCGGCGGTGCCCAGCGCCTCGCCGAGCGCGCCCTTCGACACGTTGTAGCTGATCGCCTTGCAGGCGCGCGCGACCACTTCGATCAACAGGCGCAGGTCGGCGGGAAGGTTGTTGGTCGCACGCTGCTGTTCGATCAGGAACTTGGACAGCGTGGTGCGTCGGGTAATGGACATGGCGAGGCTCCAGGAGGCGAAGAATGCGTAAACAGCCCCGATTTTACCCGCCGCACCCGCCGCCACGCGGTTTTTCGCGTGCTGGGCGGCCTCGCGCGCTCACAGCAGCTCGATTTCCGGCAGCGCGATCACACTGGTCTCGCGCATCGTCGCGACGAAGTCGGCCGCGTACGGACGGCTCGCGAACGCCGGCAGGGTCGCCGCGTACAGCTCGCCCGACAGAGGGGTGCCGTCGGCGCGATGCACCGGGCGCGCGCTCACGTAATGCTTGTCGAGGTAGGTCGCGACCGCCCACAGCGGCAGCGCCGCGACCCCGCGCCGGCTCGCGACCAGCTGCAGGATCGCGACGGTCAACTCCGAGGTGCGCCGCCTGGGCTCGATGCCGGCCGGCTTGAGTACCTGGCGCATGATGTCGAGCATGTCGTCGGGCACCGGGTAGGTGATCAGCGTCTCGGCGCGGAAATCGTCGGCCTCCAGCGCGTCGCGGCACGCGAGCGTGTGATCGTTGGCGATCAGGCCGACGATCTGGAAGCGGAACAGCGGGTGGTAGACCACGGCCTCGCTCGCATCGGCCTCGGCGACGATCGCGAGATCGGCGCGATCCTGGTGCAGCAGGCCGATCGGGTCGGCGTGGAAGCCCGACACGATGTCGAGTTCCACCTCGGGCCAGCGCTGGCGGAACGCATCCATCGCGGGCATCAGCCAATCGAAGCAGGTGTGGCACTCGACCGCGATCCGCAGCGTGCCGCCCGTGCCTTGCGCGAGCCGCGCGACGTCGCGCTCGGCCTCCTCGATCGCCGGCACCACGGCCTCGGCGAGCGCGAGCAGCCGCTTGCCGGCGGGCGTGAAGGTCAGCGGCGCGGACTTGCGGATGAACAGCGGCAGCCCGAAATGCGCTTCCAGCGCCTTCAGCTGGTGCGACAGCGCCGATTGCGTGACGCACAGGCATTGCGCGGCGCGCGACAGGCTGCCGGTGTCGCGCAGCGCCGCCAGGGTTTGCAGGTGGCGAAGTTCGAGAGGGGAGCGGATCATCGTGCGCGGCCGTGATGTTGAAAAATATTCATTTTGATCTGAAAAAACTTTCGTTTGAGTAATGATAAGGCAAATCCGATACTGATCGCCGGTTCGAAACAGGAGGATCCGATGAGCACGGCGCACGTATTGGGCTTTCCGCGCATTGGCGCGCAGCGGGAGTTGCCGGACGCGCTCGAGCGCTACTGGCAGGCGGGGCAGTCCGCGGACGCGGAACGGGCGTTGCGGGAGACGGGGCGCGCATTGCGCGCCGCGCACTGGCGCGTGCAGCGCGACGCCGGGCTGGACTGGGTGACGGTCGGCGATTTCGCGTGGTACGACCCCGTGCTGACGACGCTCGCGTACCTCGGCGGCCTGCCGGCGCGCTTCGGCTTCGATCCGCGCGCGCTGACGCTCGCCGATTATTTCGCGGCGGCGCGCGGCGACGCTGCGCAGCCCGCGATGGATTCGGCTGCCTGGTTCGATACCAACAGCCGTTACCGGGTGCCCGAGTACGGCCCGCAGACGCAATTCGGCGCGGGTGTCGACTGGTTGTTCGACGAACTGCGCGAGGCGCGCGCGCTCGGGCATCCCGTGAAGGTCGCGCTGATCGGCCCGCTGACGCTGCTCTGGCTCGGCCGCGAGGGCGAGGGGCTGGCCGACCGTCTGGCGCTGTTGCCGCGCCTGCTGCCTGCGTATCAGGTGCTGCTCGCGCGTCTGAAGGCGGACGGGGTCGAGTGGGTGCAGATCGACGAGCCCTTGTTCGCAGCCGATCTGCCCGCGGCGTGGCGCGACGCGGTGCCCGCGGCCTATCAGACGCTCGCGCCGCATGCACCGCGGCTGTTGCTGAGCACGTACTTCGGTGACGTGAGCGAGCATGCCGCGTTGCTGAAGTCGCTGCCCGTCGCGGGGCTGCATGTCGATTGTGCCGGCGTCGCTACGTCGGGCGTCGCTACGTCGCTCGACGCATTCGCGGCCGATTATCCGGCGGACAAGGTGCTGTCGTGCGGGATCGTCGACGGCCGCAACGTCTGGCGGCACGACCTCGAGCGTTCGCTGGCGCGGCTCGCGCCGGTGCGCGAGCGGCTCGGCGAACGCCTGTGGATCGCGACGAGCTGCGCGTTGCAGCACGTCCCGGTCGACCTGCGCGGCGAGGCGCGGCTCGACGACGAACTGAAATCCTGGCTCGCGTTCGCGGCGCAGAAGACCCGCGAAGTCGCGGTGCTGCGCGACGCGCTCGTGCACGGGCGGCGGGCGATGGCGGCCGAGTTCGACGCGGCGGCGGCCGCGCTGGCGTCGCGCCGGACCTCGGCGCGGATTCACAATCCGCTGGTCCAGCGTCGCGTGGCGAGCCTGACCGACGCCGACGCGCAGCGCAGCGCCGCCTATCCGGCGCGCGCGGCGCTGCAGCGCGCGCGCTTTCAATTGCCGCTGTTGCCGACCACGACGGTCGGCTCGTTTCCGCAGACCGACGAGATCCGCACGGCGCGCACCGCGTTCGCAGCGGGCGCGCTCGATCATCTCGGCTATCTGGAAGCGATGCGCGACCAGGTGAAGGTCGCGATCGACAAGCAGCTCGCCTATGGCCTCGACGTGCTGGTGCACGGCGAGGCGGAGCGCAGCGACATGGTCGAGTATTTCAGCGAGCAGCTGTGGGGCTTCGCGCTCACGCGCGCGGGCTGGGTGCAGCACGACGGCGCGCAGTGCGTGAAGCCGGCGCTGATCTACGGCGACGTCTATCTGCCGGAGCCGATCACGGTGGGCTGGGCGCAGTATGCGCAGAGCCTGACCGACAAGCCCGTGAAGGGCATGCTGACGGGCCCGGTGACGATGCTGCAGGGTTCGTTCGTGCGCGACGACCAGCCGCGCGCGGTGACCGCGTTGCAGATCGCGCTCGCGTTGCGACAGGAGACGATCGACCTGGAGAAAGCCGGGATCGGCATGATCCAGATCGACGAGCCGGCGCTGCGCGACGGGATGCCGCTCAAGGCGCGCGAGCGCGCGGCGTATCTCGAATGGGCGGTGCGCGCGTTCCGGGTCGCGTCATCGGGGGTGGGCGCCGCGACCCAGATCCACACGCACATGTGCCACGCCGCGTTCGGCGACATCCTGCCGACGATCGCCGCGCTCGATGCGGACGTGATCTCGATCGAGACGAGCCGCGCGAACCAGGGCCTGCTCGATGCATTCGACGGGTTCGCGTATCCCAACGAGATCGGCCCCGGCGTCTACGACATCCATGCGCCGCGCGTGCCGGGCGTCGACGAGATCGCGGGCGCGCTCACGCGCGCGCTCGAACGGATTCCGGCGGAACGTCTGTGGGTGAATCCCGACTGCGGCCTCAGGGCGCGCGAGTGGGCGCAGGTGGATGCCGCGTTGACGGCGATGGTCGCGGCCGCGCGGCGTGTGCGCGAGGGCGTGGCCGCGACGGTCTGACGCGCGGCGCACCCGCCAAGAAAAAAACCGGCATCGCCTGCGATGCCGGTTTTTTCATGGCCGCGGCCCGAAACGGCTCAGGCGAGCGCCTTCTCGATGATCTCGCGCACGTCGCGCGATTTCGCGCCGGCGGCCACGCGCTCGAGCGCGACCTTCATCTGCTCGCGCAGCGCCGGCGTGAAGCGGCGCCACAGTTCGAGCGCGCGCGCGAGGCGGGCGGCGACCTGCGGATTGATCGCATCGAGCGCGAGCACCTGCTCGGCCCAGAACGCATAGCCGGAGCCGTCCGCCGCGTGGAACTGCGACGGATTCGCCGAACAGAAGCCGAACACCAGCGAGCGTGCGCGATTCGGGTTCTTCAGATTGAAGGCCGGGTGCTGGAACAGCTTGCGAACGAGGTCGAGCGTCGGTTGGCCGGGTGTGCCGCGCCGCGCCGCCTGCATCGCGAACCACTTGTCGATCACGAGCGCCTCGTGTTCGAAGCGCTGGTAGAAATCGGCGAGCGCGCGTTCGGCCTCGGCCGCCGCGGCGGTCGAGACGGGCGCGGCCAGCAGCAGCGCGCCCAGCGCACCGGTGCGGTCGGTCATGTTGTTCGCCGCGTCGTACTGCGCGCCGGCGAGCCGGGTCGCGTCGACCGGGTCTTCCAGCTCGGCCAGGTAGGACAGCGCGAGGTTCTTGAGCCCGCGGCGGCCGGCCGCCTCGGGCGTCGGCGCGTAGGCGCCGGGCGTTTGATGATCGGCGTGGATCTGCAGCCAGGTGGCGCGCAGGCCGTTCGCGAGCGCCTGCCGCACGAACTGGCGGGCGCGATGCACGGCGGCCGGGTCCGCCTCGCGCATCTGATCGGCCAGGTAGGCCTCCGACGGCAGCGTGAGCGCCAGCTCGCGGAACGCGGGCGACAGCGACGCATCGGTCAGCACGCGCTGAAAGGCCGGGACGAAGCCGTCGTCGAGCGCGAGCGGCTGGCCGGCGGCCGCGCGCTCGGCGAGCGTGAGCAGCGCGCGCGTCGCGAGCCGCTGGCCGGCTTCCCAGCGGTTGAACGGATCGCTGTCGTGCGCGAGCAGGAACGCGAGCTGCTCGGCGCTGTAGTCGTATTCGACGATCACCGGCGCCGAGAAGTTGCGCAGCAGCGACGGCAGCGGCGCTTCGGCGACGTCGACGAAGGTGAAGGTCTGCTCGGCCTGCGTGAATTCGAGGACCCGCGTCGTGCCGCTCGCGGCGGCCTCGCCGTCGAGCCGCAGCGGCAGGTCGCGGCCGTCGCGGCCGATCAGGCCGATCGCGAACGGGATCGGCAGCGGACCCTTCTGCGTGTCGCGGGCGGCCGGCGCGGCGTCGCCGTAGCCTTGCTTGAGGGTGAGCGTGTAGCGGCGCGCGGCGGCGTCGTAGGCGGTCGAGACCGTCACGCGCGGCGTGCCGGCCTGGCTGTACCAGCGCTCGAACTGCGCGAGGTCGCGCTGGTTTGCGTCGGCCATCGCGTGACGGAAGTCGTCGCAGGTCACCGCATGGCCGTCGTGGCGCGCGAAGTAGAGATCCATCCCGCGCCGGAAGCCGTCGCGGCCGAACAGCGTCTGGTACATCCGCACGACTTCCGAGCCTTTCTCGTAGACGGTCATCGTGTAGAAGTTGTTGATCTCGACGTAGCTCTCGGGGCGCACCGGGTGCGCCATCGGGCCCGCGTCCTCGGCGAACTGGAGCTGGCGCAGCACGCGCACGTCCTCGATGCGCTTCACCGCGCGCGCGGCCGGATCGTCGGCGTCGCCCGCGGCCATGTCGGCCGAGAACTCCTGGTCGCGGAATACCGTCAGGCCTTCCTTGAGGCTCAGCTGGAACCAGTCGCGGCAGGTGACGCGGTTGCCGGTCCAGTTGTGGAAGTACTCGTGGCCGACGACCGATTCGATGTTCGCGAAATCGACGTCGGTGGCCGTTTCCGGATTCGCGAGCACGTACTTGGTGTTGAAGATGTTGAGCCCCTTGTTCTCCATCGCGCCCATGTTGAAGTCGCTGACGGCGACGATCATGAAGCGGTCGAGATCGAGTTCCAGCCCGAAGCGGCGCTCGTCCCAGCGGATCGAATGGATCAGGGAATCCATCGCATGGCGGGTCTTGTCGAGATCGTGCGGCTCGACCCACACCTGCAACAGCTTGTCCTTGCCCGAGCCGCTCGTGATCGTCTCCTCGATCGCGACCAGCTTGCCCGCGACCAGCGCGAACAGGTAGCTCGGCTTGCGGAACGGGTCTTCCCATTTCGCGTAGTGGCGGCCGTCGGGCAGCTCGCCTTCTTCGATCAGGTTGCCGTTCGACAGCAGCACCGGGTAGGCGGCGCGGTCGGCGCGCAGCGTGACGGTGTAGGTGGCCATCACGTCGGGGCGATCGAGGAAGTAGGTGATGCGGCGGAAGCCCTCCGCCTCGCATTGCGTGAAGAAATTGCCGCCCGACACGTAGAGGCCCGACAGCGTCGTGTTCTGGTCCGGCGCGCAGGTGCTCTCGAGCGTCAGCTCGAACGCATCGGGCAGGTTCTCGACCGTCAGGCCGTGCTCGTGCGCGCGCACGGCCGCATGGGGCGCGCCGTCGAGCCATGCGCCGATGAAGGCCAGCGCCTCGCCGCGCAGCTCCAGGTGCGGCGCCGGCGCGGCGGCCGGATTGCGGCGCACCCGCATCGTGTTCCGGACCACGGTGCGGGCCGGGACGAGGTCGAATTCGAGCGAGACGGTGTCGATCAGGAACGCGGGCGGCGTGTAGTCGGCGCGGCGGATCACGGCGGAGGTAGCGGCGGTATCGGACATGTTGATCGTGGGCGATGATGAGGATGAGGGCCCCTTCGCGCTCGTGGCGCAAAGCGGCGAACAGCCATTGTACAAAGCCTGGCGATGGCGCGCGGGACGAACTTTTTACCGGCTCGCATGGTCTTTGCATTATCGGCGTGGTAATGCCTGCCGGGCGATCGTATGATCGCGATGCCGCATGCACGGCCCACGCATAAAGAGGACGAATCAACATGAAGCGCAATCGAATCACCCGCGGCGCGACCTGGCTGGCGGTCGCCTGCCTCGCACTGCTGGCGGGCTGCACGAGCTACGTGAACACGCAGGTCACCGCGTTCTCCGACTGGAGCGGCAGCGACGCCACCCGCACCTATGCGTTCGCCCGCGCGGCGGACCAGCAGAACAGCCTCGAGCAGGCCACCTATGAACGGGTGGTCGCGAACGAGCTGTCGCTGTATGCGTTCCGGCAGGTGCCGGAGCCGCAGGCCCGCTATCTGGTCGGGCTGACCTACTCGATCAAGGGCGACCGGGTCACGGTGCCGCAGCCCGTGTACTACGATCCGTGGTTCGCGCCGGGGCCGTACTGGCGCGGCGGCCCGTGGGGGCCGTTCGGTCCGTGGGGCCCGTACCCGCCCGCCTACGTGAACCAGACCTACCAGATCTTCGACCGCACGCTCGACCTCCGCATCACGGAGCGCGCCACCGGCAAGGAGGTCTACAACGTGACGGCGCGCAACGCGGGCGAGGGCTCGTCGCTGCTGTGGGCCATGCCGTACCTGGCGCGCGCCGCGCTCGCCGATTTCCCGCTCGGCAACGGCATCGTGCATACCGTGCGGTTGCCGATCGACAAGCGCGGCGGCCCGGCGGCCCCGGGCGTCAACGAACGCTCGGTCATGCCTGCCGCCGCGCCCCCCACGGCGGCGTCCGGCGCGACGGTCAAGTAAACCCGATGAAAGCCGCGCGCCGTACGGCGCGCGGCGGCCGCGCCTACAGGCCGACGCCGAACAGCGCGAGCGCGCCCAGCACGACGAACAGCACGGCGGCGACGCCGTGCACCACCTTGGTCGGCAGACGGTGCGCGAAGCGGTCGCCGAGCACGATGGCCGGCACGTTCGCGAGCATCATGCCGAACGTCGTTCCGGCCACCACCCCCACGTAATCCTGGAAGCGCGCCGCGAGCGCGACCGTCGCGAGCTGTGTCTTGTCGCCCATTTCCGCGAGGAAGAACGCGACGAAGGTCGCGCCGAACACGCCGAGCTTCGAGCGGTTCGCATTGGCCTCGTCGGCGTCGAGCTTGTCCGGCACGAGGATCCACAGACCCATGCCGATGAAGGACGCGGCGAGCGCCCAGCGCATCACGGACGGCGTCACGTAGGCGCCGAGCCACTCGCCGAGCGCGCCCGCGCATGCATGGTTGATCAGGGTCGCCGCCAGCACGCCCAGGATGATCGGGACCGGCTTGCGATAGCGCGCGGCCAGCACGAGCGACAGCAGTTGGGTTTTATCGCCGATTTCGGCAAGCGCGACTGCGCCGGTGGAGATCAGGAAGGCTTGACTCACGTGGGGACATCCTCGGGCCTGTTGTGTGTGCGAGCGACGATCCGCCGCGCGCCGGGCCCATGTACGGCGCGCAGAGGACCATCGGTCTCGCCAGGCTGACAGTGTCTGCTGCGTCCGCCATGGCCGCGACGGCCAAGTCTGTTGACGGACGCCCCCGTCGCGATGCGGCCCGCCTGGGTGGCGGTGATCGCGCGGAGCGGCTACTCCCCAATGAGGAGCGGATTCTAGCACGCTGCCTTTCGCGTTGGAAAGGTTCCGCCCGGCAGCGCCGGGCGGGGCAGGCGCGGGTCAGTGCGCGCCGGCTGGGCGATCGGCCGGGCCGCGACCGGCCGGGCCGCGCGCGTCGTCGCGCCGGTGCACGCAGCGGCCGGCCGCGTAGGTGAACGCCACCGCGCGATCGTCGCCGAGCAGCGCGAGCGCGAACAGCAGCTCCTCGAGCGATTCGGCGCGCGCGCTGCGGCGCGCGAGGAGCGGGGTCGCGGCCGGATCGAGCACCACGAAGTCCGCTTCCGCGCCCGGCGCGAGCGTGCCGACCTGCGCGTCGAGGTCGAGCGCGCGCGCCGCGCCGGCGGTCGCGAGCCAGAACATCCGGGTCGCCGTCAGATGATGGCCGCCCAGGCGCGCGATCTTGTGCGCCTCGTTCATCGTCTGCAGCATCGAGAACGCGGTGCCGCCGCCGACGTCGGTCGCGAGCGTGACCGGCATGCCGGCCGCGTCGGCCCGGTCGAAGTCGAACAGGCCGCTGCCGAGGAACAGGTTCGAGGTCGGGCAGTGCGCGGCCACGGTGCCCGTCTCGGCCATGCGGCGGCGGTCCTCGTCGTCGAGGTGGATGCAGTGGCCGTACACGGCGCGCCGGCGCAGCAGCCCGTAGCGGTCGTAGATGTCGAGGTAGCTGCGGTGGCCGGGAAACAGCTCGGCCGCCCATTTCACCTCGTCGACGTTCTCGGCGACGTGGCTCTGCACGAACACGTCCGGGTGCCGGCGCGCCAGCTCGCCGCAGGCTTCCAGCTGCGCCTCGGTCGAGGTCGGCGCGAAGCGCGGCGTGAGCGCGTACATCTGCCGGCCGCGACCATGCCAGCGCGCGATCAGCGCCGCGCTGTCGTCGTAGCCCGATTGCGCGGTGTCGCGCAGGAACGCCGGGCAGTTGCGATCCATCAGCACCTTGCCCGCGATCATCCGCAGGTTGCGCGCGTCGCTCGCGGCGAACAGCGCGTCGGCCGACTGCGGATGCACCGTGCAGTACACGAGCGCGGTCGTGGTGCCGCACGCGAGCAGTTCGTCGACGAAGAATTCGGCGACGTCGCGCGCGTGGGCGGGGTCCTCGAAGCGCCGCTCGGTCGGGAACGTGTAGGTGTCGAGCCACGGCAGCAGCCCGGGCGCAGGCGACGCGATCATGTCGGTCTGCGGGTAGTGGATGTGCGTGTCGATGAAGCCCGGCACGATCAGCCGGTCGCGCAGCTCGGTCAGCTGCGCGTCGGGCGCGAGCCGGCCGGCGAGCGCCGCGTAGGCGCCCGCGGCGACCACCCGGCCGTGCTCGACGAGCAGCAGCCCGTCCTCTTCGAAGCGGACCGCGTCGGCGTCCTGCGCGGGGTCGCCGGTGAAGGTCAGGAGCCGCGCGCGGAAAGCGGATTGCGTCATGATGGGAGCCTCGCGCGGGTCAGAGCTGCGTGAGCAGCAGCGCGGACAGCGCCGCGACCACCCACATCGCCGGCTTGATGTCGCGGCGATGGCCGGTGCACAGCTTCAGCACGACGAACGCGAGGAAGCCGTAGGCGATGCCGTCGGTGATCGAGTAGGTGAGCGGGATCAGGATCATCGCGAGGAACGCGGGGATCGCCTCGTCGAAGCGGTGCCACTCGATCTTGGTGATCGACTCCATCATGAACACGCCGACCAGGATCAGCGCGGGCGCGGTCGCGATCGCGGGCACCAGCGACAGCAGCGGCGACAGGAACAGGAACGGCAGGAAGCACAGCCCCGCGACCACCGCGACGAGGCCCGTGCGGCCGCCCGCCGAGATGCCCGCGGCCGATTCGATGTAGGCGTTCGCCGGGCTCGTGCCGAGCGGCGCGGAGACGAGCGCCGAGAACGCGTCGACCATCATCGACTGGCGGATGTTGCGCGGATTGCCGTGCTCGTCGAGCAGGTTGCCGGCTTCGGAGATCGCCATGAAGGTCGACAACGCGTCGAAGAACGCGGTGAACAGCATCACGAAGATGAACGGCCAGTAGATCACCTTGAGCGCGCCGAGCAGGTCGAGCTGGCCGATCGCGGAGAAGTCCGGCGCGGCGAACAGGCCGTTCCAGTTGACGAGCGTCGGCGTCGCGATGGCGGCGGGCCAGTAGGCGCTGCCGTCGCCCCAGACGCGGCCGATCGGGATCGCGAGCAGCGTCGTCGCCACGATGCCGATCATCAGCGCGCCGGTCACGCGGCGCACCACCAGCACGGTCGTGATCGCGAGCCCCACGAGGAAGGTGACGATCACGGGGTTGAGCGAGGCCGAGTGGACGATCGTCACCGGGTCGCCGATGATGAATTTCGCGTTGACGAGCCCGATCAGGCTGATGAACAGGCCGATCCCGCACGACACCGCGTGCCGCAGGTTGGCCGGAATCGCGTCGACGACGAGCTTGCGCGCGTTGAACGCGGCCAGCGTCGCGAAGATCACGCCGGCCCAGAACACGCAGCCGAGCGCGGTCTGCCACGGCATCTTGCCGCCGTGCACCATCACGAACGCGAAGAGGGCGTTCATCCCCATGCCGGGCGCGACCAGCACCGGGTTGCGCGCGTACAGCCCCATCGCGCAGCTGCCGAGGAAGCTCACGATCACCGTGGCGGTGAGCGCCGCCGCGAACGGCACGCCGGCCTGCGACAGGATGCCGGGATTGACCACGATGATGTACATCGCGGTCAGGAAGGTCGTGATGCCCGCGACGATCTCGGTGCGCAGGCGCGAGCCCGCCGCGCGGATGCCGAAGTAGCGGTCGAGCGCCGAGCCGGAGGCCGGCGCGCGGGTGCCGTCATAGATGTCCATTGGTGCAGCTCTCCTCAGTGTCTGTTGTCATGGGGACGGTGATGGGCACGTGGGGGTGGGGGCGAACGGCGAGGCACGGGCGCGGTCCGGGGCGGGATCAGGCCGCGTGCCAGTAGGCGTCGAGCTGCGCGATCAGCGCGGCCCGCTGCTCGGGGCTCACGAACGAGGCGTCGAAGCCGTTGCGGATGATCGTGTAGACCGCCTGATCATCGAGCTGCAGCGCTTCGACCGTCGCGAAGAAGTTGTCGTTGACGTAGCCGCCGAAGTAGGCCGGATCGTCGGAATTGATGGTCACGGCCACGTTGCGCGCGAGCAGGTCCTTCAGCGTGTGCTTCGCCATGTCGTCGAACACGCACAGCTTCAGGTTCGACAGCGGGCACACGGTCAGCGCCATGCGCGACGCGGCGAGCCGCTCGACCAGCGCGGGATCCTCGATGCTGCGCACGCCGTGATCGATGCGGTCCACCTTGAGCAGGTCGAGCGCCTCGTACACGTAGGCGGGCGGGCCTTCCTCGCCCGCGTGCGCGACGAGCTTCAGGCCGAGCGCGCGCGCCTTCGCGAACACGCGCTCGAACTTCGACGGCGGATTGCCGCGCTCCGACGAATCGAGCCCGACGCCGACGAGCCGATGCTGGTATTGCTCGAACAGCGGCAGCGCTTCCTCGAAGGTGGCGAGCGCGTCTTCCTCGGACAGGTGGCGCAGGAAGCACAGGATCAGCCGGCTCGACAGGCCGCGCGCCTCGGCCGTCGCGAGCGCGCGCTCGATGCCGGCCACGACGGTCGCGATCGGCACGCCGCGCGCGGTGTGGGTCTGCGGATCGAAGAACAGCTCGGTATGCGTGAGGTTGTCGGCGAGCGCGCGCTCGACGTACGCCGCCGTCATGTCGTGGAAGTCCTGCTCGGTGAGCAGCACGCTCGCGCCCGCGTAGTAGATGTCGAGGAACGATTGCAGGTCGGTGAACGCATAGGCCGCGCGCAGCGCGTCGATCGAGTCGTACGCGAGCTTCACGCCGTTGCGCTGCGCGAGCGCGAAGATCAGCTCGGGTTCGAGCGAACCTTCGATGTGGATGTGCAGCTCGGATTTCGGTGCACGGGCGATCTTGTCCTTGAAAGTCGGCGTCATGATGATGTGTCTGTTCTTGGTCGGTTCAGAAAGTGGGGTTCGCGCTTTCGCCGCGCGCGAGCGCGGCCTGCGCGTCGACGGCCTGCAGGATCTGCGCGGCCGCCGAGATCGCGATCACCTCGGGCGCCTTGTCGACGATGCCGGGCACGCCGATCGGGCATTGCATCCGCGCGATCTGGCGCGGATCGATGCCGCGCGCGGCGAGGCGATGCTCGAACTGCGCGCGCTTCGTCTGCGAGCCGATCATGCCGAAAAACGCGAAATCGGCGCGCCGCAGGATCCGCTCGGCGAGATCGAGGTCACGCGCATGGTTGTGCGTCATTACGGCGAAATAGGCGTCGGGCGGGGCGGCGTCGACCGCTTCGTCCGGTGCGTCGCTGGCGTCGATCGTCAGGTTGTCGAGGCCGGCGAGCGCGGCGGGTGGCGGAAACTGCGCGTCGCGCTCGTCGACCCAGCGCACCCGGCACGGCAGCGTCGCGAGCACGCGCACGAGCGCCGCGCCGACGTGGCCCGCCCCGAACAGCACCACCGCGAATTCATGGGGCGCGATCGTCTCGGTCAGCAGCGGCGCAGCGGCGCCCGGCGCAGCAGCGTCGCCCCACAGCAGGCAGTCGGCGCGCGCGACGCCGGGCGCCGGCTCGCTCAGCAGCACCGCGTCGGGCGAGGGGCCGAATGATACGCTACGCACCGTCGCCTCGCCTGCCGCGACGCGTTTCGCGAGCAAGGCGAGCCAGCCGAGGTCGCCGATATCGAGCCGCTCGAAGCCGAGCGTGACGGCGCCGCCGCAGCACTGGCCGAGGCTCGGGCCGAGCGGCAGGCGCGCGAGGCGGCGCGCGTGCGGCGTGTGCGCGCCTTCCTTCAGCAACTGGCGCGCGAGTTCGATCGCCTTCCATTCGAGATGCCCGCCGCCGATCGTGTGGCGGGCGCCCTCGCGCGTGACGAGCATCTTGGTGCCGGCCGCGCGCGGCGCGGAGCCCTCGACGCGCACGACCGTCACGAGGACGGCCGCGTCGCCGTGGGCGAGCAGACGTTGCAGGTCGGTCAGCCAGGTTTCCATCCGACGGGTCTCCAGGTTCAGGCTGCGGCGGCGCGGTGGCGCGGCAGGCCGATGCGCGGCGCGCGGCGGGGGCGGCGCGCGGACGAGGCGGCGAGGCGGGGCTGGCGGCGCGCGCGCTGCGCGGCGGCGGGCGCGATTGCGCCACGGCGCACCCGCGAGCGATGCGGGGCGGCATGGGCGGGCGCGGCGCGAAGGCCGCGGCGCAGGAAGCGGATGGTTTGCGTTGTCATGGTCAATCCAGGCGACATTGCGGATCAGGCGCGCGTTACGCCGGCCGGGAAACACCGGCCTCGCGCACGTAGATCGCCATCCGGAAATCAAGATAGCACCGCCAAATACCGACAGTATGGCGCGGTGCTGATGCGGGCTATTCGGTGGCGATCATGACGATCGTAGGATTCGCGCGACAGGCCGAAGTTGCGGTGGGGCGCGGCGACGCGCCGAGCAAGGCCGGGCGGGGCGGCGAACGGGGCGCCGCCGGGCGCGCGGCCCGTGGTTGAATGCGGGCCGGAACGGCTTAGGTGTTTACACGCGGCGGCGGAAAACCGCCGCGCGCCGGCGCGCTCACGCGGCGATGCGGCGCCGGTTGCGCCACAGCCCGGCCGCGACCAGCACGAACATCACGGCGAAGCCGATCAGCGCCCAGCCCGGCAGCAGGATGCCGAGGATCGGCGGGTACACGGTCTCGCACAGCCCGGCGACCTTGAACACGCCCGGCAGCCATTGCGCGGGCGGCAGGCTGTCGACGATCGGCTGCAGCGTGTCGAAGCCGCAGCTGAAGCCCGGGTTGAGCTGCAGGTACAGGTGGCGGGCCGCGGTGCCCACGCCGGCCGCCGCCGTCAGCACGATCAGCAGTTCCAGCAGGGCGATGCCGCGCCAGCCCTTCAGCCCGGCGCCGATGAACGCGAACACCGCGATCAGCAAGAAGAAGTAGCGCTGGATGATGCACAGCGGGCACGGGTCCTCGTTCTTCACGTATTGCAGGTAGAGCGCGCCGGCCAGCAGCGCAAGGCAGACGAGGCCGAGCAGCACCAGCAGGCGTCGTTCGCGACGCAGCGAGAGCGTGAAATCGTTCATCGGAGACGGGTTTCCTTCGGTCGGTCAGAAAATCGAATCGTCGGATTTTAGCGCGAACCTCGTGTCATTCCCCGTCGCCGCTTCAACGGATCGTATGGAGCACCGCCTCGACCGCCTGGCCGATCGACAGCAGCGCGTCGTCGCGGTGCGGCCCGGCCGCGAGCATCAGCCCGACGGGCGCCGCGTCGCGCGGATGGCAGGGGAGCGACAGCGCACAGGCGTCGAGGAAGTTGAACGCGCTCGGATTGCGCAGGATCAGCGCGTTGACGCGGGTGAACGCTTCGTCGTCGTGTTCGAGGTCGGCGATGCGCGGCGGCACGACCGGCACGGTCGGCGCGACGAGCGCGTCGAAGCGTTGCCAGATCGTGTGCTCAGCCTCGTCCAGCATGGCCGCGCGGGCGGCCATCAGGTCCAGGTAGTCGGCCGCGCTCGCCGGCTCGCCCTTCAGGATCCGCACGAGCACGCGCGGGTCGTAGTCCGCGCGGTGCTGCGCGAGCAGCGGGCGGTGCCAGGCGTAGGCCTCGATCGGCGCGAAGCCGAAGCGGTTGATCTCGGGCAGCCGGTCGAGCGGCGCGAAGCGCACCTCGGACACGATCGCGCCCGCCGCTTCGAGATGCTTGAGCGCGGTGTCGAGCGTGGCGGCCACCTCGGCGTCGACGCCGTCCGTCACGTAGTGGTTGAGCACGCCGAGCCTCACGCCTTCGAGCGGCCGGCGCGCCGGCACGCGCGGCTCGAGGCCGGCCAGCACCCGGTCGACCAGCGCGCAGCACGCGACCGACACGCCGATCGGACCGAACGAATCAAGCGTCGTCGACAGCGGCACGCCGCCCTGGCGCGGGATCCGGCTCGCGGTCGGCTTGAAGCCGGTGAGCCCGCACAGCGCGGCGGGAATCCGGATCGAGCCGCCGGTGTCGGTGCCGAGCGCGACGGCGGCCATGCCGTCCGCGACCGATGCGGCCGCGCCGGACGACGAGCCGCCCGCGATCCGCGCGTCGCCCGCGACGTCGCGGCGGTACGGCGAGCGCGGCGTGCCGTAGTGCGGATTGAGGCCGAGCCCCGAGAACGCGAATTCGCTCATGTTGGTGCGGCCGACCAGCACGGCGCCCGCGCGCCGCAGGCGGCCGACCACGGGCGCGTCGGCGGCGGCGGGTGGGGCGCCGGCGAGCGCGCGCGAACCGGCGCGGGTCACCTGGCCCGCGACGTCGAACAGGTCCTTGATCGACACCGGGATGCCCGCGAGCGGCGACAGCACCGTACCGGCCGCGCGCAGCCGGTCGTGCGCGTCGGCGGCCGCGCGCGCGCCGGCCGCGTCGACGTCGGTGAAGGCGATTGCGCCCTGGCCCGCCGGGTCGGCGATCCGTTCGAGGGCGGCGTCGACGAGCGCGCGGCTCGTGGTGGCGCCGGCGGCGAGGTCGGCGGCGAGTTGGGCGAGCGGCGGAAACGGAGCGAAGAGGGTCATGGCGGCGTCAGGACTGGATGTGTTGGACAAGGGACGCGCGGAACGCCTCGATGTGGCGCTCCACGGCGCGGCGCGCGCCGGCTTCGTCGCGCGCGCGCAGCAGTTCGTACAGCTCGGTGTGCTCGCGCTGGACGTCGGCGAGATGGTGCGGCTCGGACAGCGTGATGAACCAGAAGCGCAGCGAGCGCTCGTGCAGCCCGCGCAGGATCTCGGCGAGCACCGGATTGCGCGCGGCGGCCGAGATCGCGAGATGGAACGCACGGTCGAGTTCCATCATCGCCTCGACGTCGTGCGCGGCCACGGCGGCGCGCGCGTCGTCGAGGAGCGCGGCCATGCGCGCGTGGTCGTCGGCCTGCGCGTGGCGCGCGGCCAGCTCGACGCACAGGCCCTCGTTGATGAGCCGCACGTCGATGATCGCGAGCACGTCGTCGAGCGACACCGGCTTGACCATCACGCCCTTGCGCGGCATCACGCTCAGCATGCCTTCGAGCACGAGCCGGTGCACGGCCTGATGGACCGGCGTGCGGCCGATGCCCGTGCGCGCGATCAGCTCGGATTCGTTGAGCGCCGCGCCGGGCTTGAGCCGCATCGTGATGATGTCGCGCTGGATCAGCGCGTAGGCCTGGTCGGCAAGACTTTCCGGCGGCCGCGCGGCGGCGCGCGGCGGGCTGTGCGGCGAGGCAGGGGGCGTCATGGTGCGCGTGGCGGTGAAATTGCTGCGCATTGTAGATCAGGGGGGCCCGCCTCAGGGGGGCCCGCCTCAGGGGGGCCCGGCTCAGGGGGGCCGCCTCAGGGGCGCCCGCCTCAGGGGCACCCGCCTCACGGCGACCCGGCCACAGAGGGGCCCGCCTCAACAGCGTTCGGCAAGGGGGCGGCTGCCTCAAGGGCGTGCGGCGGGCGACCCGTCGCCTCGCGCATGCCCCGGCGCCGGCCGCGGCCGACGCCCGCCGGTGTCGATGCGCGGCAAGGCGAGCGTGACGAGCCCGCCCGCGACCAGCGCGACGGCGATCAGCACGAGGCCGGGCGTGACGCGGTGGGTCGCGTCCTTGATCAGGCCGAGCGCGTACGGGCTCGCGTAGCCGGCGAGGTTTGCGATGGAATTGATGACCGCGATGCCCGCGACCGCGGCGGTGCCCTGCAGGTAGCCGGTCGCCATCGACCAGAAGATGCCGAAGCCGGACAGGATGCCGATGTACGCGACCGCGAGGCCCGCCACGGCGAGCGGGATCGAATGGGTGAGCGCCGCGCTCGCGACGAGGCCGGCCGCGCCGGTGAAGCACGACAGCGCGTAGTGCCAGCGCCGCTCGCCGCTCAGGTCGGACGAGCGGCCGACGAGGACCATGCCGATGCCGGCGGCCAGGTACGGAATCGCGGTGACGAAGCCGTTCGTGACGAGGTCGGCGACGCCGAGATCCTTGATGATCTGCGGCAGCCAGAACGAGAAGCCCGCATTGCCGGCGACGAGGCAGAAATAGACGAGCGTGAGCAGCCAGAAGCGGCCCGAGCGCAGCGCGGCCCGCAGGCGGTGCTCGCCGCCCGCGCGGACGGCCTCGGCGCGATCGAGCGCGAGCCGTGCGGCGAGCGCGCTTTTTTCCTCGGGGCTGAGCCAGGCGGCATCGTCGGGCGTGTTGCGCAGCACCGCGAGCGCCCAGCAGCCGGTCAGGATCGACGGGACGCCCTCGATCACGAACATCCATTGCCAGCCGCGCAGCCCGTGCGCGTCGTGCAGCGCGGACATCAGGTAGCCGGACAGCGGCGCGCCGACGATGCCGGCGACCGGGATCGCGGCCATGAACACCGCGATCATCCGCGCGCGCCGGTCGGCGGGGAACCAGAACGTCAGGTACAGCACCACGCCCGGCACGAGCCCCGCCTCGGCGACGCCGAGCAGGAAGCGCAGCAGATAGAAGCTCGTTTCGTTCGTGACGAACATCATCGCGCAGGACAGGGCGCCCCACAGCATCGTGATCCGCGCGAGCGTCGCGCGGGCGCCGAAGCGCTTGAGCAGCAGATTGCTCGGCACCTCGAACAGGAAGTAGCCGATGAAGAAGATGCCCGCGCCCAGGCCGTACGCGGCGTCGGACAGGCCGAGGTCGGTGGTGAACTGCAGCTTCGCGTAGCCGATGTTGACGCGGTCGAGGTACGACAGCACGTAGACGAGGAACAGGAACGGCATGATGCGCCAGGTGACCTTGCGCAGCGCGCGCGCTTCAGGGTCGGCCGGTGACGTCGGGGAGGTCGGCATGGGGGTCTCGCGGGGCGGGGGTCAGTCGGCGATCTCGAGCACGCGCACGCGATAGGCGTGGCGCAGCGTGCGCTCGAGCACGGGGTCGTGCAGTTCGATCTCGAATGCGTCGCCGTCGGCCATCGTCGCGAGCGGGCCGTCGACGGCGAGCGTGCCGCAGTACAGCGCGCCGCGCTCGGGCAGCGCGGTCTCGCGCGGCGCGCGGGCCAGCAGGTCGGCGGGCGCGAGCAGGGCCGCGACGCTGCCCGCCTGATAGCGGCGGCGCGCGCCGTGCTGCGTGAGCCAGGCGCGCAGTTCGAGGCGGTCCCAGTGCGGCGCGACCTCGGCGAAGCGCCAGGCCACGCGCGCGACGGGTTTCGGGCACACCTGCTTCGAGACCGTGACGCCGTAGGCCTCGACCGCACGGTCGGTGTGATCGGAGCCGACCGTGACGAGCAGGCCGTCGGGGGTGTTGAGCAGCACGCATTCGGCCTCGCCGCCGGAGTGCGCGCCGACCACCTCGATCCGGTCCGACTGCGTGAGCAGGCCCGCGCCGAGCCGGTAGAAGCACGGCGTGGCGCTGGGCCGGCGCACGCCGAGCGCGGCCAGTTCGGCGATGTGATGTTCGATGGCGGCCGGGTCGCGGCCGGCCCAGCCGGCGATCGTGAGGTCGTCGATCGCGATGTCGATCGGCTGGGCGGGCGGGGTGGCGGAAACGGTGAAGGTGAGCGACGGCATGGGCAATCCTGCAGGCCTCGGGATAGGGAACGAATCTGGATATTAATGTGATATATCACATGAATCCAGCATGTCAAAATTCCCCGTCATGGAGCGAGCAGAGGGCGCGGGTGGCGATTTGTCGTCAGCTTGCAACAATGTTGACGAAATACTGGCGATTTGCCGCTAATCCGCTACTGAAGGATAATGAATCCTCGTTTAATACCGCGTGACCGACGCACCAGACCATCGTCATGAGCGAAAACACGCCAGCAGGCGCCGGGTCGTCCGGCTCTTCGTCCCCGTCCTCCTCCACGCCGCCCGCGAGCGGCCAGGTTGAATCGGCGGCCTCGACTTCCACTCCGCAGGACAAGCCTCAGCCCACCGTCCACGTCAGCGCGTTCGCTGCGCAGGTGGCGGCTGCGCAGGATGTCGGCGATCCCGGCGCGGCGCCGGTCGGCCAGGGCGCCGAGCCGGGCGCGCCCGGTTCCGCCGGGGCCGGCGCGGCTGCGCCCGGCGTGGCGACGCCCGAGCGTTCCGCCGCCGGGCGGGGCGCTAAGCCCGGCGCCCCGCCGCCCGGCTTCGGCGCGGCGCCCGATTTCGAGACCGCGCGCCCGCCGCCCGCCGGTGCGCCGGTCGCGCCGCCCGCGTATCTGAAGCAGAGCGATACACCGTGGTCGGTGTTCGGCCGCATCATCGCGGCGCGCGCGCGCCGGCTGTTCGACCGGGCCGGCCAGCGGATCACGCAGCGCACGCTGCGGATCGGCGTGTCGGCGCGGATCTTCCATCCGGAAGTCGGCGCGCCGGGGCTGCGCGGCAAGACGCTGCAATACCTCGAGGAATCGATCGCGCACTGGGTGATGTCGCGCGACGTGCTGGTGTTCATGATCCCGACCGTCGGCCATCAGGGCATGCTGCACCCGAGCAACATCCGCCTGCGCGATTACGCCAAGCACCTCGACGGGCTGCTGCTGCAAGGCGGCGCCGACGTGTCGCCGCAGACCTACGCGGCGTCCGACGCGCGGCCGGAGTGGCCGGGCGACCGGGTGCGCGACATGTACGAGCTGGAGCTGCTGCACGAGTTCGTCGAGTCGGGCAAGCCGGTGCTCGGCGTATGCCGGGGCTGCCAGCTGATCAACGTCGCATTCGGCGGGACGCTGTACCAGGACATCGCGACCGACGTGCCGACCGCCGGCGCGCACGTCAGCGAACGCTACGACCAGCATCGCCACACGGTCCGCTTCCCCGACGGCTCGACGCTCCAGAACATGTTTCCGGGCCGCCGCGAGGCGATCGTCAATTCGATCCACCACCAGGCGATCCGCGATCTGGGTCGCGACCTGAACATCGAGGCGGTCTCGGCCGAGGACGGCATCATCGAGGCCGTCCGCTACCGGCGCGCGCCGTTCGTGGTCGGCGTGCAGTGGCATCCGGAATTCCACCGCGCGGGCGGCCCCGAGCTGCTCGACTGCACGCCGCTGCTCGACACCTTCCTGCGCGCGGCGCGCGAGACCCGGCTGTGACGAACGGGGTCCGTTTCGCCGGGGCCTCGGTCCAGGTGGGACGGATCCGAAAATGTCGCGGGGCGCGCATCGGCTGCCCGGCATCGCCGGGAATCGCGCGATAATCCGCCGTTGCCCAATTCATGCGGAGTGCTGATCCGATGTCGTTCTGTCTGTATCGCGTTCGCCGCCTGGCGCTGTGCGTGGCGGTGTGCGCCGGCGCGCAGGCCGGCGCGTCGTTCGCCGCTGACGCCACGGCGCCCGTGGCCGGCACCCGGCCGGCCGTGACCGCGCTGACGGCTGAGCCGGCCGCGCCCGCGGCGGGCGAGCAGCCGCTCGGCTCGGTCGCGGAGATGATGAAGCTGCTGCACGACGGCAAGCTCGTCGAGCTGCGCACGACCTACAACGGCAGCTACGGCGCGAGCCTGCTGTTCTATCCCGACGAGATGACCTATTACGCGGCGCTGTTCCAGGACCGGCAGTTCTGGCGTGTGATTCCGTCGCAGGAGAAGCCGCGCGCCGAGATGATCTATGCGAACTTCGTCGCGCGGACGGTCGAGCTGGCCGATGTCGAGATCCAGCGCACCGAGCTGGCCGCGCAGAAGGCGTTTCTCGAGCGTGTGATCGCGCTGTCCGAGGAGCGCGCGAAGCGCTTGCAGGCCGACGTCGACGTCGCGCATACGCGGCAGGTGGAGGTGGCCGTGCAGCAGCGCGCGGCGCGCGACGAGGCGCAGGCGCTCGACGTGCAGAAGCGGGCCGCGCAGGCGCAGTTGCGCGAGCTTCAACAACAGGTGCAGAAGTTGCAGCAGCAGACCGAGACGGGTTTGGCCGCGCCGATGCGCTAGCGTCGCGCGGAACGATTGGTCAGTCAGCAGCCCGGCGCAGCAGTGCGCCGGGCTTTTTCATGGGCGGTGTCAGCGCGTGAACCGGGCGGGGTCGGCGGTCAGGCGTCGATGCTGCAGCGCGTTCGCCCAGTCGTCCGGCGGTGGGCGATGGGCGGCCGCCGGCAGCGCGGCGGGGAGGTCGGCGCGCAGGGTGGCGTACAGCGTTTGCCATTCGGCGAACGTCGTCGGATCGTCGAGCGCGGCCGGGCGTGTATGCCGATCGGGTGAGCGAGCGGCCGTGACGGGGGGATCGGTGCGATGCGGCGCGGCGGCGGCGTGCCGCATCGCGTGCTCGAGCGGCGGTCGCGTATGGATTGCTACCGGCCGGGCTGGTTTGACGCGAGCGTGGGACGCCTCGGGGAGCGGCATCACGGGCGAGACGGGGGCGTGCGTCGGCGCGCCCGCTGGCGGCAAGGGGGCGGTCGACGTATGCCGGGGTGGCGCCGCCGGGCGTGGGCGGCCGGCGCGAGCCTCGGGCGGCGCCGGTGTCGCGGCCGGCGCGGATGGTGCAGGCGGCGCGGCGCGCTCGGGGAGGTGAGACCAGAGCAGCCAGCCTATCAGGCCGAATGCGCCCAGCGCGCAGCACAGGGCGTGCAGCACGCGGGGCGGCCCGCCGGACGTCGGGATCAGCACGGACGACGCGGCGGGCGCGGCGGTGGTGGAGCCGGCCGGCGCCGTGCGGCGCAGCGGCCGCCACTGGCAGGCGCGGTGCGGGGCGTCGGGGTCGATGAAGACGGTGCGCAACTGCGCGGGGCAGCCGGCGAGGCTCGTCCATTCGCGCCCGAACGGCAGGCCGCTGAACGGCATGAGCGACGGGCGCGCCAATTGGCCTTCGACGGGAACGAGTGATGAGGCGGTCATGAGTCGGTCGGGCCGCGCGGCGTGAGCAAGGCGCGCATCGCCGGAAGCGGCCGGGGCGGGCAATCGAGGAATCATCGGTGAAGCGTCGCGGCGCGTCGATGGGACCGGTCTGAATCTGAATGAATCTGAATGAATCTGAACGTCGAAGTTGGCGCGGGCCGATGCCGCCTCGGCCCTGCCGCATCGCAGCAAGCGCGGCCCGCCGCCGTTCAATGGGGCGCGACGGCCCGACCCGGCCGCCTGCCGCGCCCGCTCGGGACTCCCGATCGTTGCGAGCCGCGCGGATGGCCGATCTCATCATTTCCCCCGATTTCCAGGCGTGCGTTTTCGCGCGACACTTTGACGCGGTTGCCCGTCGATTCGCAGTAATATGGCGGGCGCGATGCGGTGCATCATCGGCCTGCGTCGTCCCGTGTCCGCGCCAGCGGCCCGGCGATACCACGATGTCACGACCCTGCGCGCCCCACGCAGCAGCGGTGCCTTATCGAGAGAGACATGTCAACAGCGTCCCACGCCTCCCAGCAGGATGAATCGAAGTTCCGGACCGTATTCCGGGTCGTCAGCGGCAATTTTCTGGAGATGTACGACTTCATGGTCTATGGCTATTACGCGTCCGCGATAGCCAAGACCTATTTTCCGAGCGGCGACGCGTTCGCGTCGCTGATGCTGGCGTTGTCGGTGTTCGGCGCGGGCTTCCTGATGCGGCCCGTCGGCGCGATCGTGCTGGGCGCCTATATCGACCATCATGGCCGCCGCAAGGGCCTCATCCTGACGCTCGGCCTGATGGCGCTCGGCACGCTCACGGTGGCGACCGTGCCGGGCTATGCGACGATCGGCGCGCTCGCGCCGGCCCTCGTGCTGCTCGGCCGCCTGCTGCAGGGCTTCTCGGCCGGGGTCGAGCTGGGCGGCGTCTCGGTCTACCTGTCCGAGATCGCGACCAAGGGCAACAAGGGTTTCTACACGTCGTGGCAGTCGGGCAGCCAGCAGGTGGCGGTGGTGTTCGCCGCGCTCGTCGGCGTGCTGCTGAACAAGGCGCTGCCCGTCGAGCAGATGACGTCGTGGGGCTGGCGCGTCCCGTTCCTGATCGGCTGCCTGATCGTGCCGTTCCTGTTCCTGATCCGCCGTTCGCTGAAGGAGACCGACGAGTTTCTCGCGAAGAAGCACCGCCCGAGCATGGGCGAGATCATGAAGTCGATGGTCGACAACTGGGGCGTCGTGCTCGCGGGGATGGGCATGGTGATCATGACGACCGTGTCGTTCTACATGATCACCGCGTATACGCCGACCTTCGGCAAGGAAGTGCTGCACCTGTCGTCGATCGACGCGCTGCTCGTCACGGTCTGCGTCGGCATCTCGAACCTGATCTGGCTGCCGCTGTCGGGCGCGGTGTCCGACCGGATCGGCCGCCGTCCGGTCCTGATCACGTTCACCGTCCTCACGCTGCTGACCGCCTATCCCGCCGTGCAATGGCTCGTCGCGGATCCGTCGTTCATGCGGCTGCTGTCGGTCGAGCTGTGGTTGTCGTTCCTTTATGCGTCGTACAACGGCGGCATGGTGGTCGCGCTGACCGAGGTGATGCCGCCCGACGTGCGCACCGCCGGTTTCTCGCTGGCCTACAGCCTCGCCACGACGATCGGCGGCTTCACGCCGGCGATCTCCACGCTGCTGATCCACGAGACCGGCAACAAGGCCGCGCCCGGCCTGTGGCTCGCCGTGGCCGCAGTCTGCGGGCTGGTTGCGACGCTCGTGCTGTATCGCACGCCCGAGGCGCGCAATCAGTACAAGGCCGCGTAACTCGGAGGCATGCCCGCCGACCGGCGGGCGTCGAAAAAAGAGCGCCTCGGCGCTCCTTTTTTGTGCGATCAGCCGGCTTACGCGCGCCGCACGGCGTGCGCGACGGCTTCGACCACGGGCGCCCATTGCGCGGGCGCGGGCTGGCGATGCAACTGCGCGCGCGGATACCACGGGCTGTCCGCGCCCGTGAACCAGCGCCAGTCGGCCGCGAACGGCAGCATCAGCCACAGCGGCTTGCCGAGCGCGCCCGCGAGATGCGCGACGGCGGTGTCGATCGACACGACGCCGTCGAGCCGATCGACCAGCGCGGCGGTCGCGGCGAAATCGTCGAGGCCGTCGACCCGATGGATGCGCGCCGCGTGCGGGTGGGCGTCGAGCGCCGCGCGTTCGGCGTCGGACAGGGCGGGGTGCAGCACGATCCAGTCGACGTCGGGCAGCGCAAACAGCGGATCGAGCACGGCGAGCGGCAGCGAGCGGTTCTCCTGCGCCTGCTGGCGCCCGGCCCAGGCGATGCCGTAGCGGCGCTTGGCCTGGCCGCCGATCGAGCCGCGAAAGCGGCGGCGGGCGGTGTCCGGGGCCGTGAGATACGGCGTGCGCGACGGCAGTTCGTCGTATTCGAGCCCCAGCGCGAACGGCAGGCTCAGCAGCTCGCAGAGCAGGCCGGCCTCGGGCGCGCGCGGCGCGTCGAGCGCCACGACGCTGATCTGCCACGCGGCCGCGCACGGCGCGAACAGCGGCAGCAATTCGGGCTGAACCTGCAGGATCAGGCGCGCGCAGCGCGCGCGGGCGAGCGGAATGAAGCGCGCGAACTGCAGCGTGTCGCCGAAGCCCTGTTCCGCGCGCACGAGCAGCGTGCGCGTCGCGATCGGCTCGCCCTGCCAGCGCGGCAGTTCGGCGGGGCGGGCGCCCGGCAGGCGATGGCGCGCTTCATAGGCGGGCAGGCCGCGCGGCAGGTCGCGCAGCGTGAGCAGCGTGACCGCGCGGTGCATCTGCGCGCGCGCGTCGTCGGGGGCGAGCCGCAGCGCCTGATCGAACGCGCGCAACGCCATCTCGTGCGCACCGAGCGCGTGATGCGCGGTGCCGAGATTGAGCCACGCGAGCTGGAACGACGGATCGAGGCCGACCGCGCGCTCGTAATGGGGGCGCGCCTCGTCGTGCCGGCCGAGCGCCGCGAGCGCGTTGCCGAGCCCGAACAGGGCGAGCGGGAATTGCGGCACCAGCGCGAGCGCCGCCTCGAACGCGGGCATCGCGTCCGTGTGACGGCCGGCCGCGTCGAGCGTATTGCCGAGGTTGAAGTGCGCGGCGACGAAGCGCGGCTCGGCGGCGAGCGCCGCGCGGAAATGCCCGACCGCCTCGTCGACGCGGCCGAGCGCACCCAGCGCCATGCCGAGGTTGTTGTGCGCGCCCGCATGGCCGGGCCGTAGTTCGAGCGCGCGATGAAAGGCCGCGAGCGCCTCGTTGTGCCGGCCGAGCGCGTTGAGCGCGTTGCCGAGATTGTTGTGGATCGAGGCGTCGTCGGGCGTGAGCCGCAGCGCGCGCGCGAACGCGTCGGCCGCGTCCTCGTGGCGCGCTTGCGCCGCGTAGGCGTTGCCGAGGTTGTAGTGCGCGAGCGGAAAATCGGGCGCGAGCGTCAGCGCGGTGCGGAAGTGGTCGATCGCGGCGTCGAGCCGGCCCAGCGCCTTCAGCGCGTTGCCGAGGTTCAACTGCAGCGCGGCGTCGTGCGGGCGCAGGCCGACCGCGCGGCCGACCAGGTCGGCCGCCTCGGCATGCTGCCCCTGCTGGTGGCGCAGGACGCCGAACAGGTGCAGCGCGTCGGCGTCGGCGGGATTGGCGGCGAGCGCGGCGCGGTAGCCTTGCTCGGCTTCGCCTAGCCGGCCCGCGCGATGCGCTGCGAAGGCGCGGTCGAAAACGGATTCCATGACGCGGATGAAGCCAGAAACCGCTATTTTCCCACAAGCGTGACGTGGGTCGCCGAATCGGCTGTCCGGCCTATGGATGGCGCCCGGGCAGCGGCGTAGACTGGGCGCGTTGCCGCTCGCGGAGGTCCCGTATGGATGTCGTTCCGCTCGATATCGCCCCGGTGCTCGTGGTCGGCGCCGGTCCCACCGGTCTGGCGGCCGCGATGAGCCTTTCCCGCGCGCGGGTGCCGGTGCGCATCATCGACAAGGCGGCGCAACCGGCGTCGTATTCGCGCGCGATCGGCATCCAGGCGCGCACGCTCGAACTGTTCGAACAGCATCGGATCGTCGAGCCGTTTCTCGCGCTCGGGCATCGCGCCCGCCGCGCAAGCCTCTACTCGAATGCGCACCGCATCGCCCGGCTCGACTTCGATCCGCTGCAGACCCGTTATCCCTACCTGCTGTTTCTCGACCAGACCGTGACCGAGCGGCTGCTCACCGAGCATCTGGCCACGCTCGGGGTCGAGGTCGAGCGCGGCGTCGCGCTGACGCGCTGCGCGACGTCCGACGCCGCGCCCGAGGTGCTGCTGCGGCACGGCGACGGCCGCGACGAGATGCTGCGGCCGTCCTGCGTGATCGCCGCGGACGGTGCGCACAGCACGCTGCGCCATCTGCTGGGCGTCGGGTTCGCCGGGCGCGCGTTCGAGCAGACTTTCCTGCTGGCCGACCTGGCGGCCGACGTCGACTGGCCCGACGACGAGATCCACCTGTTCACGACGGGCGAGGGGATCGCGGGGCTCTTTCCGATGGGCGGCGGCCGCTACCGCTTGATCGCCGATCGTCCGCCGCACAACGGCGTCCTCAACGAGTCGGGCGGCCCGTCGCTCGAACTGTGCCGCGAGGTGGTGCGCGCGCGCGTGCCGCTTGCGATGGCGCTCGACGATCTCGCGTGGTCGTCGTATTTCCACCTGCACAGCCGGATGGTCGACCACCTGCGCTACGGCCGGGTGTTCTTCGCGGGCGACGCCGCGCACGTGCACAGTCCGGCCGGCGGGCAGGGCATGAACACGGGCATCCAGGAGGCGCTCAACCTGGGCTGGAAGCTGGCCCGCGTGCTCGCGGGCGGCGCGCCGGAACGGTTGCTCGACAGCTATCACATCGAACGGCATCCGATCGAGCGCGACGTGTTGCGGCAGACCAGCTTCGTCACGCAGGTCATCGAGGCGGACCACGGGCCGCTGCGGCTGCTGCGCGATCGCGTGGTGCCGCTCCTTGCCTCGTTCGGCCCGATGCGCGACGCGGCGCGGCGCACCGTCAGCGAGCTGGCGATCCAGTATCGCAAGAGTCCGCTCACGCTCGAACGCATGCTCGACGGCGGCCCGCGCGCCGGCGAGCGGGCGCCGGACGCGCTCGTGCGCGTGCTCGACGGGCCGCTCGGGGATGCGCCCGGGGTCGCGACGCTGTACGACCTGCACGATCCCGCGCACTTCACGCTGTTGCTGATCGAGGCCTCCGGCGCGGACGACGACGCGCCGCCCGCGGTCGATCCGGACGGCGCGGAGCTGGCCGCGGGCCTCGTGCGCGCGATGCCCGGCGCGGCGCGGGTCTGGCGCGTGGCCGATGCCGAGGGCGACGGCGCGCCGTCGCTGAGCGATGCCTACGGGCGCACGCGGCCGGCGTTCTACCTGTTGCGGCCGGATGGTTATGTCGCGGCGCGTGGCCGCGCCGCGTCGGATGGCGCGGGGCTGTTGCGGCACTGCGAGGCGTGGTTTGCCGCGCCCGCGCCGTCCGCCTGACGGCCCGGGCGCGCGGCGGCGTCAAGCCGGGGGACGGCGTCACGCATCGGTCGCGGCGGCGGGCGTCAGTTGCGCGCGGTGCGCGATGAGCGCGGCGCGCACGAGCGGCGCGAGCGCATCGGCGCCCGACACGTCGTCGTGCGGATCGTCGAGCAGCGTCAGCAGCGCCCGGCGCATGCGCGGTTCCCAGAACCGCCGCAGGTGGTCGGCGATGCCGGCGAGCGCCTCGTCGTGATCGGGCATCGACGCGAAGAACGCCCCGATCTGGTTCGCCATCGTGGCCAGTTGCGCGCGGTTCATCGCATCCTCACTTTCCGCCCGCGGCGGGCTGGGCTTCGCGTCGCTCCAGCAGGTCGAGCTGCTGCGCGTTGAAGCGGCTGTATTGGCGCTGCCAGGCGGACGGCTGCGCGACCGGCAATACCTGCACCGCGGTGACCTTGTATTCCGGGCAGTTGGTGGCCCAGTCGGAACTGTCGGTCGTGATCACGTTCGCGCCCGACTCCGGGAAGTGGAACGTCGTGTAGACGACGCCCGGCTGCATGCGCTCCGTCACGTGCGCGCGCAGCACGGTCTGGCCGGCGCGCGACTCGATGCCGACCCAGTCGTCGGGGCTGATGCCGCGCGCCTCCGCGTCGTGCGGATGGATCTCGAGCCGGTCCTCGTCGTGCCAATGGACGTTGTCGGTGCGGCGCGTCTGCGCGCCGACGTTGTATTGCGACAGGATCCGTCCGGTGGTCAGGATCAGCGGGTAGCGCGCCGTCACCTTTTCCGGCGACGCGATGAACTGCGTGATCACGAAGCGGCCCTGGCCGCGCACGAAGGCGTCGACGTGCATGGTCGGCGTGCCTTCCGGCGCCGCGTCGTTGCAGGGCCATTGAATGCTGCCGAGCGTGTCGAGCCGCGCGTACGAGACGCCCGCGAAGGTCGGCGTAAGGCGCGCGATCTCGTCCATGATCTCGGACGGATGGGCATAGTCCATCGGATAGCCGAGCGCGCGCGCGAGCCGCAGCGTGACCTCCCAGTCCGCATAGCCGGCGAGCGGCGGCATCACGCGGCGCACGCGCGAGATCCGGCGTTCCGCGTTGGTGAAGGTGCCGTCCTTTTCCAGGAAGGTCGAGCCCGGCAGGAATACGTGCGCATACTTCGCGGTCTCGTTCAGGAAGATGTCCTGCACCACGATGCACGCCATCGACGACAGCGCGGCCGCCACGTGCTGCGTGTTCGGGTCGGACTGCACGATGTCCTCGCCCTGGCAGTAGAGCCCCTTGAAGCTGCCGTCGAGCGCGGCGTCGAACATGTTCGGGATGCGCAGGCCCGGCTCCGGCTGCAGCGTCGCCGACCAGGCGGCCTCGAACTGCGCGCGCACCGCGGCGTCGCCGACGTGCCGATAGCCGGGCAGCTCGTGCGGGAACGAGCCCATGTCGCACGAGCCCTGGACGTTGTTCTGGCCGCGCAGCGGATTCACGCCGACGCCTTCGCGGCCGAGATTGCCGGTTGCCATCGCGAGGTTCGCGATGCCCATCACCATGGTCGAACCCTGCGCATGCTCGGTCACGCCGAGGCCGTAGTAGATCGCCGCGTTGCCGCCCGTCGCATACAGGCGCGCGGCGGCGCGCACCGTGTCGGCCGGCACGCCGGTGATCGCGGCGCTCGTCTCCGGCGCGTGCTCGGGTTGCGCGACGAACGCGCGCCACTGCTCGAACGCGCGCGGCTCGCAGCGGGCCGCGATGAACGCATCGTCGAGCAGGCCTTCGGTGACGATCACGTGGGCGAGCGCGTTGACGAGCGCGACGTTGGTGCCCGGCCGCAGTTGCAGATGGTGGACCGCTTTCACATGCGGGCCGTCGACGAGATCGATGCGGCGCGGATCGACGACGATCAGTTGCGCACCTTCCCGGATCCGCCGCTTGAGCCGCGATGCGAATACCGGATGGCCGTCGGTCGGATTCGCGCCGATCACGACGATCACGTCGGCCGCACCGACCGAGGCGAAGGTCTGCGTGCCGGCCGACTCGCCGAGCGTGGTCTTGAGCCCATAGCCGGTCGGCGAATGGCATACGCGCGCGCAGGTGTCGACGTTGTTGTTGCCGAAGGCCGCGCGCACGAGCTTCTGCACGAGATAGGTTTCCTCGTTGGTGCAGCGCGAGGAGGTGATCGCGCCGATCGAATCCCGGCCGTGCTGTGCCTGCAGCCGGCGGAATTCCGAGGCGGCGTGTTCGATGGCTTCGTCCCAGCTGACCTCGCGCCACGGATCGGTGATCTTCGCGCGGATCATCGGCTTCGTGATGCGGTCCTTGTGGGTCGCGTAGCCCCAGGCGAAGCGGCCCTTGACGCACGCGTGTCCTTCATTCGCATGGCCGTTCTTGTGCGGCGTCATGCGCACGACCTGGTTGCCCTTCAATTCGGCCTTGAATGCGCAGCCGACGCCGCAATACGCGCACGTGGTGACCACCGCACGCTCGGGCAGGCCGAGCTGCGTGACGCTCTTTTCCTGCAGCGTCGCGGTCGGGCAGGCGGCGACGCAGGCGCCGCACGACACGCATTCCGACGCCATGAACGACGCGCTGTCGCTCGCGGCGACGCGCGACGCGAAGCCGCGCGCGGCGATCGTCAGCGCGAAGGTGCCCTGGGTTTCCTCGCAGGCGCGCACGCAGCGATTGCAGACGATGCATTTGGACGGGTCGTAGCTGAAGTACGGATTCGATTCGTCCTTGGGCGCGTCCAGGTGATTCGCGCCGTCGAAGCCGTAGCGGACCTCGCGCAGGCCGACCACGCCGGCCATGTCCTGCAGTTCGCAGTCGCCGTTGGCCGCGCAGGTCAGGCAGTCGAGCGGGTGGTCGGAGATGTACAGCTCCATCACGTTGCGGCGCAGCGCCTGCAGCCGCTCGCTCTGGGTGCGCACCTTCATGCCGGCTTCGGCGGGCGTCGTGCACGAGGCGGGATAGCCGCGCCGCCCCTCGATCTCGACGAGACACAGCCGGCATGAGCCGAACGGTTCGAGCGAATCGGTCGCGCACAGCTTCGGCACCGGGATGCCGGCCTCGATCGCCGCGCGCATCACCGATGTGCCGGCTGGCACCGTGACCGGATGGCCGTCGATGTCGAGCGTGACGTCGGTGTCGGCGCGCCGGCGCGGCGTGCCGTAGTCGGTGTCGTCGAACGGCGCCGCGCGGCGCGCGCCGGCGCACGCGCACTGGCCGGAGCCGCAGCCGCCCGGGAGCGTGTCGGAAGCGTGGAGGGTCATGCGGGGCTCCTTGATTCAGGCGGCGGCCTGGGTTGTCGACGCGGCGGGGCCACCAACGGCGGGGCCGGTCCCGGCGAGACCGAAATCCTCGGGGAAATGATCGAGCGCGGACAGCACCGGGTAGGGCGTCATGCCGCCCATCGCGCACAGCGAGCCCGCCGTCATCGTGTCGCACAGATCGCGCAGCAGCTGCACCTGGCGCACCGACGTGTCGCCCGCGCGGATCTTCGCGATCGTCTCGACGCCGCGCGTCGAGCCGATCCGGCACGGCGTGCACTTGCCGCACGATTCGAGCGCGCAGAACTGCATCGCGTACTCGGCGAGTTCGGCGAGATCCGAGGTGTCGTCGTGCAGCACGATGCCGCCGTGGCCGACCACCGCGCCGACGGCCGCGTAGGCCTCGTAGTCGAGCGGCAGGTCCCACTGGCTGTCCGGCAGGTAGGTGCCGAGCGGGCCGCCCACCTGGGCTGCGCGCGCCGGGCGGCCGCTCGCGGTGCCACCGCCGAACTCGAACAGCAGCTCGCGCAGCGTGACGCCGAACGCCAGCTCGACGAGCCCGCCGCGCCGCACGTTGCCGGCCAGCTGGAACGGCAGTGTGCCGCGCGAGCGGCCCATCCCGTAGTCGCGATAGAACGCGGCGCCGCGCGCGAAGATGATCGGCGCGGTGGCGAGCGTGATCACGTTGTTGATCACGGTGGGCTGGCCGAACAGGCCGGCGAGCGCGGGCAGCGGCGGCTTCGCGCGGACCACGCCGCGCCGGCCCTCGAGTGATTCGAGGAGCGCGGTTTCCTCGCCGCAGACATAGGCGCCCGCGCCCTTCGCGACGTGCAGCTCGAACGCGTGCGCGGAGCCGAGCACCCGCGGGCCGAGCCAGCCGGCGGCGCGCGCGTGTTCCAGCGCGGCGTCGAGCGCGGCGATCGCATGCGGATATTCGCTGCGCACGTAGATGTAGCCGACCGTCGCGCCTGTGGCGATGCCGGCGATCAGCATTCCCTCGATCAGGCAGTACGGGTCGCTTTCCATGATGAGGCGATCGGAGAAGGCGCCGGAATCGCCCTCGTCGGCGTTGCAGACGATGTATTTCTGCGCGCCGGCGGCCTGGCGCACCGTGCGCCACTTGATGCCGGCCGGAAACGCGGCGCCGCCCCGGCCGCGCAGGCCGGATTCGATCAGCAGCTCGCAGGCGGCGTCGCCGTCGAGCGCGAGCGCCTGCCGCAGGCCGGCGAGGCCGCCGTGCGCGAGGTAGTCGTCGATCGACAGCGGATCGGTCAGGCCGATGCGCGCGAAGGTCAGGCGTTGCTGACGCTTCAGGTAAGGCAGTTCGTCGACGATGCCGACGGCGCTCGGATGCGCGCCGCCGTCGAGCCAGCCAGCATCGAACAGGCCGGCCACGTCGTCGGCGCCGAGGTTGGCGTAGCCGGCGCGGCCCGCGGGCGTGACCACTTCGACGAGCGGTTCGAGCCACAGCAGCCCGCGCGAGCCGTTGCGCACCAGCTCGATCGCGTGGCCGCGCCGCCCGGCCTCGGCCACGATCGCGGCAGCGAGCGCGTCGGCGCCGAGTGCGAGCGCGGCGGAATCGCGCGGGACGTAGAGGCGCGTCGTCATGAGGTGGCCTCCGTCGCCCCGGCCGCCGCGGCGGTTGCATAGAGCGTGTCGAAGCGTGACGGCGACACGCGCGCATGCAGCGCGCCGTTGACGGTCAGGGACGGCGACTGCGCGCACAGCCCGAGGCAGTACACGGATTCGAGCGCGACCTCGCCGGCGGGCGCGGCCTCGTCATGACGGGCGTCGATGCGGCAGCCGGTGCGCGCTTGCGCGTGCGCGACGAGCGCTTCGCCGCCCATGCTGCGGCACGCCTCGGCCCGGCAGATCTGGATCGTCACGCGCGCGGGCGGCGCGCTGCGGAAGTGATGGTAGTAGGTCAGGACACCGTGAACCTCGGCGCGCGACAGGTTCAAGGCGCGCGCGAGCGGGGCGATGCAGGCGGGCGGCACGAAGCCGGCGTCGTCCTGGATCGCGTGCAGGATCGCGACCAGTGATGCGCCGGGCCGGACGTGTTTGTGCACGAGCGCCTCGGGGGCGACGGGGGATGGGGACATCCGGTATGCTCCTCCAAAGTCATATATGCGCACGCTGTGCATATGGTGCGCAAATCAACTCTGTTTTGATTGATTGCCGTTGACGATAAGCTGATCGCGGCGGCGTCGCAATAGGAAATGAGCGTGCATAAATGATTGAGATCGAATGCGACGCGCACTTGTACGTGCGCGACAGCGCGGGTCGGGTCGCGAGCCTGACCGACCTCGCTCCGCTGTTGGAATCGATCGCGGCGACGGGCAGCATCGCGCGCGCCGCGCATAGCCGGGGGATGTCCTACCGGCACGCGTGGGGTCAGGTGCGCGCGTTCGAGGCGTGCGTCGGCGGGGCGCTGATCGAAACCGTGCGGGGCAAGGGGACTTCGCTGTCGGCGCTGGGGCGCGCGGTGGCCGATGCGCAGCAGCTCGCGGGCGAGCGGCTCGACGGCAGCCTGCGCGCCTGCGCGGCGGAGATCGCGGGCAATCTCGATCGGTGGCTGACGCGGCGCGCGGCGGGCTTGCGGATTCACGCATCGCACGGCTACGCCGTCGCGGCGCTCGCCGAGGCCTGGGAGCGCGGCGGCGCGCCGCTCGATCTCAAGTACCGGGAAAGCGTGGAGGCCGTGAAGGCGCTGGCGGCCGGCGAGTGCGACCTGGCGGGCTTTCATCTGCCGCGCGGGCCGCATCGCGCGGCGTGCGCGCGGATCTACCGGCCCTGGCTCGATGAAGCGCGGCACGCGTTGATCCACCTCACGCGGCGGCGGCAAGGGCTGTTCGTGCCGCACGGCAATCCACGCGGAATCGCGGGGCTCGCGGACCTCGCGCGCGGCGACATCCGTTTCGTCAATCGCCAGCCGGGCTCGGGCACGCGGATGCTGTTCGAGCTGGCGGCGCAGGCGGCCGGCGTCGATCCCGCGCGGCTCGGCGGAGCGGCCTCGACCGAGCTGACGCATTCCGCGATCGCCGCCTTCGTCGCGAGCGGGATGGCCGACGTCGGGTTCGGCGTCGAGCCCGCCGCGCGCCACTTCGGGCTCGATTTCATCCCCGTGGCCGACGAGGACTATTACTTTGCCTGCGAGCGCGCGCGCTTGACCGACGCGCCGCTCGCGGGCGTACTCGCGCTGCTGCGCGAGGCGGACTACCGCGCCGGCGTCGCGCGACTCGACGGCTATGATCCGGCCGCCTCGGGCTCGCTCGTGAGCCTGTCCGACGGGCTCGCGGGAACGGCGGCGAAACGTCATGCCCGGTAATGGGGGGGAGGGCTGTTTCGCTGCACGGCGGCCGCGTTTGCGCTACGCTTTCCGTTCATCTACGTTTCATCCGCTACGCCGTCGCGGCGTTTTTCCTTTATGAAGCCATTCCTGTCCCTTACCGTCGCCGCCCTCAGCGCGGGCGTGCTTGCCGCCACCGCCTCGCTCGCGTTCGCGCAGAATTCTCCCGGCGTGCCGGGCGGCATCCTGAACGAGCAATTCCGTCTGAACGAACATCCGCAGATGCAGTTCGCCGCGTCGTCGCCGTCGCAGAAGTACCAGGGCAGCAAGAAGTCGGCCCTGCGCAGGAAGGGCGACATGGGCGACCCGAACGGCTGCAACCTCAAGTGTCCGATGGACGGCCAGTAAATCCACCGTTCGCCGCTGCCGGTTGTCCCGGCATGTCGGCTCTCGCCCGCGCGTCCAAGTGACGCACCCCGGCCCCGCGCGCCTTGACGCGCGGTCGGACTACCAAGGCTGGTAGTTGTCGGCGCGCGCGGGTCCGCGTGAAATCTCCCTGTGTCTCGCCGAGCCGGCTTTGCCGGCCGATGGTCGCCGTCCTGGCGCGCGGGGCGCGCATTTCGCGCTGAATGAGAGTCGAACGATGGATCAAGCTTTGCAGCACGCGTCGCAATGGTGGGGCGCTGGCGACACCGAACCGGGTGCCCGACCGGGCCCCTCCGCCGATGAAACCGCGTGGCACGCGGTGGCGTCGGGCGGCCTGCGGCCTGCCGCCGAGGCGTGCCGCGCGCTCGGCGCGTATGACCGAGCGGCGCTTGCCGCGCTCAACCGGCACCGTGAGCTGAGCGTGCAGGCGGTGCGCGAGGGCGCGTCGCTCACGCTCTACGTGAATGCGCTCGGGCGCTTGCATGTCCGTCCATCGGACGCGCCGAAGATCGCCTATACGCCGGACGATACCTGGCTCGAGCTGGGGCATGTGGCGGCGGGCGCGGAGGTGCTGGCCGAGGTCGACGCGCGTTTTGCCGACTGGCAGCTGCGCGACCGGCAGTGCGCGGCGCGGGTGCGCACAACGCTCGACCGGGCGCACGCGAGCGGCGAACTGGCGCGGGTGCTGCAGGAGGCGCGCGCGTGCGTCGCGCAGATCGAACCCGTGTGTTTCTACATCGATGACCGGCTGTATACGCTTGCCGCCCGCTACGAACAGGTCGTGGGCGGGACGCGCGGCGCGCTGCTGCTGGCGTCGCTGCGCGAGCGCGGATACCCGGCCTGGAACGAGGACGAGCGCTTGATCGTCGCGGCGCTGTATGCGTTGAAGACCGCCGGACGGATCACGGCGTTCGCGGAATTCAACGGCGCGGTACTGAGCGCCGGCGCCTTGCTCGCTTGTCTGCGCGCGCTCGCTGTCGAGTGCGGCGCGGGGGAGTGCGACGATCTGTTCGACTGGGCGCGCAAGATCCACGATGGCCTGCTGCGGTCGGCCGGGGAATTGTGGCTGCGTTATCGCTGGCGCGGCGGTTTCGAATTTAGTTGCGCGGCGTCGCGGTCCGGATCAGGCGTCATGACGCTGCCCGACGATGCGCCGCTGTCTCGGCGCGCGCGCTGGTGGCGGGCCGCACGACATATCGGCGCGCGGCTTGGTTTCGCGCCTGCGCGCGTGTCGCGCGCAGGCGCGGCATCGCGCGGCTAAGCGGGGACAAGTCGGCGGGGACAAGTCGGCGGGGACAAGTCGGCGGGGACAAGTCGGCGGGGACAAGTCGGCGGGGACAAGTCGGCGGGGAC
>NZ_JBXAPG010000028.1:69470-99480 GCF_058803765.1 Burkholderia sp. GW821-FHT14F03
CAAGTCACCACGGCCAAGTCACCACGGCCAAGTCACCACGGCCAAGTCACCACGGCCAAGTCACCACGGCCAAATCACCACGGCCAAATCACCACGGCCAAATCACCGCGGCCAAATCACCGCGGCCAAATCACCGCGGCCGACCGGACGCGGCCGGACGCCATCAGTCGCGGGACCAGCCGGCGAGCAAAGCGGGCAGCGCGTCCATGTCGGCAAACACCGCCGCGACGCCCGCGCCGCGCAGCGCGGCCTCGGCATCCGCACCGGCCGGCGCGGGGCAATAGCCGAATACCGTCGCACCCGCGGCCACGCCGGCCGTCGCGCCCGTCACGGTATCCTCGACGACCGCGCAGCGCGCCGGGTCGACGGCGAGCGCGTGCGCAGCCGTCAGATAGACATCCGGATGCGGCTTGCTGCGCGGCAGATCGTGGCCGCTGAAGACGTGTTCGCCGAAGTAGTCGCTGATGCCCACCTTGGCCAACTGCATCCTGACCTTGCGCAGATCCGCGCCGGAGGCGACCGCGACGCGGCCGGCGACGGCCTGGTGTACGGCGTGCAGCGCGGCCGGCGCGCCGTCGATGGCGACCAGTTCGGCCTCGAGCGCGGCATCGCGGCGCGCGCGGAATTGCGCGAGCCAGTCGGCCGTGATCGCGACGCCGGTGTGTTGCTCGATGCGCGCCGCTTCGTCGCGCACGGCCTTGCCGACGAAGATCCGCATGGTTTCGGTCACGCTGATCGCCCACCCCAGTTCGCCGAGCATTTCGGCCAGCACGCGGTTCGTGATGGGTTCGGAATCGACCAGCACGCCGTCGCAATCGAACAGCACGGCATCAAACGGGAAGGACGTCATGGGCGCATCGGAGAGGGCGGCAGGAGCGGGCTAGGATACACCGGACCTGGCGGGTCCGGAACCGGTTGCGGGCCGGCTCCATCGTGTATTCGGGCGGGCGCGCCACCAGTAAAAAAACCCGCGCGGCCGGGAGGCTGTCGCGGGTTCGTGCCGTCGCGGCAGGGGCCGCGAGCGGGAGAATGTGGTGGAGGCGGCGGGAATCGAACCCGCGTCCAGAAGCGCTCTACGATCAGTTCTACATGTTTAGTTCTGTCGTTTGATTTAACCGTAACGTCGCGGACGAACACGCTCCGATACGGCGATTCACTAGGTTTTCGACCTCGGCGTCGTGACGCCACCGAAGCTTAACTGACGTATATGACCTCTGGCGGTATTGCTACCGGTCTTGCGACGCTAGCCCGTCAGTGAACTAGGCAGAGGACGGCGGCCCTTAGGCTGCCAGTGCGAACGTTTCGTCGTTTGCAGTTACGTTTTTCCCATTGATTAACGAGGTGACGGGTCCTCGACATGCCCTGACCGCTTCACAACCCCTGTCGAAACCAGGTCGCCCCCGCGGATCGGATCGATCATTATAGCCCAACATCGCGCAGGAGCCGCTGCAATTCGTCGGGCGTGGCGGCCAGGTGCTGCGCCTGCCAATCCTCGGGCGCGACACCGTCGCCGCAATAGCCGTATGCGGCCGCGATCGTCGTCATGCCCGCCGCGCTGCCGGCCTGGATGTCGCGCAGGTCGTCGCCGACGTACACGATGCGAGCCGGCTCGATCTGCAGCTCCTGCGCGGCATGCAGGAGCGGCGCCGGATGCGGCTTGGCATGCGGCGTCGTGTCGCCGCTGACCACGCAACCTGCGCGCGCGGCGAGCCCCAGCCGGTCGACGAGCGGGTCGGTCAGCCGCGCCACCTTGTTGGTCACGATGCCCCAGCGCACGCCGCGCGCGTCGAGGTCGTCGAGCAGCGCGCCGATGCCGGCGAACAGCGTCGTGTGCACGCACAGGTCGGTCGCGTAGTTCGCGAGGAATTCATCCCGCATTGCGTCATAGCCGGGGCTGTCCGGCGCGATGCCGAACGCGCCCGCGAGCAGGCCCCGCGCGCCGGCCGATGCGAGCGGGCGCAGCGCCGCGAGCGGCGTTTCCGGCAGCGCGCGGGCGCGCTGCATCTTGGTGACGGCGGCGGCGAGGTCCGGCGCGGTGTCGGCGAGTGTGCCGTCGAGATCGAACAGCACGGCGGCGCAGGCGTCGAGTCGCGGCGCGACGTCGGACGAAGGGGCGAGGGAAGTGTTCATGGCGGGAGGCTGCGGACTCAGGCGTGTCGGCGGCAGGCGACCAGGTAGTTGATGTCGGTGTCGTTCGACAGCGCGAAGCGCTTGCCGATCGGATGATAGGTGATGCCCTTGATCTCGACCGTATGCAGGTCGGTCGCGCGCACGAAGGACGCCAACTCGGACGGGCGGATGAAGCGCGCGTAGTCGTGAGTACCCTTCGGCAGCAGCTGGGCGATGTACTCGGCGCCGATCACGGCGAAGAGGTACGACTTCAGGTTGCGGTTCAGCGTCGAGAAGAACACCCAGCCGCCCGGCTTCACGAGGCTGGCGCACGCGGCGACCACGTTGGCGGGGGACGGGACGTGCTCGAGCATCTCCATGCAGGTGACGACGTCGTAAGCGCCGGGCTCGCGGGCCGCGAGTGCCTCGGCGGCGATCGCCTCGTAGTCGACCGTCACGCCGCTTTCGAGGCTGTGCAGATCGGCGACGCCGAGCGCCTCGGTCGACAGGTCGATGCCCTTGACCTGCGCACCGAGCCCCGCCATCGATTCGGACAGGATGCCGCCGCCGCAGCCGATGTCGAGCACGCGCTTGCCGGCGAGGTGCGCGTGCGCGTCGATCCAGCCGAGCCGCACCGGGTTGAGGTCGTGCAGCGGCTTGAACTCTGCGTTCGGGTCCCACCACTTGTGGGCAAGGTCACTGAATTTCTGGAGCTCGTGCGGATCGGCGTTGGTCATGTCGGCAAGCGGGATACGGGAAGGGCGGAGGCCGCCCGTCAATCAAGCCCCGAGTATATAAGGGGGCGGGGCGCCTTGCACGGAAACGTCCGGCGCGGGATGCGCGGGAATAAAAAAAGCCCCGCCGGAGCGGGGCCTTGCTGCCGGGTGATCCTGGGATCACCGCAACCTGTCTTACTTCTGAACTTGTTGCGTGCCGACCACTTCGACTTCCACGCGACGATCCGGTGCGAGGCAGGCGATGAGTTGCTTGCGGTTCTTCTGGTTGCAGCCGGTCGTGACCGGGTTGCGCTTGCCCTTGCCTTCCGTGTAGACACGGTTGGACTCGATGCCCTTGCTGACCAGGTACGACTTGACTGCTTGCGCACGGCGCAGCGACAGACGGTCGTTGTACTTGTCCGAACCGATGCGGTCGGTGTAGCCCGTGGCCACGACGACTTCCAGGTTCATGCCCTGGATCTTCGCTGCCAGCTCGTCCAGCTTCTGCTTGCCCAGCGGCTTGAGGGTCGCCTTGTCGAAGTCGAACAGCGCGTCAGCTTGATACGTGATCTTCTGGCTCGTGATGGCCGGAGCAACCGGAGCGACCGGCGTCGGCGCCGGTGCCTGGGCGACCAGTGCGCCATCGCACTTCGCGTTGGCGGTGGCCGGCGTCCAGAACGCATCGCGCCAGCAAAGCTCGTTCGTGCCGTTCATCCACACGTATTCGCCCGTGCCATTCACCCAGTTGTCGTTCACGGCTTGTCGCGACGCCGGCACCGACTGTGCCGAAGCGGATGCAGCCATAACTGCGGTAGCTGCAATGAACGCGAGCTTTGAAAGTTTATTCATATTTCTCCTCTCGAAATTGAGATTACCGCAGGTTTACTGCGAGCCTGTTGACGATGACAAGTCATACATTGCTCGAAGTATAACATTGGTGCGGCACAAAAAACGCGGCGCCGCTCTGTGTAGACTTCGAGCAGCGTCTAACTTTCAGTGCGTTGGCATTTTGCCATATCGTTCCCTTCCCACGAAAAAAAATCCTCCCCACCCTAAGATCGCTCTCCTGAATGTGGTGCATGTGCAACACGGCCTTGCCGCAAGTTTCAGAAATTGTCAAGGACTGAACAAAAAATAGCGCGTGGGAACCCGTGCCGGCCGGATTGTGAATGAAAACGAAACAGATTCGATCGAATCCGCGGGGATGGGTGGACGGGGCGCGGCGCGCTTCCGCTATATGTATATAGAGGGGCGGGCGTTGGGGCGGATTTGGCGCATGCTAGAATCGCACGTTGCGTCGCGTTTTTAGCGGCGCTCACGCGAAAGGCGGTCCCGTCTTCGCTCCGAAAAGATACACGGATACATGGATCAATTCGCCAAAGAGACCCTGCCCACCTCCCTCGAGGAGGAAATGCGCAAGTCGTATCTCGATTACGCCATGAGCGTGATCGTCGGACGCGCCCTCCCGGACGTCCGTGATGGCTTGAAGCCTGTGCACCGGCGTGTGTTGTTCGCAATGCACGAACTCAACAACGACTGGAATCGCGCCTACAAGAAGTCGGCGCGTATCGTCGGCGACGTGATCGGTAAATACCATCCGCACGGTGACACCGCGGTGTACGACACGATCGTCCGGATGGCGCAGGATTTCTCGCTGCGCTACATGCTGGTCGACGGCCAGGGCAACTTCGGTTCGGTCGACGGCGACAACGCCGCCGCGATGCGTTATACCGAAATCCGCATGGCCAAGATCGGTCACGAGCTGCTCGCGGACATCGACAAGGAAACCGTCGACTTCGGGCCGAACTACGACGGCAGCGAGATGCAGCCGCTGATCCTGCCGGCGCGGATCCCGAACCTGCTGATCAACGGCTCGTCGGGGATCGCGGTCGGGATGGCGACCAACATCCCGCCGCACAACCTGAACGAAGTCGTCGACGCGTGCCAGCACCTGCTGCACAACCCGAAGGCGACCATCGACGAGCTGATCGAGATCATCCCCGCGCCCGATTTCCCGACGGCCGGCATCATCTACGGCGTCGCAGGCGTGCGCGATGGCTATCGCACCGGCCGCGGCCGGGTCGTGATGCGCGCGACCACCCATTTCGAGGAGATCGACCGCGGCCAGCGGATGGCGATCATCGTCGACGAGCTGCCGTACCAGGTGAACAAACGCTCGCTGCTCGAGCGGATCGCCGAACTGGTGAACGAGAAGAAGCTCGAGGGCATCTCGGACATCCGCGACGAATCCGACAAGAGCGGCATGCGCGTCGTGATCGAGCTGAAGCGTGGCGAAGTGCCCGAGGTGGTGCTGAACAACCTGTACAAGGCCACCCAGCTCCAGGACACGTTCGGCATGAACATGGTCGCGCTGGTCGACAACCAGCCGAAGCTGCTGAACCTCAAGGAAATCCTGCAGTGCTTCCTGTCGCACCGGCGCGAAGTGCTGACGCGGCGCACCATCTTCGAATTGCGCAAGGCGCGCGAGCGCGGCCACGTGCTCGAAGGCCTCGCGGTGGCGCTCGCCAACATCGACGAGTTCATCGCGATCATCAAGGCCGCGCCGACGCCGCCGATCGCGAAGCAGGAACTGATGATGCGCGCGTGGGATTCGTCGCTCGTGCGCGAGATGCTGACGCGCGCGGAGACCGAGAACGCCCTGGCGGGCGGTCGCGACGCCTATCGTCCGGAAAACCTGAGCCCCGCGTTCGGGATGCAGGGCGACGGCCTGTACAAGCTGTCGGACACGCAGGCGCAGGAAATCCTCCAGATGCGCCTGCAGCGTCTCACGGGCCTCGAGCAGGACAAGATCATCGGCGAGTATCGCGAGGTGATGGCGCAGATCGCCGACCTGCTCGATATCCTCGCGCGGCCGGAGCGGATCACCACGATGATCGGCGAGGAGCTGACGCAGGTGAAGGCCGAGTTCGGCGACGCGCGCCGCTCGAGGATCGAGCTGAATGCGACCGAACTGAACACCGAAGACCTGATCACGCCGCAGGACATGGTCGTGACCATGTCGCACGCGGGCTACGTGAAGTCGCAGCCGCTGTCCGAGTACCGTGCGCAAAAGCGCGGCGGTCGCGGCAAGCAGGCGACCCAGATGAAGGAAGACGACTGGATCGAGACGCTCTTCATCGCGAACACCCACGACTACATCCTGTGCTTCTCGAACCGCGGCCGCGTGTACTGGGTCAAGGTCTACGAGGTGCCGCAAGGTTCCCGTAATTCGCGCGGCCGCCCGATCGTCAATATGTTCCCGCTGCAGGACGGCGAGAAGATCAACGTCGTGCTGCCGGTGCGTGAATTCTCCGAGGACAAGTACGTGTTCATGACGACGGCGCTCGGCACCGTCAAGAAGACGCCGCTCGAAGCCTTCAGCCGTCCGCTCAAGAAGGGCATCATCGCGGTCGGCCTGGACGACGGCGACTACCTGATCGGCGCCGCGATCACCGACGGCGCGCATGACGTGATGCTGTTCTCCGATTCGGGCAAGGCGGTGCGCTTCGACGAGAACGACGTCCGGCCGATGGGCCGCGAGGCGCGTGGCGTGCGCGGCATGCAGCTCGAGGACGGGCAGCAGGTGATCGCGATGCTGGTGGCCGGCAGCGAGGAGCAGTCGGTGCTGACCGCGACCGAGAACGGTTTCGGCAAGCGCACGCCGATCACCGAATACACGCGCCACGGCCGCGGCACGAAGGGGATGATCGCGATCCAGACCTCGGAGCGCAACGGCAAGGTCGTCGCCGCGACGCTCGTCGATCCAGAGGATCAGATCATGCTGATCACCACGGCCGGCGTGCTGATCCGCACGCGCGTTTCGGAGATTCGCGAGATGGGCCGCGCGACGCAAGGTGTTACACTCATCAGCCTCGATGAAGGCACCAAGCTCTCGGGTCTGCAGCAGATCGCCGAAGCTTACGCCGAGGGCGACGCCGACGAAGCGTCGGAGGGCGACGACGCCTGATTCTGGTTGTAACGGCCGGCGGCGTCCACGCGAAGCGCAACGCCTCGGCTGGTAACAGTTCATATTTCCATGAGGGAGTGATGATGCAAAAACAATTCAAGCAACTGGCCCTGCTGGCAGCTCTGGTGCCGACTTTCGCAATGGCGCAGTCGCTGTCGAACCAGGCGCCGGCTGCGGCTCCGGCTGCTGCTGCTCCGATCGACGCCGACAAGAAGGCGGCGATCAAGGACCTGCTCGACGCGATCGACGCGCCGAAGCTCGTGTCGGCTATCGCCAACAGCGCTGAAATGCAGTCGAAGCAACTCGTGCCGGCGATCCTCTCGGACGCGCTGTCGGAGAACAAGACGCTGAACGACAAGCAGAAGCAGGCTGCCGTGCCGACGCTGCAGAAGAACACCGTGCCGAAGCTGGTCGACAACGCAGGCAAGGTGTTTGAAACCTCGCAGTTCTCGGGCGATGCGATGCAGGCTCAGTACGACGCGTACGCGAAGTACTACAGCACCTCGGAAATCAAGGACCTGACGACGTTCTACAAGAGCCCGACGGGCCGTAAGTTCATCCAGGTGCAGGATCAGGTCGGCCGCGACGTCGTGAACGGCCTGATGCAGAAGTACATGCCGCAAGCGATCAAGGCGACGCGCGACCAGGCCGACAAGGAAGTCGCAGCCGTCAAGCCGGGCAAGTAAGCACGTTGCGCCGGCCCGGGGCGCAGGCGCCCCGGGTTTGGCGGGTTCGATACGACAGTGCGATAATGGCCGTTTGCGCAAGTGCGCAAGCGGCCATTCCTTTTTCTGGCGCGGCTTTTGCCGGCGTGTGCCGGCCGCGTCCCTCAGAGGTTCTCACGATGCGCGTCTATAACTTCTCCGCCGGCCCCGCGGCGTTGCCCGAAGCGGTGCTGCGTCAGGCCGCCGACGAAATGCTCGACTGGAACGGCAGCGGCATGAGCGTGATGGAAATGAGCCATCGCGGCCGCGAGTTCATGTCGATCCACGAGGCGGCGCTCGCGGACCTGCGCGAGCTGCTCGCGGTGCCCGAGCACTACCGGATCCTGTTCCTGCAGGGCGGCGGGCTCGCCGAGAACGCGATCGTGCCGATGAACCTGCTCGGCGCGCGGCGCACGGCCGATTTCGTGATCACCGGTTCGTGGTCGCGCAAGTCGCTCAAGGAAGCGGAGAAATATTGCACGGCGCACGTTGCCGCGAGCGGCGAGACCGAAGCGGGCTTCACGCGCGCGCCGGCGTTCTCGACCTGGCGCCTGTCCGACGATCCCGCCTACGTGCACCTGTGCACGAACGAGACCATCGACGGCGTCGAGACCTTCGAGGTGCCCGATCTCGGCGACGTGCCGCTCGTCGCGGACGTGTCGTCGCACATTCTGTCGCGGCCGCTCGACGTCACGCGTTACGGCGCGTTGTTCGGTGGCGCGCAGAAGAACATCGGCATGGCCGGCGTGACGCTCGTGATCGTGCGCGAGGACCTGCTCGACCGCGCGTTGCCGATCTGCCCGTCGGCGTTCGAATGGAAGACGGTCGCCGAGAACAACTCGCTCTACAACACGCCGCCCACCTATGCGATCTACATCGCGGGCCTCGTGTTCAAGTGGCTGAAGGCGCAGGGCGGCCTGCCGGCCATCGAGGCGCGCAATCTCGAGAAATCGAAGCTGCTGTACGACACGATCGACGCGAGCAGCTTCTATCTGAACAAGGTCGAGCCGACGTCGCGTTCGCGCATGAACGTGCCGTTCTTCCTCGCCGATGAATCCCGCAACGAAGACTTCCTTGCCGGCGCGAAGGCGCGCGGGCTGCAGCAGCTGAAGGGCCACAAGTCCGTCGGCGGCATGCGGGCGTCGATCTACAACGCGGTGCCGTTCGAGGGCGTGCAGGCGCTCGTCGAATATATGAAGGAATTCGAAGCGCGCCACGCCTGAACGCCGGGCGGGCCGCTTCATCAGCACGGCTCTTAACGCATGGACGACGATCTCAATTCCCGCTTGAAACCCTTGCGCGAGCGCATCGACGAGATCGATGCGCAGCTCATCGCGCTGCTGAACCAGCGCGCCGCGGTCGCGCTCGAAGTCGGCGAGGTGAAGAAGCATTTCAACGCGCCCGTGTTCCGGCCCGAGCGCGAGCACCAGGTGATCACGCGCCTGCAGGACATGAGCGCGGGGCCGCTCGCGAGCGACCACATCAGCGCGATCTGGCGCGAGATCATGGCCGCGAGCCGCGATCTCGAACAGACGATCCACGTGGCCTTCCTCGGGCCGGTCGGCACGTACAGCGAGCAGGCGATGCTCGAATACTTCGGCCAGTCGATCGAAGGCTTGCCGTGTCCGTCGATCGACGAAGTGTTCCGGTCGGTCGAGGCGGGCGGCGCGTCGTTCGGCGTCGCGCCCGTGGAGAACTCGGCCGAGGGCGCGGTGTCGCGCACGCTCGACCTGCTGCTGCACACGCAATTGCTGATCGGGGGCGAGCTGTCGCTGCCGATCCACCACAACCTGTTGACGCAAACGGGCAGCCTCGACGGCGTGCGGCGCGTGTGCGCGCATGCGCAGGCGCTCGCGCAGTGCCAGCAATGGCTGTCGGCGAACGCGCCGCATCTGGAGCGGCAGGCGGTGGCGAGCAACGCCGAGGCGGCGCGCATCGCGGCCGACGATCCGAGCGTCGCGGCGATCGCCGGCGATCGCGCGGCCATTCATTACCGGCTGCAGATCGTCTACGCGCTGATCCAGGACGATCCGCACAACCGCACGCGCTTCGTCGTGCTCGGCCGCGAGCCGACCGGGCCGAGCGGCCATGACCAGACCTCGCTGATCGTCTCGGTGAAGAACGAGCCGGGCGCCGTGTTCAAGCTGCTCGAACCGCTCGCGCGGCACGGCGTGTCGATGACGCGCTTCGAGTCGCGGCCGGCGCGCGTCGGCACGTGGGAGTATTACTTCTACATCGATATAGAAGGGCATCGCGATGACGCGTCGGTCACGGCGGCGCTCACGGAGCTCGGCCGGAAAGCCGCGTTCCTGAAAGTCCTCGGCTCGTATCCGCGTGCCCGTTGAGGGCCGCTGCCGTGAGCGTCGCCCCATGACGGCGCGATCCGGTCCGTCGAGCCGCGCGTGGGCCGCCCTGGCGGCGCCGCGCGGCCCCGGGCGGCATCCCGCCCCTGATCCGCGCGCGCCGGGCTTGCCCGCGCGCGCATTACCTGGCGTCTGCCGTGTCTGGTTTCTCTTTCAATAAGCTGGTGATTTTCGGCGTCGGCCTGATCGGCGGCTCGCTCGCGCGCGCGCTGCGCGAACGCGCGGGCGCGGCGGGCGAGGTGGTGGGCGTCGGCCGTTCGCCCGCGTCGATCGCGCGCGCCTGTGAACTGGGCGTGATCGACCGCGGCGCGGCGCTGGACGACGACGCGCAGTTGCGCGACGCGTTGCGCGGCGCGGACCTGGTGCTGCTCGCGGCGCCGGTCGCGCAGACCGGGCCGATTCTCGCGCGCATCGCGCCGTTCCTCGAGCCGTCGACCCTCGTCACCGACGCGGGCAGCACGAAGTCGGACGTCGAGGCCGTGGCTCGCACGGCGCTCGGCGCGCGCATCGGCCAGTTCGTGCCGGGCCATCCGATCGCCGGGCGCGAATCGAGCGGCGTCGAGGCGGCCTTGCCTGATCTCTACGTCGGGCGCAACGTCGTGCTGTGCGCGTTGCCCGAGAATCCGCCCGCCGCGCGCGAGCGGATCGCCGCGATGTGGCAGGCCGCGGGCGCCGAGGTGCGGACGATGGACGCCGCGCAGCACGATCGCGTGTTCGCGGCGGTGAGCCATCTGCCGCACGTGCTGTCGTTCGCGCTGGTCGAGCAGATTCTCGGCGAGTCCGACGCCGAACTGAAGTTTTCATATGCCGCGGGCGGTTTCCGCGATTTCACGCGGATCGCGGCGTCGAGCCCCGAGATGTGGCGCGACGTGTGCGTCGCGAACCGCGTCGCGCTGCTTGACGAGCTCGACGCCTACGCGCGCGTGCTGGCGCGCCTGCGCGCGGCGATCGACGCCGGCGACGGCGCGGCGCTCGAGGCGGTGTTCGCGCGCTCGCGCGACGCCCGCACCGCATGGCAGGAGCGCGGCGGCCAAGCCGCGCCCGGTTCCGTTCAGTCTTAACAGGATCAACAGGATCACTCATGGATCATCTCGATCTCGGCCCATTCTCCCAGGCGTCCGGCACGGTGCGGCTACCCGGCTCGAAGAGCATTTCCAATCGCGTGCTGTTGCTGGCGGCGCTGGCGGAAGGCGAGACCACCATCACGAACCTGCTCGATTCCGACGACACGCGGGTGATGCTCGATGCGCTCGGCAAGCTCGGCGTGCGGCTTGCGCGCGACGGCGACACCTGTGTGGTGTCCGGCACGCGCGGCGCGTTCACCGCGCGCACGGCCGATCTGTTCCTCGGCAACGCGGGCACCGCGGTGCGGCCGCTGACGGCCGCGCTCGCGGTCAATGGCGGCGACTATCGCGTGCACGGGGTGCCGCGCATGCACGAGCGGCCGATCGGCGACCTCGTCGACGGCTTGCGCCAGATCGGCGCGCAGATCGACTACGAGGAGAACGATGGCTATCCGCCGCTGCGGATCCGGCCGGCGTCGATCTCGATCGATGCGCCGATCCGCGTGCGCGGCGACGTGTCGAGCCAGTTCCTGACCGCGCTGCTGATGACGCTGCCGCTCGTCAAGACGAAGGAGGGCGTGACGGTCGTCGAGGTCGACGGCGAATTGATCTCGAAGCCGTACATCGAGATCACGATCAAGCTGATGGCGCGCTTCGGCGTGACCGTCGAGCGCGACGGCTGGGCGCGCTTCACGGTGCCGGCCGGCGTGCGCTACCGCTCGCCCGGCCGGATCATGGTGGAAGGCGACGCGTCGTCGGCGTCCTATTTTCTCGCGGCCGGCGCGCTCGGCGGCGGTCCGCTGCGGGTCGAGGGCGTCGGCCGCGCGAGCATCCAGGGCGATGTCGGTTTCGCGAACGCGCTGATGCGGATGGGCGCGAACGTGTCGATGGGCGACGATTGGATCGAGGTGCGCGGGATCGGCCATGATCACGGCAAGCTCGCGCCGATCGACATGGATTTCAACCTGATCCCCGACGCCGCGATGACGATCGCTGTCGCGGCGCTGTTCGCGGGCGGCGCGAGCACGTTGCGCAACATCGCGAGCTGGCGCGTCAAGGAAACCGACCGCATCGCCGCGATGGCGACCGAGCTGCGCAAGGTCGGCGCGACCGTGGAGGAGGGCGAAGACTATCTGATCGTCAAGCCGCCTGCCGCGCTGACGCCGAACGCGGCGATCGACACCTACGACGATCACCGCATGGCGATGTGCTTCTCGCTCGTCAGCCTCGGCGGCGTGCCGGTGCGCATCAACGATCCGAAATGCGTCGGCAAGACGTTCCCCGATTATTTCGAGCGCTTCCTGGCGCTCGCCAAGGCTTGACGCCTGCATTGAACTGATGAAACCGAACCGTCCTTTTCACCCGACCCCAGTTATCACGATCGATGGCCCGACCGCGTCCGGCAAGGGCACGGTCGCCGCGCTCGTCGCCGCGCACTTGGGCTTCCACCTGCTCGACAGCGGCGCGCTGTACCGGCTGGCGGCCCTTGCGAGCCTGCGCTACGCGATCGAGCCGGATCAGCCGGACGCGCTCGCGAAGCTCGTCGACGACCTGCACATCACGTTCCGCGAGGGCTGTGCGCAGCTCGACGGTGTCGACGTGTCGGACGAGATCCGCGCGGAGGCGATCGGCAACCGGGCCTCGGCGATCGCCGTGCATGCGCCGGTGCGCGCCGCGCTGGTGGCGCGCCAGCGGGCGTTCCGCAAGCTGCCGGGGCTGGTCGCGGACGGCCGCGACATGGGCACGGTGATCTTCCCGGACGCCGGGCTCAAGGTGTTCCTGACCGCGAGCGTCGAGGCGCGCGCTGCCAGACGGCATAAGCAATTGATGCAAAAAGGTTTTTCTGCTAATATAGATGACTTGCTCCGGGATTTGCGTGAGCGCGACGCACGCGACAGCAATCGCGCCGCCGCGCCGCTCAAGCCCGCCGCAGACGCCAAGCCCCTCGACACCTCGGGCCTGACGATCGAGCAATCGGTCGAACAGGTCCTGGCGTGGCACCGGGCGCTGGGCCAGTCCGCCTGAAGGGCGGGCATGTCGTGGTGCCGCGTGCGCATTTGCGCGCGGCGTGTGTTGAACCCTTAACCCCGTATGGCATTTGCACCTGTTCTGACAGCCGGTCATTCCGCCCGGCGAGACGGTACGAAACCCATGCACATTCCGATTTTTATGTCCGACCTGCAAACCTCCACCCCGAATACCGAATCTTTCGCGGCTCTGTTCGAAGAGTCGCTGACCCGCCAAGACATGCGCGCCGGCGAAGTGATTTCCGCCGAAGTCGTGCGCGTCGACCACAACTTCGTGGTCGTGAACGCAGGCCTCAAGTCCGAGGCATACATTCCGATCGAGGAATTCCTGAACGATCAGGGCGAGGTTGAGGTTCAGGCGGGCGATTTCGTTTCCGTCGCGATCGACGCGCTGGAAAACGGCTACGGCGACACGATCCTGTCGCGCGACAAGGCGAAGCGTCTCGCTTCGTGGCTGTCGCTCGAGAAGGCGCTCGACAACAACGAACTGGTCACCGGCACCATCACCGGCAAGGTGAAGGGCGGCATGACCGTGATGGTCAACGGCATCCGCGCGTTCCTGCCGGGCTCGCTCGTCGACACGCGTCCCGTCAAGGACACGACGCCGTACGAAGGCAAGACCCTCGAATTCCGCGTGATCAAGCTCGACCGCAAGCGCAACAACGTCGTGCTGTCGCGTCGCGCAGTGATCGAAGCGACCCAAGGCGAAGAGCGCGCGAAGCTGCTCGAGACGCTGAAGGAAGGCGCGATCGTCAACGGCGTGGTCAAGAACATCACCGACTACGGCGCGTTCGTCGACCTCGGCGGCATCGACGGCCTGCTGCACATCACCGACATCGCATGGCGTCGTGTGCGTCACCCGAGCGAAGTTCTGTCGGTTGGCCAGGAAGTCACCGCGAAGATCCTCAAGTTCGACCAAGAGAAGAACCGCGTCTCGCTCGGCATCAAGCAACTGGGCGACGATCCGTGGGAAGGCATCTCGCGTCGTTACCCGTCGGGCACGCGCCTGTTCGGCAAGGTCACCAACATCACCGACTACGGCGCATTCGTCGAAGTGGAATCGGGCATCGAAGGCCTGGTCCACGTGTCGGAAATGGACTGGACGAACAAGAACGTCGCCCCGTCGAAGGTTGTTCAGCTGGGCGACGAAGTCGAAGTCATGGTCCTCGAGATCGACGAAGACCGTCGTCGTATCAGCCTCGGCATGAAGCAATGCAAGCCGAATCCGTGGGATGACTTCAGCCGCAACTTCAAGAAGGGCGACAAGCTGACGGGCGCGATCAAGTCGATCACCGACTTCGGCGTGTTCATCGGCCTGCCGGGCGGCATCGACGGTCTGGTCCACCTGTCGGACCTGTCGTGGAGCGAAGCCGGCGAAGAAGCCGTCCGCAAGTACAAGAAGGGCGACGAAGTGGAAGCGATCGTGCTCGGCATCGACGTCGAGAAGGAACGCATTTCGCTGGGCATCAAGCAGCTCGAAGGCGACCCGTTCAGCAACTACGTTGCCATGAACGACAAGGGTTCGATCGTTGACGGCGTGGTGAAGTCGGTCGATGCGAAGGGCGCCGTGGTGACGCTGTCGGGTGAAGTCGAAGGCTATCTGCGCGCATCGGAAATCGCGCAAGATCGCGTTGAAGACGCTCGCAACGTGCTGAAGGAGGGCGACAAGGTCAACGCGATGGTGATCAACATCGATCGCAAGTCGCGCGGCATCAACCTGTCGATCAAGGCGAAGGATTCGGCCGAGCAGCAAGAAGCGATTCGCGGCCTGCAGTCCGACTCCAGCGCAGCGGCAACCGGCACGACGAACCTCGGCGCGCTGCTGAAGGCCAAGCTCGACGGCCAGAACCAGTAAGCCTTACGAGGTCTGCTGAAGTATGACCAAATCCGAGTTGGTCGCCCAGCTGGCAACGCGATTTCCGCAACTTGTCCTCAAGGATGCGGATTTCGCGGTGAAAACGATGCTCGATGCGATGTCCGACGCTCTATCGAAAGGGCATCGCATCGAAATTCGCGGCTTCGGCAGCTTCGGCTTGAATCGCCGCCCGGCCCGAGTGGGTCGCAACCCGAAGTCGGGTGAGAAGGTGCAGGTGCCCGAAAAGCACGTGCCGCACTTCAAGCCCGGCAAGGAATTGCGTGAGCGCGTCGATGGCCGCGTCGGCGAGCCGTTGAAGCAAGACGAAGACACCGACGACGATCTGTAAGCGTCGCCGGAGCCCTGCCGGCATGGCTGAAAGAAAGCGCCCTTCATGGGCGCTTTTTCATTGGGGCGTGGGCGCTTGCGCGCGGGTGTCGCGCACGCGCGGCCCGAACCCGTTCGCGCGCCCTCAAACGCTTCCTTTACAATACGGGTCACTTCGGCGCGGCGAAGGGGAGTCGCACGCGTCGCCGGCAAATCTCAGTCAAAGAGAGGGTTTCATGAAATTTATCGTCTGGTTGATCCGGGTGCTGGTGTTCGTGCTGTTGCTGGTGCTGGCACTCGCCAATACGCAAACCGCCACGCTGAATTTCCTCGCCGGCTACAACTGGCAAGCGCCGCTGATCCTGATCGGCCTCGCATTCTTCGGCGTCGGCCTGCTCGCCGGCCTGCTGTCCGCCGCGCCTTCGGTGTTGCGGATGCGCCTCGAGAACGGCCGCCTGAAGCGTGACCTGCGCAGCGCGCGGGAAACCCCGGTCGCCGTCGATCAGCCGCCGATGCCGCCCGTCATTTAACGACCCCGAGTCGCGCGCTTGCCGCGCGGCTTTCTTGTCTTCGCCTCGATACATCGCATGGATCTCGATTTCTGGTGGCTGCTGGCCATCCCCGTTGCCTTCGCGCTGGGCTGGGCCGCCTCGCGCTACGACCTCAACAAGCTGCTCTCCGAAGGCACGAACCTGCCGCGTTCGTATTTCCGTGGCCTGAATTTCCTGCTGAACGAGCAGCCGGACAAGGCGATCGACGCGTTCATCGAAGTGGCGCGGCTCGATCCGGAAACGGTCGAGCTGCACTTCGCGCTCGGCAATCTGTTCCGCCGCCGCGGCGAGACCGACCGGGCGATCCGCGTGCACCAGAACCTGCTGAGCCGCAACGATCTGCCGGCCAACGAGCGCGACCACGCGCTGTTCGAGCTGGGCCAGGATTTCCTGAAGGCCGGCCTGCTCGATCGCGCGGAGGAAACCCTGCACATGCTCGCGGACGGCAATTACGCGTTGGACGCGCAGCGCGCGCTGCTGGCCATCTATCAGATCGAGAAGGAGTGGAACAAGTCGATCGAGACCGCGCGGCGGATCGAGGCGATGAGCGACACGCTGCTCGGCGTCGAGATCGCGCATTTCCATTGCGAACTCGCGCAGGACGCGTTGCAGCGCAAGGAGGCCGGTGCGGCTGAAGAGCAGCTGCGTCTCGCGCTCGTCGCGAATCCGCAGAACGTGCGTGCGACGATCCTGTCCGGCGACGCGGCCGCCGCGTCGGGCGATGCGCGCGCGGCGATCGCGCACTGGCGTCGCGTCGAGGCGCAGAATGCGGCTTACCTGCCGCTCGTCGCGGAGAAGATGATGAAGGCCTACGACGGGCTCGGCGAAGGCGCGCAGGGCGCCGAACTGCTCAAGGACTACGCGGAGCGCTATCCGTCGAACGACCTGCTCGACGTCGCGTACCAGTACATCCTGCAGCTGAGCGGCACCGAAGCGGCGCATGCGCTCGCGCGCACGCAGATGGAGAAGTCGCCGAACTTGTCGGGCATGCTGCACCTGCTCGACGCGCAGATCGCGAGCGCCGACGAGGCGCGGCGCAGCGAACTGGAAATGATGCGCGCGCTGATCAAGCAGCGCACCAAGAATTTGCCACGTTATACATGTCAGAATTGCGGTTTCCGGGCGCGCCTCTTCTACTGGCAATGCCCGGGATGCAGTGGTTGGGAAACCTACGCGCCGCGGCGCGTCGAGCCTGCTGTCCCCAATTGATCGCAGCTCGATGGGGGCGCATGGCGCTCCCGGCGGCGTGAACCGTCAACCACCGGAAAGATTCACCGGAACACTTATGAAAATCACCATCATCGGCACCGGCTACGTCGGTCTCGTCACCGGCGCGTGCCTCGCGGAAATCGGGCACGACGTGTTTTGCCTCGACGTCGATCCCCGCAAGATCGAGATCCTGAACACCGGCGGGATTCCGATCCACGAGCCGGGCTTGCAGGAAATCATCGCGCGCACCCGCGCGGCCGGGCGCATCACGTTCTCCACCGACGTGGAGGCGAGCGTCGCGCACGGCGAGATCCAGTTCATCGCGGTCGGCACGCCGCCCGACGAGGACGGCTCGGCCGATCTGCAATACGTGCTCGAGGCGGCGCGCAACATCGGCCGCTACATGACCGGCTACAAGGTGATCGTCGACAAGTCGACGGTGCCGGTCGGCACCGCGCAGCGCGTGCGTGGCGTGGTCGACGAGGCGCTGGACGCGCGCGGCCTCGCGGGCAGCGTCGCGCATCGCTTCTCGGTCGTGTCGAATCCCGAGTTCCTCAAGGAAGGCGCGGCGGTCGAGGACTTCATGCGGCCGGATCGCATCATCATCGGCGTCGACGCCGACGAATCCGGCACGCTGGCCGCGGAGAAGATGAAGAAGCTGTACGCGCCGTTCAACCGCAACCACGAGCGCACCATCTACATGGACGTGCGCTCGGCGGAGTTTGCGAAATACGCGGCGAACGCGATGCTCGCGACCCGCATCTCGTTCATGAACGAGATGTCGAACCTCGCGGATCGCGTCGGCGCGGACATCGAGGCGGTGCGGCGCGGCATCGGTTCCGATCCGCGGATCGGCTATCACTTCCTGTACGCCGGGGTGGGCTACGGCGGCTCGTGCTTCCCGAAGGACGTGCAGGCGCTGATCCGCACCGCGAGCGAGAACGGCCATCCGCTGCGCATCCTGGAGGCGGTCGAGGCGGTCAACCACGCGCAGAAGCACGTGCTGCTCGACAAGATCGAGGCGGTCCACGGCGCCGACCTGAGCGGGCGCAGCTTCGCGGTCTGGGGGCTGGCGTTCAAGCCGAACACCGACGACATGCGCGAGGCGCCGAGCCGGCGCCTGATCGCCGCGCTGCTCGAACGCGGCGCGACGGTGCGCGCGTACGATCCGGTCGCGCTCGAGGAGGCGCAGCGCGTCTTCGCGCTCGATTTCGGCGCCGATGCCGAGGCGCTGGCCCGGCTGCAATTGGTCGATTCGGCCGACGATGCGCTGGTCGGCGCGGACGCGCTTGTGATCGTCACCGAATGGAAGGAGTTCCGCAGTCCCGATTTCGCGCATCTCAAGTCGGTGCTGAAGACGCCGGTGATCTTCGACGGCCGCAATCTCTACGAACCGGATGCGATGGCTGAACTCGGCATCGACTATCACGCGATCGGGCGCCCCCATGTCGAACCTCAACTCGTCCGCTGAGACAAGCGGCGCACCCGCGCCCGCCGTATCCCGCGATCAACTCGCGCACTCGCGCGTGCTGATCGTCGGCGACGTGATGCTGGATCGCTACTGGTTCGGCAACGTGAACCGCATCTCGCCCGAAGCGCCGGTGCCGGTCGTGCACGTGCAGCGCCACGAGGAGCGGCTCGGCGGGGCGGCCAACGTCGCGCGCAATGCGGTGACGCTGGGCGGCCGGGCCGGCCTGCTGTGCGTGATCGGCAGCGACGAGCCGGGCGACCGGATCGTCGAGCTGCTCGGCGAGAGCGGCGTGACGGCGTATTTCGATCGCGACCGCGCGTTGCCGACCACGATCAAGCTGCGCGTGCTCGCGCAGCAGCAGCAGTTGCTGCGCGTGGACTTCGAGGCGTCGCCGACGCACGAAGTGCTGCTCGCGAGCCTCGCGCGTTTCGATGCGCTGCTGCCGTCGTACGACGTGGTCCTGATGTCGGATTACGCCAAGGGCGGCCTCACGCATGTGACGACGATGATCGACCGCGCGCGCGCGGCGGGCAAGCCGGTGCTGGTCGATCCGAAGGGCGCGGACTGGGCGCGCTATCGCGGCGCGTCGCTGATCACGCCGAATCGCGCGGAGCTGCGCGAGGTGGTCGGGCAATGGGTGTCGGAAGACGACCTGCGCGCGCGCGTGGCGCAGCTGCGCGCGTCGCTCGCGCTCGACGCGCTGCTGCTGACGCGCTCGGAAGAGGGGATGACGCTGTTTACCGACGCGGGCGAGCTGAACGCGCCGGCGCAGGCGCGCGAAGTGTTCGATGTGTCGGGCGCGGGCGACACCGTGATCGCCACGGTCGCCACGATGCTGGGCGCGGGCCTGTCGCTTGCGGACGCGGTGGTGCTGGCGAATCGCGCGGCGGGGATCGTGGTCGGCAAGCTCGGCACCGCGACCGTCGAATACGACGAATTGTTTTGACGACGTCGCGGCGCCCCGGGCGTTCGCCGACGGATTTTTCTTTTAGAGCAGGATGACCATGACCCTGATCGTCACCGGCGCGGCCGGTTTCATCGGCGCGAATCTCGTGAAGGCGCTGAACGAGCGCGGCGAAACGCGCATCATCGCCGTCGACAACCTGACTCGCGCCGACAAGTTCAAGAATCTCGTCGATTGCGAGATCGACGATTACCTCGACAAGACCGAATTCATCGAGCGTTTCGCGCGCGGCGATTTCGGCAAGGTGCGCGCCGTGTTCCATGAGGGCGCCTGTTCGGACACGATGGAAACCGACGGCCGCTACATGATGGACAACAACTTCCGTTACAGCCGCGCGGTGCTCGACACCTGCCTCGCGAACGGAACGCAGTTCCTGTATGCGTCGTCGGGCGCGACCTACGGCGGCTCGACGCGCTTCGTCGAGGAGCGCGAGGTCGAGGCGCCGCTCAACGTGTACGGCTATTCGAAGTTCCTGTTCGACCAGGTGATCCGCCGCGTGCTGCCGACCGCCAAGAGCCAGATCGCGGGCTTCCGCTACTTCAACGTGTACGGGCCGCGCGAGACGCACAAGGGCCGGATGGCGTCGGTCGCGTTCCACAACTTCAACCAGTTCCGCGCGGAAGGCAAGGTCAAGCTGTTCGGCGAGTACAACGGCTACGCGCCGGGCGAGCAGACCCGCGATTTCGTGTCGATCGAGGACGTCGTGAAGGTGAAACTGTTCTTCTTCGATCATCCGGAGAAGTCGGGCATCTTCAACCTCGGCACGGGCCGCGCGCAGCCGTTCAACGATGTCGCGACGAGCGTCGTCAACACGCTGCGCGTGCTCGACGGCAAGACGCCGCTCACGCTCGCCGAGCAGGTCGAGCAGGGGCTCATCGAATACATCCCGTTCCCCGACGCGCTGCGCGGCAAGTATCAGTGCTACACGCAGGCCGACCAGACGAAGCTGCGCGCGGCCGGCTACGACGCCGCGTTCCTGACGGTGCAGGAAGGCGTCGACCGTTACGTGCGTTGGCTGTCCGGCCAGGTGTAAGCGCGGCGCTTCCCTGCCTACACTGGGTCTCACGGTCGGCAGCCGCCGGCCGTTTTTTTCAGGGAGATCCAGATGTTCAAGAAGATCCTTGGCGCGGCCGTCGGGTTGGCCGTGGCCGCGCATGCGTGGGCGGCCGTCGATGTGAACACCGCGAGCGATGACGCGCTGCGCGGCATCCGGGGCGTGGGTCCGGCAAAGGCGCGCGCGATCATCGACGAACGGACCGCGCATGGCCCGTTCAAGGACGGGGCGGATCTGGCCCGGCGCGTAAAGGGCATGGGCGGCTCGACGGTCGAACGCCTGCAGGCCGAGGGCCTCACGATCGGCGCGGCGAAGCCTGCCGCCGCCGCGCCGCCGTCGAAAGCGGCCGGCGCACCCGCGCGAAAATAGTCCGGGCTGCAAAATATCGCCCACCAGGCTCCTTCAGCCGTCGTGCCGTGCGGCGACGGTTTGCCCGCGGTCCGCCGCGGGTTTTTTGCGTGTTCGTCGGCGTGCGTGCCCCTCGCGTCGATGGGGTGAAGCGCGCGCGCGTCGGTGCTGGTTTAGAATCGCTCAATTAACCGGCTTCGTTCTATCGTCACGTTCATGGCTTACAAAACTATCGAAGACACGATCGGCAACACGCCGCTCGTACAACTGGTCCGGATCCCGGACGACGAGATCCGCGCGCGCAACAACGTGGTCCTCGCGAAGCTGGAAGGCAACAATCCGGCCGGTTCGGTGAAGGATCGGCCCGCGCTGTCGATGATCCGCCAGGCCGAGGCGCGCGGCCGGATCAAGCCGGGCGACACGCTGATCGAGGCGACGAGCGGCAACACCGGCATCGCGCTCGCGATGGCGGCCGCGATCCGCGGCTACAAGATGCTGCTGATCATGCCGGAGGACCTGTCGGTCGAGCGCCGTCAGAGCATGGCGGCCTATGGCGCGGAGATCCTGCTGACGCCGGTGAAGGGCGGGATGGAGCTGGCCCGCGATCTCGCCGAGCAGATGCAGCGCGAAGGCAAGGGCGTGATTCTCGACCAGTTCGCGAATCCGGACAATCCGCTCGCGCACTACGCCGGCACGGGTCCCGAGATCTGGCGCGACACCGAGGGCCGCGTCACGCACTTCGTGTCCGCGATGGGCACGACGGGCACGATCATGGGCACCTCGCAGTATCTGAAGGAACAGAACCCGCAGATCGAGATCGTCGGCGCGCAGCCCGAGGAGGGTTCGCGCATCCCCGGCATTCGCAAGTGGCCCGAAGCCTATCTGCCGAAGATCTTCGATCGCAGCCGGATCGATCGCGTCGAGAACGTGAGCCAGGCGGCGTCCGAAGCGATGGCGCGCAAGCTCGCGTCGGTCGAGGGGCTGTTCTGCGGGATCTCGTCGGGCGGCGCGTGCGAAGTGGCGCTGCGCGTCGCGCGCCAGGTCGAGAATGCAACGATCGTGTTCATTGTGTGCGACCGGGGCGATCGCTATCTGTCGACAGGGGTGTTTCCCGCCTGACGGCGTTCGCGCGCCGACATGAAAAAAGCGCAGCTGACAGCGGCGCTTTTTGCTGGTGAAGGCGGCGTGCGCGTTACTGCGGGTCGGGCTGCGCAACCGGCGCGGGGGCGGGCGTCAGCGCGCCGCCGGCCGCCATCTGCTCCTTGACGCGCTCGCCGAGCTGGTACACCGCGAGCGCGTAGAAGAAGCTGCGGTTGTAGCGGGTCAGCACGTAGAAGTTCTTCAGGCCGAGCTTGTATTCGGTCGCGCGGCCCGGCGTCGGCAGGTCGACGACCGTGACCGGCGTTCCCGCCTCGGCCGCGACGTTCAGCGACGGCTCGTCGAGCACGAGCCCCGCGCGCAGCAGCTGTGACAGCGCCCAGTGCGGCTCGGGCTGGCCGTCGGCGGCGGCTTGCGCCACGCCCTGGCTGCCGGTGTCGGGCGAGATGTTCCAGATCACCGGGCGATCGGTTTCCCAGCCATGCTGCTTCAGGTAGTTCGCGACGCTGCCGATCGCATCGGCCACGCTCGCGCGCAGATCGATATGGCCGTTGCCGTCGTAGTCGACGGCGTAGTCGCGGATGCTGCTCGGCAGGAATTGCGGGATGCCGACGGCGCCCGTATACGAGCCGAGCACGCTCGTCGGTTCGATCTGACTGTCGCGCGTCCACAGCAGGAAGTCTTCGAGGTTCTTGCGGAAGGTGGCCTGGCGCGCGTCGCGATTCGGCGTGTTCGGATAATCGAAGGCCAGCGTGGTGAGCGCATCGAGCGTGCGGAAGTTACCCATGTAGCGGCCGTAGATCGTCTCGACGCCGATGATTCCGACGATCACCTCGGGCGGCACGCCGAACTCGGCGGATGCGCGCTGCAGCGTGGCCTGATTCGCACGCCAGAATTTCACGCCCGCGTTGATCCGCACGGTGTCGAGAAAGCGCGACTGGTAGACGCGCCAGTTCTTCACCGACGGCGACGGGGCCGGCGTGACGAGCTTCACGGCGGTCGCCGAGTAGCTGGTGCGCGCGAACAGCGCGCGCAGCGCGGCGGGATCGAAGTTGTCGCGCGCGCTGACGTCGCTGATGAAGGCGTCGATCGTCGGGTTGTTCGCGTAGCGCTGCGGAACGATCTCTTCCTCGAAGGTTTGCCCTTGCGGCGCGGCCTGCGCGGGTTGAGCCTGTTGCGGCTGCGCCTGCGCGACGGTCAGCGGCGCGGTCGGCTGCGTCTGCGCGCAGGCGGCGGACACGCCGAGCGCGGCGGCAAGCGACAGGACGGCGAACGGAAGACGGCGAAGGACAGCGGATGAGACGGATGCGGCAGGCGGTTTGAAAGTCATGGCGAACCGGGGCGGTCGAGGCATTGTGTACGGCGCAGTATAACCGACGCCCCCCGGCCGTCGGCCCGGGAAGCGGCCGTCATGTGGTAAGTTAGCGGCGAACTTCGCGCAAGACGATTGTGTGAACACATTGAGGGAGACGACGGCGCGCGCGCGACCCGTGCCGCGCGCCGATGCATATGGCAACCGCCTTTTACACCCACCCCGACTGCCTGCTGCATGAGATGGGCGACTGGCATCCGGAATGTCCGGCGCGGCTGTCGGCGATCCGGGATCAGCTGATCGCGGGCCGGATCGACGACCTGATCGTGCACGAGACGGCGCCGTTCGCGAGCGAGGCCGCGCTTGCGCGGGTCCACACGCAGGCGCACATCGACTACATCAAGCGCAGCGCGCCCGCATCGGGCTACGCGGAACTCGATCCGGACACGCTGATGAATCCGCATACGTGGCGCGCGGCGCTGCGCGCCGCGGGCGCCGCGGTCGAGGCGACCGATGCGGTGCTCGACGGCCGCTACGACAACGCGTTCTGCAGCGTGCGTCCGCCCGGCCATCATGCGGAGCCCGCGCGCGCGATGGGCTTCTGCTTCTTCAACAACGTGGCGATCGCCGCGCGGCACGCGCTCGAGGCGCACGGGCTCGAACGCGTCGCGATCATCGATTTCGACGTGCACCACGGCAACGGCACCGAGGCCGCGTTTGCGAACGACGAGCGGGTGCTGATGTGCAGCTTCTTCCAGCATCCGCTGTATCCGTTCTCGGGCGTCGAGCATCAGGCGCCGAACATGGTGAACCTGCCGATGCCCGCGCGCACGGGCGGGATGGCGGTGCGCGAGGCGGTCGACATGATGTGGCTGCCGCGTCTCGACGCGTTCCGGCCGCAGATGCTGTTCGTGTCGGCGGGCTTCGACGCGCACCGCGAGGACGAGATCGGCAACATGGGGCTCGTCGAGGCCGACTACGAATGGCTGACCGAACAGATCTGCGCCGTCGCGCGGCGTCACGCGCAAGGGCGCATCGTGAGCTGCCTCGAAGGCGGCTACAACCTCTCCGCGCTCGGCCGCAGCGTGGTGGCGCACCTGCGCGTGCTGGCCGGGCTGTGACGCGCGCCGGCGCGCATCACGTGCGCGCCGCGATCCAGTCGAGCAGCGCGCCGATCACGCGTTCGCGTTCGAGGTCGGCCATGGTCTCGTGATAGCCGCCCTCGTAGAGCGTCAGCGTGCGGTCGGGCGAGCCCACCTGGGTGCCGAACACACGGCTGCCGTCGGGTTCGGTGAGCTTGTCCGCGGTGCCGTGATAGACGAGCACCGGCAGGCGCAGCGCGCCGCGTCCGCGTTCGATGCGCTCCATGGCCGAGAGAATCTCCGCGCCCGTGCGCGCCGGCACCGCGTCGTGATGCACGAGCGGATCCGCGCGGTTCGCACCGACCACGGCCGGATCGCGCGACAGCAGCGCGGCATCGATCTTCAGCGCGGGAAAGCCCGGCCATAGACGGCTCACGATGCGGCTCAGCGCGAGCATCCAGCGCGGCACGTCGCGCCCCGGCGCGAGCGCGGGGCTCGACAGGATCAGGCCGGCGAGCGGCGGGCCGCCGGCGGCCCGCTCGATCGCATACAGCGCGGCGATCGCGCCGCCCATGCTGTGCCCCATCAGGAACAACGGCGTGTTGTCGCGCGCGGCGCGCGCGACGAGCGCGTCGGCATCGAGCAGGTATTGGTCGAAATGGTCGATCCACGCGCGCCGGCCCGGCGAGCGGCCGTGGCCGCGCAGGTCCGTCGAAACCAGCTCGATCCCGGCCGCGTTCAATCGCTCCGCGAGCGCCTGATAGCGGCCGGCGTGCTCGGCGAGGCCGTGCACGAGCGCGATCGTCGCACGCGGCCGGGCGGGCGCCGCGACCGGCCAGCGCGACGACGTCAGCTCCAGGCCGTCCGCGGTGCGCAGCCGGTCGTGGATCGGTCCCTGCGGCGTGGCGGCGGGCGCGGCGTCCCGGGCGGACAGCGTGTCGTTCATGGCGGGCGTCTCCGGTTCGAATGGGGCGTGGTCGTGTCGCACGATCATAGTCGCGGCAGCGTGCGGCGACTATGCGGTGTCCTCTAATTTCGCCTGGTTATGAAACGCTCGGAATCGATTATTAAGATTCATGAGGGGATTGCGGTAAAATCCGCCGCTATTCCAAGATACGGCGGCCGGCAGGCGAAGCAGGGAAGCTCGGCTTTGTCCGCTACCGTCGTTTTGTTTCGCTCATGATCGAAATTCGCAATCTTTCACAGCGGTTCGCCGGCCCGCAAGGCTGGATCGAAGCGCTGCACAACGTCAACCTGACGATCCCGCAAGGCGAGGTGTTCGGCATCATTGGCCGCAGCGGCGCGGGCAAGAGTACGCTCGTGCGCACCCTCAATCTGCTGACCCGGCCGTCGGAGGGCAACGTGGTGGTCGACGGCCGCGACCTGACGCAGCTGTCCGCGAGCGCGCTGCGCGCCGCGCGCCGCGACATCGGCATGATCTTCCAGCACTTCAACCTGCTGTCGTCGCGCACCGTGTTCGACAACGTCGCGCTGCCGCTCGAGCTGGCCGGCGTGAAGCGCGCGGAGATCGAGGCGACGGTGCTGCCGCTGCTCGAACTCGTGGGGCTGTCCGCGCAGAAGGACCGCTATCCGGCCCAGATCAGCGGCGGCCAGAAGCAGCGCGTCGGCATCGCGCGCGCGCTCGCGAGCAAGCCGAAAGTGCTGCTGTCGGACGAGGCGACTTCCGCGCTCGATCCGGAAACCACGCGCGCGATCCTCGAACTGCTCCAGCGGATCAATCGCGAGCTGGGGCTGACGATCGTCCTCATCACGCACCAGATGGAAGTGATCAAGCAGGTCTGCGACCGCGTCGCGGTGCTCGATGCCGGCCGCGTGGTCGAGACGGGCCGCGTGCTCGACGTGTTCCTGCAGCCGCATCACGAAGTGACGCGCGCGCTGATCGGCGACGTGATCGCGCAGGAACTGCCACCGGCGCTCAAGGCGCGCGTCGCCGAGCGCATGAAGACGGGCGCCGGTCACCTGCTGCGCCTGGCGTTCATCGGCTCGGGCGTCGACCAGCCGATCCTGTCGGAGACGATCCGCCGCTACGAGCTGGACTTCAACATCCTGCACGGCCAGATCGACGAGATCCAGGGGCAGGCGTTCGGGTCGCTCGCGGTGCTCGCGGGCGGCGAGCCGGGCAAGGTGGGGCAGGCGCTCGCGTATCTGCGCGAGCAGGGCGTGGTGGTCGAGGAGCTTTCGTATGTTGAGTGAAATGTTCGATATGTTCGTGCAGTCGTTCTGGGAGACGCTGATCATGGTCGGCATCTCCGGGGCGGTGGGCGCGCTCGTCGGCCTGCCGCTCGGCGTGCTGCTGTACCTGACCGATCGCCAGGGCGTGCTGCAGAACCTCGCGGTCAATCGCGTGCTGGGCGGCCTCGTCAATGCGGTGCGCTCGACGCCGTTCATCATCCTGCTGGTCGCGGTGATTCCGTTCACGCGGCTCGTCACCGGGTCGTCGATCGGCACGGCCGCGGCGGTCGTGCCGCTGACGCTCGCGGCGGCGCCGTTCGTCGCGCGTCTCGTCGAGACCGCGCTGCGCGAGGTCGATCGCGGCCTGATCGAGGCCGCGCAGTCGATGGGCGCGACCACCGGCCAGATCGTCTTCAAGGTGCTGCTGCCGGAATCGCTGCCCGGCATCGTCGCGGGACTGACCATCACGTTCGTGTCGCTCGTCGGCTATTCGGCGATGGCGGGCGCGATCGGCGGCGGCGGTCTCGGCGATCTCGGCATCCGTTACGGCTATCAGCGCTATCTGCCCGAAGTGATGTGGACGGTCGTCGCGATCCTGATCGTGTTCGTGCAGATCGTGCAGTCGTTCGGCGACTGGCTGGTGCGACGCCTCAGTCACCGCTGATCCCTTTGTCAGGAACCAGGAACCGGACATGCAACGACGCTTTGTCTTGAGATTGGCGGCCGCGCTCGGCGTCGTCGCGTGTTTCGCGGGCGCGGTCGACGCGCAGACCATCCGGGTCGGCGTGACGGGCGGCCCGCATGCGCAGGTGATGGAAGTGGTCAAGCAGGTGGCGGCGAAGCAGGGGCTCGACATCAAGATCGTCGAGTTCTCCGACTACGTGCAGCCGAACGCCGCGCTTGCCGCGGGCGACCTCGATGCGAACAGCTACCAGCACGCGCCGTATCTCGATGCGCAGGTGAAGGATCGCGGCTATCCGCTCGTCAAGGTGGCGGAGACCGTGACGTTTCCGATGGGCCTTTATTCGAAGCGCGTGAAATCGCTGGCCGAGCTGCCGCCGGGCGCGCGCATCGCGATCCCGAACGATCCGACCAACGGCGGCCGCGCCCTGTTGCTGCTGCAGAAGCAGGGCGTGCTGAAGCTGCGCGCGGACGTTGGTCTGAAGGCGACCCGCTTCGACATCGTCGACAATCCGCGCAAACTCAAGATCATCGAGCTGGATGCGGCGCAGATTCCGCGTTCGCTCGGCGACGTCGACGCCGCCGCGATCAATACCAACTATGCGATGGAAGCCGGCCTGAAGCCGAAACAGGATGCGATCGCGATCGAGGGCCCGAACGGCCCGTACGCGAACATCATCGCGATCCGCGCGGCGGATCGCGGCAAGCCCTGGGTCGGGAAACTGGTGGCGGCCTACCATTCGCCGGAGGTGAAGCACTACATCGAGAGCCGCTTCGGCGGCGCGGTGATCGCGGCCTGGTAAGGGCCGCGCGCGGGCGATTAGAGGCGAGGGTCGAGAGCCCGGGCTTTGCGTCCGGGTTTTTTCTCTTTTAAAATAGAACGATCGTTCGCTATTGCCGGCGCGCCGCTGAGGAGCGCTATCCTCGAAAACTGCAGACGGGCGGACACGTGGCGCCGCTCAGGCGGGCCTCGCTATAGAATGGCCGCTGGTCGTATTCGTAACTTTGGAGCGTGTGCATGAAAATCCTGGTGCCAGTGAAGAGAGTGGTCGATTACAACGTGAAGGTCCGGGTGAAGTCGGACGGCACGGGCGTCGACATTGCGAACGTGAAGATGTCGATGAACCCGTTCGACGAGATCGCGGTTGAAGAAGCCGTGCGCCTGAAGGAAGCGGGCGTGGCGACGGAAGTGATCGCCGTGTCGGTGGGCGTGTCGCAGGCGCAGGAGACGCTGCGCACGGCGCTGGCGATCGGCGCGGACCGCGCGATCCTCGTGGAGTCGGCTGATGAAGTGCAGCCGCTCGGCGTGGCGAAGATCCTGAAGGCGCTGGTCGACAAGGAACAGCCGCAACTGGTGATCCTCGGCAAGCAGGCGATCGACGACGATTCGAACCAGACGGGCCAGATGCTGGCGGCGCTGGCGAACCTGCCGCAGGCGACCTTCGCCTCGAAGGTGACGGTGGCCGACGGTAAGGCGACGGTCGCGCGCGAAGTGGACGGCGGCGCGGAAACGCTGTCGCTGACGCTGCCGGCCGTGGTGACGACGGACCTGCGCCTGAACGAGCCGCGCTACGTGACGCTGCCGAACATCATGAAGGCGAAGAAGAAGCCGCTGGAAACGGTGAAGCCGGCGGACCTGGGCGTGGACGTCGCGCCGCGCCTGAAGACGCTGAAAGTGGTGGAGCCGCCGAAGCGCGCGGCCGGCGTGAAGGTGGCGGACGTGAAGACGCTGGTCGAGAAGCTGAAGACCGAAGCCAAGGTGCTGTAAGGGGAGCGGACACAAATGACGATTCTGGTAATTGCGGAACACGACAACGCGTCGATCAAGGCGGCCACGTTGAACACGGTGGCGGCGGCGGCGAAGATCGGCGGCGACATTCACGTGCTGGTGGCGGGCCACAACGCGCAGGGCGCGGCGGACGCGGCAGCGAAGATCGCGGGCGTGAGCAAGGTGCTGCTGGCCGACGCGCCGCAGCTCGAAGCGGGCCTCGCGGAGAACGTCGAGGCGACGGTGCTGAATGTCGCGAAGGACTACTCGCATATCCTCGCGCCGGCGACGGCCTACGGCAAGAACATCGCGCCGCGGATCGCGGCGAAGCTCGATGTCGCGCAGATCTCGGACATCACCGCGGTGGATTCGGCGGACACGTTCGAGCGGCCGATCTACGCGGGCAATGCGATCGCGACGGTGCAGTCGAGCGACCCGATCAAGGTGATCACGGTGCGCGCGACGGGCTTCGACCCGGTGGCGGCGGAAGGCGGCCGCGCGTCGGTGGAGAAGATCGAGGCGGCGGCCGATGCGGGCCTCGCGCAGTTCGTGAGCCGTGAAGTGACCAAGCTGGACCGTCCGGAGCTGACGAGCGCGAACATCATCGTGTCGGGCGGCCGGGGCCTCGGCAGCGGCGAGAATTACACGAAGGTGCTGGAGCCGCTGGCGGACAAGCTGTCGGCCGCGCTGGGCGCCTCGCGCGCGGCGGTCGACGCGGGCTATGTGCCGAACGATTATCAGGTGGGCCAGACGGGCAAGATCGTCGCGCCGCAGCTGTACATCGCGGTCGGCATCTCGGGTGCGATCCAGCATCTGGCCGGCATGAAGGATTCGAAGGTGATCGTGGCGATCAACAAGGATCCGGAAGCGCCGATCTTCAGCGTGGCCGACTACGGCCTCGTGGGCGATCTGTTCACGCTGGTGCCGGAGTTGGTCGGCGAGCTGGGCTGAGCCCGGGCGCGGCGCGCCGCGCACTCACGCCGTTCAGGCATCGAACCGAAGGGGCGCGGCAAGCGCCCCTTTTTCATTGACAAGCACAGGCGACAGGAGAGGAGCACCATGAGCTATCACGCCCCCGTCAAGGACATGCTGTTCGTGATGAAGGAATTGGCCGGCCTCGACGCGGTTGCGCGGCTGCCGGGCTTCG